>NZ_JASGBY010000003.1:0-422724 GCF_030053355.1 Pantoea sp. EA-12 | reverse complement strand
TCTTAACCACCTCGCCAAAACCTACCAAAATATGGTGTTGGTTTATTAGCGCTGATTTAGTGGGGATCCCTCAGCGCTGATGCGGCTTTTTTTATTCCTGACGGAGCTGTAAGTCCAGCGGTGTTTTGCTGGGCTCTCCACCAATCTCACGCGCCAGCTTCGGCACCATGTAGCCTGACACCATCGCCAGCAACTGGCGCACCAGCGCACGGGCTTCATCGTCGGAAACAAAGAAATGGGCGGCACCCTGTACTTTATCCAGCACGTGCAGGTAGTAGGGCAGAATGCCGGCATCAAACAACGCATTGCTCAGGTTTGCCAGCGCTTGCGCATCATCGTTGATGCCACGCAGCAGCACACTCTGATTAAGCAACGTCACGCCTGCACGCTTCAACATCTGCATGCCATAGCGCAGTTCGTCGTCAATCTCCTGCGCATGGTTGATATGACTGACCATTAACACTTGCAGGCGCGTCTCAGCCAGAATCTGACATAATCCCTCGGTGATGCGAGCAGGGATCACCACCGGCAAGCGGCTGTGGATACGCAAACGTTTCAGATGCGGAATTTTTTCCAACGCGCCAACCAGCCACGCCAGCTCATGATCTTTCGCCATCAGCGGATCGCCACCGGAGAAGATAATCTCATCCAGTTCTGGGTGCTCAGCGATGTAATCAATCGCAGCCTGCCAGTTGCGCTTATTGCCTTGGTTATCCTGATAGGGGAAATGGCGGCGGAAACAGTAGCGGCAGTTGACGGCACAACCGCCTTTCACCAGCAGCAGCGCACGGTTTCTATACTTATGCAGTAAACCCGGCACCACGCTGCTCTGTTCATCCAGCGGGTCGGTGCTGTAACCTGGCGCATCAACAAATTCCTGACGGCTGGTCAAAACTTGCAGCAACAGAGGGTCTTGCGGATCACCGATAGCCATACGCTGAATGAAGGCGCGAGGCACGCGCAGGGCAAAAAGCTTGCGCGCATCGTGGCCTGCGGCCAGATCTGGATGTTGATCGAGAGCTAAAAGTTGCAGTAATTCAGCAGGATCGGTGACAACATCAGCAAGTTGCTGCAACCAATCTTCTCTGATGGGGGGATTTAGGGTTACAATGTGTGCCATTTTTTTGGCTATTACCAGTTCAATATTTACAGAGGGCCTTTATGGCGACTTATCTTAGCAACGATTTCCGTCCCGGTCTTAAAATCATGTTCGAAGGCGAGCCATATGCCATCGAAGCCAGTGAGTTCGTCAAGCCGGGTAAAGGCCAGGCATTTGCACGCGTGAAAATGCGTCGTCTGCTGACCGGTTCTCGCGTTGAGAAGACCTTCAAATCTACTGACTCTGCCGAAGGCGCAGACGTTCGTGATATGACGCTGCAGTACTCTTACAATGACGGCGACTTCTACTACTTCATGCACCCAGAGTCTTTCGAGCAGTATCAGATCGAAGCTAAAGTGCTGGATGACGTGACCAAATGGTTGCAGGACAACGCTGATTGTATCGTTACCCTGTGGAACGATAAAGCGATCGCGGTTCAGCCACCGAACTTCATCGAAGCTGAAGTGACTGAAACTGACCCTGGCCTGAAAGGTGACACCGCAGGTACCGGCGGCAAACCCGCTACTCTGTCGACTGGCGCAGTGATCAAAGTTCCACTGTTCGTGCAGATTGGCGAAGTCGTTAAAGTGGATACCCGTTCTGGCGAATACGTTTCTCGCGTAAAATAATCGTCAAATCAGGCGCATCATTGATGCGCCTTTTTTCATTCTATGAGTTCAGAAAAATGAAAAAGATAGCGAAGTTGGCTGTTTTTGCGTTGCTGGTCTCCTCCGCTTTGAGTGCCTGCAACACTTTCCACGGCTTTGGTGAAGATGTCTCCCATTTGGGTGGCGCGATCTCACACGCAGCTGACAAATAAATTGCGACGACATCACCTTTTCTCCGTGGCTTAGCCGCCGGAGTGTCTTATCAGGTCTATGCTTGAAGGGCTGTACTTTTTACTGCAACCAACAAGGATATGGCTATGTTAAAGAAAAGTATTGTCGCGATTTTCTCAGTCTTGGTGCTTTCCACTCTGCTTTCTGCCTGCAACACCACACGTGGTGTAGGGGAAGATGTCGAAGCAGGTGGCAAAGCCATTCAACGCAGCACGCAGTGATGAAGACCGGTGCGAAACCTGATTTCGTACCGGCTTTTTCTCTTACGCTTCCTTATCTGAAAAAGCACTGTTAACGCCCGTCACCCCGTTACGCCGTTGTTTGCCTTAATCAATACGGGTAGACTTCTCCCCCTTATCTGTATACGGAGTCATCAACATGAGCGAAACGGCAAGCTGGCAGCCGAGCGCACCCATTGCCAATTTGTTGAAACGCGCCGCCATTTTGGCGGAGATTCGTCGTTTCTTTGCCGATCGCGGCGTGCTGGAGGTTGATACCCCGGCGATGAGCCAGGCGACTATTACCGATATCCATCTGGTACCCTTCCAGACGCGTTTTGTTGGGCCTGGCGCAGCAGAAGGGCGCGATCTCTGGCTGATGACCAGTCCGGAATATCACATGAAGCGTCTGCTGGCGGCGGGCAGTGGCCCGATCTACCAGATGGGACGTTGCTTCCGTAATGAGGAGGCAGGACGCCATCACAATCCAGAATTCACCATGCTGGAGTGGTATCGCCCACACTACGACATGTATCGTCTGATGAATGAAGTGGACGATTTAATGCAGCAAGTGCTGGAGTGCGATAGCGCCGAGTCACTGTCATATCAGCAAGCGTTTATCCGTCACCTGGAGCTCGACCCGTTATCGGCAGATAAGGCGCAGCTGCGTGAAGCGGCAACCAAACTGGGCGAAGGTGAATTGGCTAACCGCGAAGATGACCGCGATACGCTGCTGCAGCTGCTGTTTATGCTGGGGGTTGAACCGAAGATTGGCAATGACAAGCCATGCTTCGTGTATCACTTCCCGGCAAGCCAGGCGGCGCTGGCTGAAATTAGCACCGAAGATCATCGCGTCGCAGAGCGCTTCGAGGTCTATTACAAAGGTGTGGAGTTGGCGAACGGATTCCGTGAGTTAACCGATAGCCGTGAACAGCGTCAGCGTTTTGAGCAAGATAACCGCCGCCGTGCCGCGCGGGGTTTGCCGCAGCATCCAATTGATACTTACCTACTGGATGCGCTGTCGCACGGCATGCCTGCGTGCTCAGGCGTGGCGCTGGGTGTCGATCGTTTGATTATGCTGGCGTTGAAAGCGAATGCGCTGAGCGACGTGATCGCCTTCCCGGTCGATCGCAGTTAAATCTGAAGGACGCATCAGCGCCCTTATTGTTGTGGCGTGGTGGTTGCCGGTGCTTCCGGGAATTCCTGAATGGTCACGGGCAACATCATCTTCTGTTCGTTGCGTAACACCTGCACCTGAATCACCGACCCGGGGCGAATCTCTGCCACCTGGTCCATGGTTTCCTGCGCCGACAAGGCCGGTTTGCCGTTCACCTGCAACAGCACATCATTAGCCTGAATGCCCGCACGATCGGCTGGCCCTCCTGGTGTCACTTCACTGACGATAATGCCTTGCGCGCGATCGAGGCTGCTGCCCTGGCCGTGCAGCGGGGGAAGTTCACGTCCGGTTATCCCGATATAGCCGCGAATCACGCGGCCGTCGCGAATCAGCTTATCCATAATTTTGGTTGCTAATGCGGTAGGAATAGCAAAACCAATGCCTTCCGGCGTTTCACCGTCATTACTTTTATCAAAGGTGAGCGTGTTGATGCCCATCAACTCACCCAACGAGTTGATCAACGCACCGCCGGAATTCCCCTGATTGATGGACGCATCGGTCTGCAGGAAGTTTTGACGGCCTGAAGAACTCAAACCCACGCGCCCGGTGGCACTGATGATGCCTTGGGTGACCGTCTGACCGAGGTTGTAAGGGTTGCCGATGGCCATTACGACATCACCAATGTGTGCGATACGTTTGGCATTGATGGGAATGGTCGGCAGATTTGTGGCGCTGATTTTTAGCACGGCGAGATCGGTCATGGCATCTGAGCCGACCAAAGTGGCTTCAAAGAAACGACCATCCTGCAGCGCGACGATAATCTGATCGGCGTTATTAATCACATGCTTATTGGTCAGGATGTAGCCTTTCACGTTCATGATCACGCCGGAACCCAGCGTGGTAATGCCACGATTGTTGTTGCCGTGAGCACTGCGGTTATACACGTTGACGACCGCAGGCACAGCACGACGCACCCCTTGATTGAAGCTCACGGGGGATTCATCATCGCTGTTATCATGATCAAAGGTGACGTTGCTGCCCATACGCAGCGCAGGAATCGCAACAAGCAGTAAGCCCGCTACGATCAGGCCCATCACCACAGAACGCAAAAGTTTAAGAATCATGGTGTTATTTCAGGAAAGGTTTGATCGCAGGGCAGAATAGCATGAGAAAGGCGGACAAACACCTGCTTGTCCGCCGTTTGCGAGGTTTAACGCATAAGTAAGTAAATGCTTTCGTCACCGCGCACCACATTCAGTGCCAGCACCGGCGGTTTACCTTCCAGCGCTTTGCGCATTTCGGCCAGCGACGTCACGCGATCGCGGTTTACCCCGACAATCACATCATCTTTTTGCAAGCCAGCCTGCTCAGCCGGAGTGCCTTTTTCGATGGCATCGACTTTCACGCCTTTATCGCCGCTTTTTGCCGTTCCATCACTCAAGGTAGCACCTTGTAATGCTGGCGACATGAGCTGGGCGCTGGCGGTGGTTTGCGCGCTCTGCTCCAGCGTCACGGTCACGGTAACTGGTTTGCCCTGGCGCAACAGACCAATCTTCACCTGCTGACCTGGCGGTGTGGTGCCCACTTTGACACGCAGTTCGGCAAAGCTGGTGATCGCTTTGTCGTTAATCGAGGTGATGATATCACCCGCCTTGATACCGGCTTTTTGCGCGGCGGAGTTGGGCAGCACTTCGGAAACAAAAGCACCACGCTGCGCATCGACATTAAAGGCTTTGGCGATATCCGCCGTCATTTCCGTGCCTTTGATACCGAGTTGCCCGCGTTTCACTTCACCTGACTGAATCAACTGCTGTGCAAGATTCATTGCCATATTGCTCGGAATGGCAAAACCGATACCAATGTTGCCGCCGCTGGAGGCCAGAATCGCGGTGTTAATACCAATCAACTCGCCATTCAGGTTCACCAGCGCACCTCCGGAGTTACCCCGATTGATGGCGGCATCGGTCTGGATGAAGTTTTCCAGCCCTTCGAGGTTCAAACCACTGCGGCCCAGCGCGGAAATAATGCCGGACGTGGCTGTCTGTCCCAGACCAAACGGGTTACCAATCGCCACGGCAAAATCACCGACTTTCAGGGAATCGGAATCGGCGATTTTTACCTGTGTCAGATTCTTAGCCCCTTCAATCTGAATCAGGGCGATATCGGTCTGCTCATCGTGACCAATCAGTTTGGCGTCATACTCGTTGCCATCGCTCAGTTGCACACTGATTTTATCCGCACCGTTGACTACGTGATTGTTGGTGAGGACATAACCTTTAGCGGCATCAATGATCACGCCTGAACCTAATCCTTCAAACGGCTGCGGTTGGGATTGTCCCGGCGCCTGACCAAAGAAGCGTTTCAGAGGTTCAGGAATATCCTGTGCTTGCTGGCCGCTGTCGGTGCCTTCTACATGCACACTGACCACCGCCGGCAGAACTTTTTCCAGCATCGGAGCCAGACTCGGCAGTGCTTGTCCCTGAACCTGTGCGGGCAGCGTGGCCATTGCGCCGGGCGTTGCGGCCAGACTCATACCAATGCTCAAGGCTAATGCGCTTAACAGTCGTGCTTGTTTTTTCATTGCAAACGCTCTCACTGCGAAAAGAGGATAAAAAGTGTGACCGTAGTTTGGGGCAAGTGTTCGGAAACAAAAAGGGCACAGCTAAGCTGTGCCCCAAAAGGATTATTTGCGTGGGGTGCGATCGCTACCGCGCAGTAGACCGGATGCGCCGTCTGAATAATCACGCGGGATTTGCACCGGTGCCTGATCGTTATCCGCTTCGGCTTCCGTCAGTTGGTAAGCAAACGGATTCTTTTCGCCCGGCAGATTTGGCAGCAGGTCGTTAGAGCCTTTTGCCATATGCTGGTACAGCTGGCGATAATCATGTGCCATGTTGTCCAGCAGCTCTGCGCTGCGAGCAAAGTGGTTGGTGAGCTCTTCGCGATAATCTGCCAGCTCCGCCTTCGATTTTTCCAGTTCATACTGCATGCTACGCTGCTCACGCAGCTTTTTGTTGCCAAAACGCATCACTACCGCGCCGACAATAATGCCAATCACTAAACCAATCAGCCCGTATTCCCAGGTCATAATGACTCCCGTGTAATTTCCGTTGCTTCGTAGGGCATTGCTTCTGTTTCAACTTCATTAGCAGCCACTATACCCAATAATCTATTGGAAGTGGAACTCTCGGGCTGCATCGCTTAGTGTAGTGCGGCCTAATTTTCGCCAACCGACCCGTGAATCGGACTTTTTCAGGGATTCTGAGAGAACCATGCAAACCTTATCTCCGCTTGCCCGTTATGAGCAGGCGCTGTCACAGGGCGAGTTTCGCCCGGACGACGTACAACGCGAAGCGATAACCCGCTTAGATGCTATTCAGCAAGGATTGATCGCGCGTAAACCCGCGCCAGAGCCGGCAGCGAAAGGGCTGTTTGGCCGTTTATCTAAGCTGATGACCAAAGAGAAAAGCAGTAACGAAACGCCGGTGCGTGGTCTTTACATGTGGGGCGGCGTTGGGCGGGGTAAAACCTGGGTGATGGATTTATTTTTTCAGTCTATTCCTGGCGAACGCAAGATGCGTCTGCATTTTCACCGTTTTATGCTGCGCGTCCATGAAGAGTTAACGCAGCTGCAAGGGCACAGCGATCCGCTGTTGATTGTGGCTGACCGTTTTAAAGCTGAAACCGATATTCTCTGTTTCGACGAATTTTTTGTGTCCGACATTACCGATGCGATGTTATTGGGAACGCTGATGGAGGCGCTGTTTGCGCGGGGTATCTCGCTGGTGGCTACCTCAAACATTCCACCGGATGACCTGTACCGCAATGGCTTGCAACGTCCTCGCTTCCTGCCCGCGATTGAGCAGATTAAGCGCCATTGTGACGTGATGAATGTCGATGCCGGCATCGATTATCGCCTGCGTACCCTGACCTCGGCACATCTGTGGAATTTCCCGCTCAACGAGGCCACGCACGCAGAAATGGAGCGTATGTTCCGCGCGCTGTCAGGAAAAGCGCGTGAGGATGCACCCGTTCTGGAGATTAACCATCGCCAGATGCCAACGCTGGGTGTTAATGAAGGCGTGCTGGCGATTGATTTCCTCGCATTATGCGGAGAGGGGCGAAGCCAGCACGACTATATTGAGCTATCGCGCCGCTTCCACAGCGTATTGCTGTATGATGTGCCGGTGATGATTTACAAGACGGAAGATCAGGCCCGGCGCTTCCTGGCGCTGGTCGATGAATTCTATGAACGCCACGTCAAATTGGTTGTGGCAGCGGAAACGTCACTGTTCGAAATTTATCAGGGCACACGCTTAAAGTTTGAGTATCAACGCTGCTTATCGCGTTTGCAGGAGATGCAGAGCGAAGAGTATTTGCGTCTGCCGCATCTGCCTTGATAGCGGGGCAGAAATCGCAGGATTTAGATGCAAAAAGGTTCGATCTTTGAGTTCGACTTCTCTATAATCTTGCGACCCCACGTTACAGCATCGATTTTCTTTCCCAGAATCCGATGTGATCCGGTAACTCACTTGAAGGGGTGGCTTGCTGGGCAAAATGGTCGTGTGAGCCTCATTCGTTTACTTAGCGTTTGGGATTTCACCAACGTGTAACTTTTTATTTGGGTAAGCTTTTCAATGAAAACTTTTACAGCTAAACCAGAAACCGTACAGCGTGACTGGTATGTTGTTGACGCAACGGGCAAAACCTTGGGTCGCCTGGCGACTGAACTGGCGCGCCGTCTGCGTGGTAAGCATAAAGCGGAATACACTCCGCACGTTGATACCGGTGATTACATCATCGTTCTGAACGCTGACAAAGTTGCTGTAACCGGCAACAAGCGTACTGACAAGATTTACTATCACCACACTGGCCACATCGGTGGTATCAAGCAAGCGACCTTTGCAGAGATGATCGAGCGCCGTCCTGAGCGTGTGATTGAAATCGCGGTTAAAGGCATGCTGCCGAAAGGCCCACTGGGTCGTGCTATGTACCGTAAACTGAAAGTTTACGCAGGTAACGAGCACAACCACGCGGCGCAGCAACCGCAAGTTCTTGACATTTAATCGGGATTATAGGCAATGGCTGAAACTCAAAACTACGGCACTGGTCGCCGCAAAAGCTCTGCTGCTCGCGTATTCATCAAGCCGGGTAGCGGTAACATCGTCATTAACCAGCGCTCACTGGAGCAATACTTCGGTCGTGAGACTGCACGCATGGTCGTGCGTCAGCCGCTGGAGCTGGTTGATATGGTTGGTAAATTTGACCTGTACATCACTGTTAAAGGTGGTGGTATTTCTGGTCAGGCTGGTGCGATCCGTCACGGTATCACACGCGCTCTGATGGAATACGACGAGTCTCTGCGTCCTGAACTGCGTAAAGCGGGCTTCGTTACCCGTGACGCACGTGAAGTTGAACGTAAGAAAGTCGGCCTGCGTAAAGCACGTCGTCGTCCGCAGTTCTCTAAGCGTTAATTGTTGCTGCTTCGGCAGACACGATTTGCTCAAAAAACCCGCTTCGGCGGGTTTTTTATTGCCTTCATTCACGCTTTCTCACGCTAAAAACGCGAGCTTTACCCGCATTTTGCCCGCAAATCATTATCCCTGCCCCACAAGCTGCTTAAAATCTGGTAAACTCACTGACACTTTGCGCCCGCAAGCTGGAGCGTTATGCGTGTTATTCCTGTCGGGATGGCAGAATAATGTGATGAACGCTGGCTGTGTGCGATCTGATGAATCGGTGAGTCGCCGTGTGGTTGGCTATTCGCAGTAACTTTTTGTGAACAAACTTGGAGGTTTTCATGGCTGTCGCTGCCAACAAACGTTCGGTAATGACGCTGTTTTCGGGTCCGACTGACATTTTTAGCCATCAAGTACGTATCGTACTGGCCGAAAAGGGCGTCAGCGTGGAGATCGAGCAGGTTGAAACGGATAACCTGCCACAGGATCTGATTGACCTCAACCCGTATCGCACCGTACCTACGCTGGTCGACCGTGAACTGACGCTGTATGAATCACGCATCATCATGGAATACCTTGATGAGCGTTTCCCGCATCCACCGCTGATGCCGGTCTATCCGGTTGCACGTGGCGAAAGCCGCCTGATGATGCATCGCATCGAGCAGGACTGGTATACCCTGATGCGTACCATCGAAACCGGTAACAATGCAGAAGCAGACGCTGCACGTAAGCAACTGCGTGAAGAGTTACTGGCGATTGCACCACTGTTCTCTCGTACGCCATTCTTCATGAGCGAAGAGTTCAGCCTGGTGGATTGCTACCTGGCACCGCTGCTGTGGCGTTTGCCGCAGATGGGCGTAGATCTGCTTGGCGCGGGTTCTAAGGAGCTGAAAGGCTACATGACGCGCGTATTTGAACGTGACTCTTTCCTCGCTTCATTAACGGAAGCGGAACGTGAAATGCGCCTGCAAGCCCGGGGCTAATGTATGGAAATGTCGCAACTAACGGCTCGTCGTCCCTATCTGCTGCGAGCGTTTTATGACTGGTTGCTCGACAACCAGCTGACGCCGCATCTGGTGGTCGACATCAATCTGCCTGGTGTGCAGGTGCCGCTGGAGTATGCGCGGGATGGTCAGATCGTTCTGAACATCGCGCCACGCGCGGTGGGTAATCTGGACCTCGCTAATGATGAAGTGCGTTTCAATGCGCGCTTCGGCGGCGTTCCACGCCAGGTTTCTGTCCCGATGGCAGCCGTTCTCGCCATTTATGCGCGTGAGAATGGTGCAGGCACCATGTTCGAACCTGAACCGGCTTACGAGCTGGCAACGGACGAGCAAGAGGGCGGCCAGGAAGAGACGATGATGTCTGTGATTGATGGCGATCGTCCAGACGATGCGGCTGATGATGATCACTCGCCGGATGATGAGCCGCCACCGCGTGGTGGACGTCCTTCATTACGCGTGGTGAAGTAAATCGCATGCATTAAAAAACGGGCAAGTTGGCCCGTTTTTTTATATCTGCACATTTGTGTGGGCGCGTTCTGGCACAACCGTTGCGCACATCGTGCGGCCTGAAGGCCGCACCCTACAAATCGCTACTGCGTGTCTTAGTAGACGTCGCGCAGATAACGCTTATCTTTCTTCAGCTGGTCGATGTAAGCCGCAGCACGTTCACTGGAGAGGCCACCAAACTGGCGTACCACTTCATACAGCGCAGCGTCGACATCTTTCGCCATGCGTGAGGCATCGCCACACACATAGAAGTAAGCCCCTTCTTGCAGCCAGGCATACAGCTCGGCGCCTTTTTCCAGCATGCGGTTCTGCACGTAAATCTTCTCTTCCTGATCGCGTGAGAACGCCAGGTCGAGGTGCGTCAACAGGCCACTCTGCTGCCAGCCACTCAATTCATCTTCGTAGATGTAATCGTGTTCCTGATGCTGGTCGCCAAAGAACAACCAGTTTTTACCGTCTGCACCGGTTGACTGACGCTCTTGCAGGAAGGCGCGGAACGGTGCGATACCGGTACCTGGGCCAACCATGATCAGTGGCGCATTGCCATTCGCCGGGACGCGGAACGCTTTGTTCGGCGAAATGAAGATCGCTGGCTTCTCGCCACGACGCACACGCTCAGCCAGGTAAGTGGAGCACACACCCTTACGCTCACGGCCGCCGCTGTGATAGCGCACAGAAGCAATGGTCAGATGCACCTGATTTGGATGTGTCTTCGAGCTGGAAGAGATAGAGTACGCGCGGTGTTGCAGCGGACGCAGCATCGCAACGAATTCCGGCACGGACAGATTACGCTTCAGCTCCAGCTGCAGCAGATCCAGGGTATCTTTGCCCCACAGCCAGTTCGCCAGGGTATCTTTATCGTCATGCTGCAATACGTGCAGCAGTTCCTGATTCGCGGTGTGCTGTCCAACCCACTCGATCAGCTTGCGTGACGGCTCAGAGATCTCGAACTGATAGGTCAGCAGATCGCCGAGGTTGCGGTCAAAGCCCGGTACCGGCGTTTCGTAATCGGCTTTCAGCTCACTCAGCAGCAGAGTCACCAGCTCAGCGTCGTTGACGGGGATCACGCCCAGCGCATCACCGGCTTCGTACTTCAGGCCACTGTCGGTCAGGTCGAATTCGAAGTGACGAATATCTTTTGCTGAAGACTCGCCAGACAGACGCTTATTGGTCGCCAGTGCGGCGGCATAAGGGTTCTGTTTGTTACTACCTGGAATCACAGGGGCTTCAGGCGCGCTTTCTAACACCGTGCCGCTGCTGCCTGCGCTGGCCGCAAATTGTGGCATCGCATCGCCAATCCATGCACTGGATGGCTCTTCGTAGTCGATATCGCAATCGATGCGGTCAAAGACGCGTTTCGCGCCCAACTGTTCCAGACGCATGTCGAAGAACTTACCTGCCTGGCAGAAGCCGTCATAGCCGGTATCGCCAATTGCCAGGATGGCAAAGTGCATCTGCTCCAAACGGGGTGCGGTGCTGGCAGAAAGCGCCTGCCAGAACAGCTGCGCATTGTCCGGCATTTCGCCTTCGCCGTAGGTTGAGGTCACGATCAGCACATGGCGCATGGTCGCAAACACATCCAAATCGACTTCGCCCAAGGCCTGAACCACAGGAACCAAACCTTTGGCACGGGCGGCTTTAGCAGCGGTCTGCGCCAGCGCTTCTGCGTTGCCGGTTTGCGAACCGAACAGAATGTGCAACTGCGTATTGGTGGCGCCACCGGCCGCAGGGGCAGTCTGCTTATCTTCTAATACCAACAGGCGTGAGTGGAGACCGGCGAGAAAACCCGCCAGCCAGTATTTCTGTTCGCCGTTAAAGGGCGCATCTTCAGGAATGTAAGGAATCTTCATGGATATCTGTACTCAAACCCGTCTCGTGATGTTCAGTCAATATACACACATTCATTGGTGCTGCTATCAGGAAAGTTTCCCGACAGCAGCGGCGATTTCAGGCAGCGCAGCGCGTGCAAACAGCTCTTCGAAATCAGGCAGATGGCCAAGCACCTCGCGGTTACGGGCATCCTGATAAATGATCCAGCCATAGGTTGCCAGGCTGTCCATCGAGCGAATGTTACGTTGCGTCAGAGCCGCTTTGTAATCCGACATACGTTTTGCCGCGATCAGGCTAGCCAGTTCATCATCGCTGTAGCTCTCAATCGCTGAACGCGCATGACGTTGCAGCTTGCTGATCAGGGCAAAATCTTCGGTCATCAGCAAATTGCGCACGGCTTTTTCCACCGCAGGATCTTCCACTGAGGTGCCTTTCGGCAGTTTGCCCAGCGCCAGTTGCTGTGCGAAGCTCAGCACGGTGTAGTTGTTCAGCAGGACGAACATCTCCAGCGTATCTGTGGCACCGTAAGCCGGTACTGCACCATCAGCGATGGTTTTGCCGGTACGCCAGGCCGCCTTAAATTTCGCAACCTGATGCGCAGCCAGTGACGTTGACAGCTCTTCGAGCAGATCCTTACGTGACTTCGCCTTCAGGATCTCGCCACCATCTTGATACAGAAGCAGTGAACGTGGCATCACGTAGACAAAGTGATGGCACTCGGTTTCCCAGTTATCCAACAGCCAGGCTGCACGAGGAGACTGAGTGGCTTCCAGATGCCAGTTCAGCATGGTCAGCACCGCTTGCTTGTGCACCTGCGCCATTTCATCTTCGTCGGCGATAGAACCGAACAGCACGGAATCTCCCGCTGCGTGGCCTGCCAGTGCACCATACGGGTCATACTGGTAAGCGAAACCGCCGCTCATGCCGTTACCGAAACCTTTACCGAAGGTGCCCAGGTTCAGAATCGCGCCGTTGGTCATGTATTCGCAGCAGAAATCACCCACGCCTTCAACAACCGCCGTTGCGCCAGAGTTACGCACGGCGAAACGGTCGCCCGCCTGGCCTTGTACGAACAGACGACCACCGGTTGCGCCGAACAGCGCGAAGTTACCGATCAGCACGTTGCCATCGCTGTCTTGTGCGCCGCCGCCTGGAGACATCACCACCAACTCGCCACCACACTGGCCTTTGCCTACGCCATCGTTACAGGTGCCGTAATGCTTCATCTGCATACCATCGTTGCAGAAGGCACCAAATGACTGGCCCGCAGAGCCACTGGTGTGGATGTTCACGGTGCGCGGTGCCAGGTAGTGACGACCACGATCGTCTTTGAACACTGCTGGCAGAGCAGCACGTTGTTCAGCTGATAATTCGTGGTTGAGCATACGCTCGATGTCGATGGCCAGCTGGCCGCCCACGCTCTTATTACGGTTGTTCAGGGTGATGCCGGCGCCGAGCGCGATATCGCGGCTCGCCTGGCCGATAAGCTGGGTTTTCAGCTCTTCGACCCAGCCATTGTCCAGTTCAAAATCTTTTTCCAGATAAACTGGCTTAGCGATTTTCTGCTCTGGTACCACGGTCAACATGGCACGCAGGTCCAGTTTGCCCACTTCCAGCGGGTGATCCATCAGGTGCAGCAGATCAGAGCGTCCACGCGCTTCACGCAGTGAACGCAAGCCGAGGCGTGCCAGGAACTCACGGACTTCTTGTGCGACGTTGACGAAGTATTGCGCCAGCTGACGCGGATCACCATCAAAGGCTTCGGCGTTGGTGGTTAAACCGGCCGGGCATTTAACGTTACAGTTTTTCGCCATCACGCATTTCAGCATCATCAGCGCGGTGGTACCAAACTCGAAGCTGTCGCCGCCGAGCAGGGCGGATTTGATCACATCGCTACCGGTCTGTTGTGCACCGGAGCAACGCAACTGCACTTTGTCACGCAGGCCATTCGCACACAGCGCCTGGTGCACTTCGGCGATACCGATTTCGGCAACGCGTCCGGTGTACTTCAGGCTGGTGACCGAAGCCGCACCGGTACCGCCGGTGTTACCAGCCACGTTAATCACGTCGGCGCCGGCTTTGGCCACGCCAACAGCGATGGTGCCGATGCCCTCAGAAGACACCAGTTTGACGATAACGCGTACACGTGCCGCTTTACAGTCGTGGATCAGCTGAGCCAAATCCTCGATCGAGTAGGTGTCGTGATGCGGCGGCGGGGAAACCAACTCAACACCTGGCGTACCGCCACGTGCTGCGGCGATTTCTACCGTCACTTTCGGTGCCGGCAGCTGACCGCCTTCACCGGGTTTCGCACCCTGACCAATTTTGATCTCCAGCTCTTCCAGCATCGGATCGGCCAGATAGGCAGCCCAGACGCCAAAACGACCTGACGCCAGCTGTTTAATACGTGAGGCGCGGATGGTGCCGTGACGTGAATAGTGCTCGCCACCTTCACCACAGTTACTCATGCCGCCCACCATGTTGGTGCCGTGTGCTACGGCTTCATGCGCAGGAGCGACCAGCGCACCGTGGCTCATCGCACCAGAGGCGAAAGTACGGGTAATTTCGTGTGCTGGCTGAATCTCTTCCAGCGGCAGCGAAGGCAGAGCGGTAAAGATCAGGGACAGATACTCTGCCGCTTTACCGTAAGCGGTAATTGTCAGTACACCGTTTGCCACGTTGCTGCTTTCGATATCGTCGTTGAAACGGGTTTTCAGCGCGCGCGACAGTGCTTCCAGACGCTCGTTTTCTGACTTCAGGCCAGCGATAGAATCAATCAAACGCAGTTCGAACTGGTTCAGGCTGCCGCTGACGGCTTCGCACTTCAGCCCGCGGGTCGCAAAACCGTTGTTGACCAGCGAATAGCGCCCCAGCTTGCGACCAAATTCGGCTTCACTGTCAACGTGAGTCAAATCACATGGCAGCGCGAGAATGTCACGCAGGGCCGCAGGACGACGCTTACGTTCTGCGTGCATCAGGCTGGAGAACTGACGGTAATCCGGCGTGATCGCCAGTGAATCAATCACCTCGTTCGGGATACGTTCGAAGCTGCTGTCTTTAAAGGCGTCCGCTTTGATGTTGAAGGCGTTGTCCAGCTTGGCCAGCGTCATCAGACGGATAAAGTTGTCTTCCTCGCGCGCTTTGTCCGCGAAGCGAATCGGCTGTTCAGTCATATCGATAAAGGTACGCACGGCAATGGTGCCGTAGGAGTGACCCGCACCCTCTGCGCGCTCTTTAAACAGACCCAGCAACGGCACTTCTGCCTCGCCCTGAATTTTCAGCGCGCTTTGATGCCAGTCAACCGCCATCTGGGCGATAGCCGGGAAGCCCGCGCCACCCACCGGCGTTTTGATATTCGGGAAGTACTTCTTCAGTACCGGATCTTCGGTATCGAGGAAGTTCGGCTCAAAGAACTCACCACAGCTATAGCTCTCCACGGTACAGAGACCCACTTTACCCATGGTTTTCATCAAGGCTTTTTCAGCCGCTTTGGCATAGCGCTTAAAGGCTTTATTGCCTTCTTCGCCCTCACCAAACTTCTCTTCTGCACGCATCTGCACGCCCAGCGGATAGACCGCTGATGCACCGAAGCCCAAGGTGGCAGCAATATGGTGTGAAGAGATGCTCTGTCCACTCTCGACCACCAGAGAAACGTCCAGGCGCAAACCTTCCTGCACCAGGCGCTGGTTGATGGCAGAAACCATCAGCAGCATCGGAATCGCCGCATGAGTCGAAGAGATATGGCGGTCAGTGATGACCGCGATGCCGCCTTGCTGGCGCGCGAAATCCACTACCTGCTGTGCCAGATTATCAATGGCGTTTTCCAGCGCTTTGGCGTTGGCTGCGCGACTAACGATATCTTTGCCGATCACTGGCTCATAGAGCATCTCAAAGCGCGCGTAAGGCGCGACGTTTTGCTCACGCAGGCGCAGCATGTCGAGGTGAGTCAGGATCGGCGTCTGCACGATAACCTGCTGGCCTTTACTGCGGCCCAAATGTGGTTTTGCTCCCAGCGCGACACGCAGCGTCATGCCGTCCGCTTCACGGATGGAGTCTAGCGGTGGGTTGGTAACCTGAGCAAAGCGTTGCGAGAAGTAGTGCGCCATGCCGCCTTCATGGTCGGACAGGCCATTAATGGCGTTGCCGTAACCCATTGCCGAGATCTTCTCAGCGCCGGTTTGCAGCATCGGGTCCATCATGAATTTGAAGCTTTCCTGGTTGTAGTAATAGGCCACAAAACGCTGATAGGTTTTGAGGTCACCACGATAACGCAGCGGCGAACCGAGCTTCTCTGCCTGAATTTCTGGCAGGTCGTGCAGGTCAACACGCGCGGCGCTCAGCAGTGAAGGGTAATCTTTCTCTGCCGCCAGTTTTTCCAGTGCTTCCACCGTGGTGTAAGAGCGTTTTTCTTTGTGATCGTAATAGAGCATGCCGCCCGCTTCGATACGACCGCGACGCAGGACGCTTTCTGGTGGGAAAGCAATCTGGCCTGCTTCGGACATCGCACCGATATATTCTGCCGTTTCTACCGAACGCAGCGGACGCAGACCCAGGCGGTCAAGACGCGCACCGATCACTTCACCGTTGCCGAAGATTAAGGCGGCTGGGCCATCGTTCTTCTCTTCATAAAGAGAGAAGTATTCCAACATGGCGCGTACTTCATTTGACAGTGAGGTGTCGTTTTCCCACGCAGGCGGCATCATGGAGACCACCGCGTTGATCAGGTCGAGGTTATCTTCCATCAAACGGCTGTGGATGCTCTGATCGAGGCGTGAGCTGTCAGACTGGCCTTTTGGACGCACGATTTTTTTGCCGCGCGCTAACATCAGCGCCGCTTCCGCGATGCGGTTTTTACGGTCGGTGTTCAGCTCACCGTTGTGCGCCATCAAACGGAATGGCTGCGCCATCGTGGTGTGCGGATCGGTATTGGTTGAGAAACGGGTATGGAAGAACAGCCCGCGCACCTGGTGATCCGCATCGGTCAAATCTTTGAAGTAAGGAATCACTTCGTTGGAGTTCAGGCGTGCTTTAAACACCTGGGTGCGCGAAGAGAGCGACAGCGGATAGAGTCCGCCGAATTCGCTTTCCGTAAAGGCACGCGCTTCAATATCCAGCAGCGCGCGATAGATATGGCGCTCAAATTCAATCTGTTCAGTCACTTCTTGTGGCGCGGCAAAGACCCACTGCACAATCGGTAACTGGAATTGCAGCGCAGCAGGGCGCGTCACGCTGCCGTCCAGCGGCATATCGCGTTTCACCAGCACGGCAAAGTTATGAGCGGCCAGAGTTTCTTCAACCAGACGCTCGGCGTTTGCACGCAGTTCGGCATCTTTAGGGACGAAGAAGTTACCCACACCAAAGCGACCGGCTTCCAGCGGCTGGCCCGTCACTTTACGGAAGAAATTCAGAGAAAGATCGACGTTGACACCCGCGCCATCGCCCACGCCTTCAGCAGACATACCGCCACGGTGTGGCACCGTGCACAGTGCGCTATGCGCCATCTGCAGGATCTCATGGGTCTGCTCGCCGTCCTTACGGGTAATAAACCCGACACCACAGCTATCACTGCCTGCTGAGGGATCATACAAACCATATGGATGAGGTTTTTGAGTGGACATTGAGGGTCTCCTTAAACTGCTTTTGACATTACCTGCATTATTTCGAGCACAGAGCACCGCTGCGTGCTGTATCAATTCGTTTTCGCCGCGCTTAAACGCGGACGTCGCAATACTGAGCAAAGGCTCTCAAGAGAAGAGTTTCACGTCCTTGATGAGCTGCTCTTACTTCCGGTCTCTTACAGGAGATAACTTGCATCCAGAGGGAGTTTCTTGCTGCATAGATATGCCGAGACACAGTCCCGACTGGAAAGCATCCAGCGGAATTCCAACTTATCGGGAAAGCGAACTCAGGTCAAATAGCCAGCTTTATTGCGGTTAATTGGCTTTTTTGTGATTTAACTTAATGATTATGAAGGATTTATTGCGTAAATATATGTCAATCTGAGGATTCTGATTCCCCTATGAAGTGTGAGCCGTCTCACTGTGATGAACGCCTCAGATATCCAAACAATGCTGAATAACCCGCACCTGTCAGCATAAAATTCTGTTGGTGCGGTTTCGGACACTTCATGTATCTGTTTTTCTTATGGCGTCATATTTGAATCAAAATCGGGCTGCCATTAGTAAAATTAATCATGCGTGACGTGATTAAAACAGCACTTAAGTTGAATGGATATGCAATAAAGAAACGCAACCACCAGGCGCAATGGCTGCTGACATGCTGAATAGCACGGGATGTAATGAAAGGGCCGCAAAAGTGCGGCCCTCCAGATTATTCAGTTGGCAGAATTAGTCAAGCGATTTGCGCATAAAGACCCGAACGTCGGCGAAATGGCATTGCGATGCACCAGAATGGGGCGAAGTCTGTGTAGTCAGGTAAGGGGAAGCGGCGCAGTGCGGCGATAATTACGCTATTATGGGCCAGATTTCGTTCAGGGAGTTCGACATGAAACAGATTCGTCTTTTAGCGCAGTACTACGTTGATTTGATGGTCAAGCTGGGGCTGGTGCGCTTCTCACTGCTGCTGGCTTCGGCGCTGGTGGTGCTGGCCATGGTGGTGCAGATGGCGGTCACCATGGTGCTGCGTGGCCATGTAGAAAGCATTGACGTGGTACGTTCGATATTCTTCGGTCTGTTAATTACCCCCTGGGCTGTTTATTTCCTCTCGGTGGTGGTCGATCAACTGGAAGAGTCACGCCAGCGCCTCACCAAGCTGGTGGACAAGCTGGAGGAGATGCGCACGCGCGACCTCGAACTCAATCAGCAGATGAAAGAAACCATTGCTCAGCTTAATCAGGAAATTAATGACCGTATCAAAGCCGAGCAGGCGCGCGAACAGGTGATGGATAAGCTGCGCGAAGAGATGGCACGTCGCGAACAGGCGCAGATTGAGCTGGAGCAGCAATCATCCTTCTTACGCTCTTTCCTCGATGCCTCACCGGATTTGGTGTTCTATCGCAACATCGACAAACAGTTCTCTGGCTGTAACCGCGCGATGGAGCTGCTGACGGGGATGAGCGAGAAGCAGTTAATTGGGCTGACACCGCGCGATATCTACGACGAAGATGCCGCCACCAAGGTACTGGAAACCGATGAGAAGGTGTTCCGCCATAACGTCTCTCTGACTTATGAACAGTGGCTGCAATATCCTGACGGGCGCAAAGCCTGCTTTGAAATTCGTAAAGTGCCCTATTATGACCGCGTGGGGAAACGCAGTGGCTTGATGGGCTTCGGACGCGATATTACCGAACGTAAGCGCTATCAGGACGCGCTGGAGAACGCCAGCCGTGAGAAAACCACATTTATATCCACCATCAGCCACGAGCTGCGTACGCCGCTGAATGGCATTGTGGGGCTGAGCCGCATTCTGCTGGATACCGATCTCAATCAGGAACAGCTTAAGTACCTGAAAACCATCCATGTCTCCGCCATCACCCTCGGCAACATCTTCAATGATGTGATTGAAGTGGACAAAATTGAGCGCCGCAAAGTGCAACTCGATAACCAGCCGCTCGATTTCACTGGCTTCCTGGCGGATCTTGAAAACCTCTCTGGCCTGCTGGCGCAACCGAAAGGGCTGAAGTTTGTCATGGCCCCGGAACTCCCACTGCCGCATAAAATTTCGGCGGATGGGACGCGCCTGCGTCAGATTTTGTGGAACCTGATTGGCAATGCGGTGAAATTCACCCAGCAGGGTGAAATTGTGGTGCGTGTGGCTTATCACCCGGACGAAACTCTGCACTTCGAAGTACAGGATTCTGGCATGGGGATCCCGCAGGACGAGCAGGATAAAATCTTCGCCATGTATTACCAGGTGAAAGATCAGCAGGGCGGTAAGCCCGCAACGGGAACCGGGATTGGCCTGGCCGTTTCACGTCGGCTGGCACAGGCCATGGGCGGCGATATCAACGTCCGCAGCGCGCCGGGGCAGGGTTCATGCTTCAGGGTCGATATCAAAGCACCGCGCGTGGCAGATGAAGTGGAAGATGAGAACGTAGACGACAGCATGCCGTTGCCGGCGCTGCACGTGCTGCTGGTGGAAGATATCGAATTGAACGTGATTGTCGCCCGTTCGGTATTGGAAAAACTGGGATGCAGCGTGGAAGTGGCGATGACTGGCAGTGAAGCATTGGCGATGTTCGATCCGCAGGAGTTTGATCTGGTGTTGCTCGATATTCAGTTGCCCGATATGACCGGACTGGATGTGTCGCGTGCCATACATCAGCAGCACGCCGGCATCTCGCTACCGCCGTTAGTGGCGCTCACTGCCAATGTCCTTAAAGATAAAAAAGAGTACCTCGATGCAGGTATGGATGATGTGTTGAGTAAGCCGCTGGCCGTGCCAGCCCTGACCGCGATAATCAAAAAGTTCTGGGATTACCAGGGAGAGGCGTCAGAGGCTGTTATGAGCTCATCAGCCGAGCATTCCCGCACGCTACTCGATGTCGAGATGTTGGAGCAATACATTGAACTGGTCGGCCCGGGTTTGATTAAGCAAAGCCTGACGATGTTTGAGCAAATGATGCCGGGCTATCTTGAAGTGCTGGATTCCAACATGATGGCGCGTGACCAGAAAGGGATTGCGGAAGAGGGGCATAAGATCAAAGGTGCGGCAGGTTCAGTCGGTCTTTTGCATTTGCAAAAGCTCGCGAAGCAGATTCAGTCCCCGGAATTGCCAGCCTGGTGGGATAACGTGCAGGAGTGGATCGACGAATTAAAACATGAGTGGCAACATGAAGTTAACGTGTTACGCGAATGGGTAGCAGAGCGGGAAAAATCGTAGTACGCCAGAAAAAAATGACCCCAGTCGAAACTGGGGTGCGCGAATACTGCGCCAACACCAGGGAAATGGGTACTGCTGCTATCGTTTGAGGTCGATTAAATCAGCAACAGTTTGGTATTGGATGACGCTTCAAAATCACCTTAACAAATTCGCCAACGCTTGTGACAAGATTCATTAAATTGTGTGATGTTGAGCAGCGTTTAAATACAGAAAACATTAATTTGCTGACACAGTCAAGTAAGGAATTAATTTCTTTGCCGTATTGCACTATTTTTGACCAAATGTTCTGCTTTTTGCCTGGATTTCCTTCAGCCAGAAGCAGGAAAAGCCTGTAGGCAGCGTTGAAAATCTTCTTCCGCTAAAAAATCGCAGTTAAATAAGCTTAACATGCTGATATTAGACAAGAAAAATGAGGTTTTTGGCGGGTTATCCAAAACGTTTTGGAAACCCTCTTTAGAAAGTTCCAGTTTAGGGTTTAACGTCGTAATGTAAACCAAAATGAAGGTGAGGTGCTTTACCTCAAAGCAGGAGGTTGACTGAGTTGGCGATGCTATTTTCGCCACGTTTTTCAGAATGGTCTTGCTTATCAATGAACATATTCAAATGCATTGAAAGTTTAATGTTAAGTATTGTGAAAGTTTAATTGTGATCTTAATCACATCAGTTTAAGTGTTTGATGGTAATGATTCTGATGGTTTTTTCACCATGGAACCGATTCCTTGTTGGCGGAAGTGCTTGATGTAATTGGCTCTAATAGAGGAACGATGGTTGCGCAGGTAATAACTTTCCTTCTAAGTGACTGGCAATGAGGGATAAAGGTTAGGCTTGAATCGCAGATATATGAAATCGTGACTTGAGTGATTGATTAACTCAGGGAACAGGTAAGAGAAAATTGCATGAGTAAGAGTAAAGGGAAACTGGGGCAACGCATTAAAGTGCTGGTAGTAAAAGTGCTACTGGCTTGGCTTGGGGTTTGGCTCGCAGGAATTGTGATCTTTGCCTTCCTGCCTGTACCGTTTTCAGCGGTGATGGTAGAGCGTCAGCTTGGGGCCTGGATGAGTGGCCGCTTTGATTATGTCGCCCATTCCGATTGGGTGGGGATGGATGATATCTCCCCGTGGATGGCACTGGCGGTGATTGCCTCTGAAGATCAGAAATTCCCGGAACATTGGGGGTTTGATGTCGACGCGATTCAACAAGTATTGGATAACGAAGGTGGCGAACGGATGCGCGGCGCCTCCACCTTGTCTCAGCAGACCGCTAAAAACCTGTTTTTATGGGATGGCCGCAGTTGGGTGCGTAAAGGCCTGGAAGCGGGGCTGACGGTGGGCATTGAAACCGTCTGGACTAAACGCCGTATTTTGACGGTGTACCTGAATATCGCAGAGTTTGGCAACGGTGTGTTTGGTGTGGAAGAGGCTTCGCAGCGCTACTTTCATAAACCCGCCAGTCGCCTGACGATCTCTGAAGCCGCGCTGCTGGCGGCGGTGTTACCTAATCCTATTCGCTTCCGCGCGGATGCGCCTTCAGGGTATGTCCGTATGCGTCAGCAGTGGATCATGCGACAGATGCGACAGCTTGGAGGCGAAGGCTTCCTTGAACGCTACAAGCTGCATTAATCGCTTCTAGTCCTCGTCAAAGCCCGCTTCAAACAGCTCAATGACGGCTGCCAGCGCCTGGACTTCTTCTGGTCCGCTGGCCTCAATCTCAATATGACCGCCTTTTGCCGAGTCCAGCATCAGCAATGCAATCACACTGCTGGCCTCGGCTTCCGTTCCCGCCTCGTTACGCAGCAGCACTTCAGCATCAAAACTCTGTACCAACTCAAACAGCTTCATGGCCGGGCGGGCGTGCATACCCAGCTTATTTCGAATCTCAACGGTTTGCTTCACGGTCATGATTTGCGTTTTTCCAGAGTGCGATGACGAGACTGCACATTTTTACCGCGTGAACGGAAGTAATCCGCCAGTTGCTCAGCGATATACACTGAACGGTGTTTACCACCCGTACAGCCAATCGCTACGGTCAGGTAGCTGCGGTTGTTGGTTTCCAGCATCGGCAGCCACAGTTCCAGATAGCTGCGCGTTTGGTAGATGAAGTTATGCACTTCGGTATGACGATCCAGGAAGGCGGCGACGGGGCGATCCAGACCCGTCATCGGACGCAGTTTAGGATCCCAGTGCGGGTTCGGTAAGAAACGCACATCGAACACGTAATCTGCATCAATCGGAATGCCGTGTTTAAATCCAAAGGATTCAAACACCATGGTCAATTCACGCTCGCGCTTGCCCAGCAGGCGCGTACGCAGCATCTCTGCCAGCTCGTGTACCGACATCTCGGAAGTGTCGATGATCAAATCAGCACGCGATCGCAATGGCTCCAGCAGATCGCTCTCTTCATCGATGGCACTTTCCAGCGACAGATTTTTGCTGGAGAGGGGATGCAGGCGGCGCGTATCGCTGTAACGGCGGATCAAAGTATTGCGATCGGCATCCAGGAACAGCAGTTGCGGAGAGAACGACTCAGGCAGATTGTTGAGAGCCGTTTCGAATACTTCGGGTGATTCAGGCATGTTGCGTACATCAATGCTGACTGCAGCCGAAATGTTGCGCTCCGTTAAGGTGTTCGCCAGCTCCGGCAGCAATACCACCGGCAGATTATCAACACAGTAGAACCCCATGTCCTCAAGGGCGCGTAGTGCAACCGACTTTCCTGAGCCTGACCGACCGCTAACGATCATCAGCACCATCACAATTCTCCCGTTTTAAACCGGCGATAACGCCGGTAAAAGTGTCTGTCGCTTAAGAGTGTTCTTCCTGAGCTTCTGTGATAATCGCATAGAGCTCTTCATCACTCTGTGCGGCGCGTAAACGGCGGCAGACGGTTTTGTCCGCCAGGCGTTTCGCGACCAGCGACAGCGTATGCAGATGGGTTTTACACTGGTCTGCAGGCACCAGCAGGGCAAACAGCAGGTCAACCGGCTGGTTATCGACGGCATCGAAGGCAATCGGCTGGTCGAGGCTGATAAACACGCCAACAGCACGCAGCGTATCCTCCTCCAGCTTGCCATGTGGAATAGCGATGCCGTTACCAATGCCGGTACTGCCCATGCGCTCACGGGTCAGAATGGCTTCGAAAAGCGTCTGGTGCGGCAGATTGAGCTGCTTCGCTGCCAGCTCGCTGATAATTTCCAGCGCGCGTTTTTTACTCTGGCAGTGTACGCCGCTACGGGTACAGTCCAGTGTGAGGACCGAGCTCAATTCCAGTGTCAGATCGTTGTTCATCATCGTTTCACTTGCGAGTTCACATAGCCATAAGGGTAACGCCATTTATACCGCAATGGCGAGTTCCCCGTTGGCGCTTGCGCAGATGACAAAACGGGGCGGTCATCCCGCCCCATTTGTGCTCTGAGTGCCAGACCGATCGGCACTCTGCAAGCATGAAGGTTAGTGTTTTTTCAGTTTGTCTTTATGTTTGGTCAGCTGACGGGAAAGCTTATCGATTAACCCGTCGATGGCCGCGTACATGTCTTCCGCTTCCGCTGTGGCGTGCAGCTCCCCGCCGTTGACGTGCAGTGTTGCATCCGCAATCTGCGTCACCTTCTCCACTTTTAGAACAATATAAACCTGATTGATACGATCAAAGTAGTGTTCTAGTTTGGCAAATTTGCTGTTTACAAATTCACGCAGTGGCTCGGTAATCTCAACATTCAGTCCGGTTAGGTTTAGCTGCATAGGTCTTCTTTCCTCATTCGGTCAAACCAGCTGTTTACGCTGGTTTGATGGCGGTATAGACAAAGACTCGCGATATTTAGCAACCGTACGTCGCGCCACCATGATGCCCTGATCGGATAACATGGAGGTGAGTTTGCTGTCGCTCAAGGGTTTTGCGGGATTTTCCGCGGCAATCAATTTTTTCACCAGCGCACGAATCGCCGTGGAAGAGGCTTCGCCACCGCCCTCGGTGTTGACGTGGCTGGAGAAAAAATATTTCAGTTCGAAAATGCCACGCGGGCTATGTAAGTACTTTTGCGTGGTCACGCGAGAAATCGTGGATTCATGCATATCGACGGCCTGCGCGATATCCGCCAACACCATCGGGCGCATGTACTCTTCACCCTGTTCAAAGAACGCCTGCTGTTGCTCAACGATACAGCGAGTCACTTTGAGCAAGGTATCGTTGCGGCTCTCGAGGCTTTTAATCAGCCACTTGGCTTCTTGTAAATTGCTGCGGATAAACTGGCTATCGCTGTCATTGCGCGTCGAACCGCCCATTGCGGCATAGTGCTGATTAATCTTCAGACGTGGCAGGCTGTCCGAGTTGAGATCGACCGTCCAGCGCGCACCGTTCTTGCGAACCAGTACGTCTGGAATGACATATTCGGGTTCACTGGTGTTTACCGACTGGCCGGGGCGGGGATCAAGCGACTGAATCAGCAGCATGGCGTCTTTCAACACATCTTCTTTCAGGCGTGTGACGCGCATCAGGCTGCGGAAATCGTGGTTGGCCAGCAGGTCCAGATGTTCACTGACGATCAGGCGCGCTTCAGCCAGCATCGGCGTATCTGAAGCATACTGCGAGAGTTGCACCAGCAGGCAATCACGCAAGTCACGTGCGCCGACACCCACGGGATCGAAACGCTGGACGCGCTTAAGCACGGCTTCGACTTCTTCCAGCGTCAGCTCTTCGTCGCCAATACTGTCGCAAATGTCCTGAACGCTGACTGTGAGATAACCGGTTTCGTCGATGGCATCAACAATCGAGGTGGCAATGGCGCGATCGGTATCCGTGAACGGCGTTAACTCCACCTGCCACATCAGGTAATCCTGCAGTGACTGGGTGGTTTCGCCCTGATAAACCGGCAGCTCATCATCCTGATAATCCGTACCGGTGCCAGAAGGCGTGCCTGCGGTATAGATCTCATCCCAGGTGGCGTCGAGCGGTAACTCTTCCGGCATCTCTTTCTGTTCGAGCGCTTCGCGTGTATCTAACGCATCACTTTCCTGATGTTCACGCGCATCGACTTCTTCATGCAGATCAGTTTGCTCAAGCAGCGGATTGCTTTCCAGCGCCAGTTGCAGTTCCTGCTGGAGTTCAAGCGTCGAGAGTTGCAGCAGACGAATGGCCTGCTGCAACTGTGGGGTCATTGCCAGCTGTTGGCTGAACCTGAGTTGCAAACCTTGCTTCATAATCCGGCCAGAATTTCCTAAGCAAATGTCGGGTATTCCGACACCTTATCAGAGTCTGAACTCTTCGCCCAAATAAACACGCTTAACCTGCTCATCTGCAAGAATTTCATCAGGGGTGCCATGTGCAATCAAATGCCCCTGGCTGACGATGTAAGCGCGTTCACACACGGCGAGGGTTTCACGCACGTTGTGGTCGGTAATCAGCACGCCAAGGCCGCTGTCACGCAGATGTTCGATGATTTTCTTAATATCAATAACGGAGATGGGGTCAACACCGGCAAAAGGTTCATCCAGCAGGATAAATTTCGGGTTGGCCGCCAACGCCCGTGCGATTTCCACACGACGTCGTTCACCCCCTGAGAGCGCCTGACCCAGGCTGTCGCGCAGGTGTTCGATATGGAACTCTTCCATCAGCTCGTTTGCACGATCCTGACGCTGTTCTTCCGTTAAATCATCGCGAATCTGCAGTACGGCCATTAAGTTGTCATACACGCTCAGGCGGCGGAAGATCGAAGCTTCCTGAGGCAGATAGCCGATACCGCGACGTGCGCGCGCATGCAGTGGCAGGATACTGATATCTTCATCATCAATGACAATACGGCCAGCATCGCGCGGAACAATGCCCACGACCATATAAAACGTGGTGGTTTTGCCGGCACCGTTCGGGCCGAGCAGGCCAACAATTTCACCTGATTTTACCTGCAGGCTGACGTCTTCCACCACGCGGCGGCCTTTATAGGCTTTCGCCAAATTTTCAGCGACTAATGTGGCCATAGCGATCAGTTACTCTTTTTTGGGCTCGCAGTTGAGCCGTTTTTGTCTTGCAGCTGCGACGGCACCAGCACGGTGGTCACGCGTTTGCTTTCACCTTGGCTATAAGCCTGCATTTTCTGTTCTTTGACCAGATAGGTGATGCGATCGCCTTTGATATTGCTGTCCAGCTGCTGAATGAAGGCGTTGCCCGTCAGCTCAACGAAATCGTTCGCCAGCTCATAGTGCAGCTTTGAAGCGTGCCCCTGAACCGGTTTGCCGTTGTCTTGCATTTGATAGAAGGTCGCGGGAGCCCCGTAAGCATCGACGATGGTTTTTTTGCTGTCGCCACCTGGACGCGTGACCACCACTTTGTCAGCGGTGATCTTGATTGAACCTTGGGTAACGATGACATTGCCGGTGAAGGTCGCCACGTTGCCTTGTAGATCCAGCGACTGGTTAACGGAATCGATATTGACGGGTTTGTCTGAATCACCTGTCAAGGCCAGCGCAGGCAGGCTGGTGGCCAGCAGTGCACTTACCAGCAACAACTTGAGGCTATTTTTTTTCATTTTGGATTTCATAGGAAGTTTTGACCTTTTCAAGCAGCTGGGCATTTTTTGTTCGTAAATTGCCGCGCATCTTCATGCCAGTGGAATTAAAACTGCGGCCAAATAGGGTGACCTGATCGTCAGATGTCACATCCTGGGTGACCAGATTAACCTGAGCGGTATCGGTGATGATGCGCTCAAGCTGTGAATCCTGGGTCAGCGTATTCACTTCAACGTGGCCGTAAAGGTAAAGCATACGATCTTTGGTCAGCTTTGCCTTATCCGCGCGTATGGTCCAGGTCGGCACTTTGTTTTCATCATAAGTGGTCGCCACTGGATTTTCGAACCAGCTAACTTCATCGGCCGCAAAGTAGGTGACTTTATCCGAGATCAGTTTATAGGCTAACGCCCCCGTGGGGTTATAAACCACAGAGTGAGATTTTTCGCTGGTGTAGGTTGGCTCTTGGGTATTCGTTGCCACCGGCGCTTTGCTGTCATCCTGGTTGGTGAGATTCCAGCCGATCAGCACCACGGCGATCAAGGCCAGAATCAGCGTTATCCAACGCCTGCTCTTACTCATACTGATTGCCCTTTGGCATCCTCAAATTTGTTCTGCGCCATCAAGATCAAATCGCACAATTCACGCACCGCACCCCGACCGCCAGCGATACGTGTCACGTAGTTTGCACGTGGCAGTAAAACCGGATGGGCATCGGCCACGGCCACACTTAAGCCGGCTTGTGCCATCACGGGCCAGTCGATTAAGTCGTCGCCAATATAGGCAACCTGATCGGCAGATAAAGACAGTTTATCCAGGAGTTCGCGCCACGCCAAAAGCTTATCAGATTGTCCCTGGTAAAGATGCGTAATGCCCAACGTCTGGCAGCGGTCCTCCAGCAGTTTCGCTTTACGGCCGGTTATAATAGCCACTTCGACGTCTGAGGTCAGCAGGCAGCGGATGCCGTAGCCATCGCGCACGTTAAACGCCTTCAACTCTTCACCGCTGTTGCCCATGTAAATGACACCATCTGACATCACGCCATCAACATCACAAATTAGCAGGCGAATCTTAGCCGCGCGCGCCATAACATCGGCACTGACCGGACCGTAGCAGGTATCAACCATTGTGGATTCAACACTCATTATTTGTTCCTGTTCAAACTACGCCAGCGCGCAGCATGTCATGCATATGTACCACACCAAGAAGACGATCGTCATCGGCGACCAGCACTGCAGTGATGTTTTTGTTTTGCATTAAGTTAAGCGCATCCACCGCCAGCATATTGGGGCGCACACGAATCCCACCGCGCGTCATCACATCCTGAATACTGGCGGACTGAAAATCGATGCCCATATCGAAGATGCGGCGTAAGTCACCATCGGTGAAGATGCCCTCAATTTTCATCAGGTCATCAACGATCACCGTCAGCCCAAGATTTTTACGCGTGATTTCCAGCAACGCATCACGCAGCGAGGCATCACGGCTCACGTGAGGGATCTCATCACCGCTGTGCATGATGTCGCTGACATGCAGCAGAAGCTTGCGGCCGAGGGCACCGCCGGGATGTGACAATGCAAAATCTTCCTGAGTAAAACCGCGCGCTTCCAGCAGTGCTACGGCGAGTGCATCCCCCATCACCAGCGTTGCGGTCGTGCTGGAAGTCGGCGCTAATCCCAGCGGACAGGCTTCCTGTGGCACTTTCACGCACAAATGCACATCTGCGGCACGCCCCATCGCGCTTTCTGGGCGGCTGGTGAGGCAGATGAGTGGCACTTTCTGGCGCTTCAGCACTGGAATCAGGGCGAGGATCTCATTCGACTCGCCGCTATTCGAGATAGCAATCACCACATCATTTGGTGTGACCATCCCGAGGTCACCATGGCTGGCCTCACCTGGGTGAACAAAGAACGACGAGGTGCCGGTACTGGCGAAGGTTGCCGCCATTTTCGCACCAATATGCCCGGATTTACCCATTCCCATCACCACCACTTTACCGCGGCAGGCAATAATCATCTCGCAGGCGCGGCTAAAGTCGGCGTTAATATACTGATCGAGTTGCTCAAGTCCTTCACGTTCGATGCGCAGAACCGCTTTGCCCGCCTGCTGGTAATCAAAATCCGGTTGCTGATGTGACATGGTCAGTCCGTCCTTAATAACTTGAGATAAGCGCAGGGCTGAGCCACAGCCACAGCACCCACGCGATAAATCCACCTAACAGAAGCGTGCCGGCCACACGACCAATACGGCGCTTGCGCAGCAGGCAGAGCAGGGCGAACAGCACGCTCACGCCCAGCATCACCCAGTAATCCCGCGCAAAAGCATGCGCATCAATGCTGCCGGGATGAATCAGTGCAGGCAGGCCCAGTACGATCGCCAGATTAAAAATGTTCGCGCCAATCAGGTTACCGATGGCGATATCGTCTTCACCTTTTAGTGCGCCTGCCACGACGGTGGCGAGCTCTGGCAAGCTGGTGCCCACCGCAATCAGCGTCAGACCCATCACCAGCTCACTGACACCAAAGTAGTCGGCAAACACGGTGGCATTGTCGATCACCATACGGGTCGACATCGGTAAAATTATCAGTGCCACCGCCAGCCACAGAAAGGCCACGGTATTGCCGACTTCATCGCGCGGGAGTTCAGCCAGTTGCTCACGCGTTAACGTATCGTTGTTATCACGCTCCGCGCGGCGGGCGATGCGAATCGCAATCACCAAATAGCCCAGCGCGATAAGCAGCAGTGCTGCCCCATCCAGTCGACTAAGATGATTATCAAACAGCATGATGCCGCTTAGCAGTGAGACCAGTAGCATCAAGGGGAGTTCGCGGCGAATCAGATTGGAATGCACCGTCAAAGGGTGCAAAAGTGCCGCACCGCCGAGTATTAACAGGATATTGGTGATGTTTGAGCCGAGGGCAGTGCCCACCGCTAAGTCCATCTGACCGTGTTGTGCTGCCGAGAAGGAGACGATCAATTCGGGTAACGATGTGCCAATGCTCACTACCGTCATGCCGATGATTAACGGTGGGATGCCGAAGGATCGACACAGGATCGCGGCACTGAATACCAGACGGTCAGCGCCGTAAGCCAGTAAAATCAATCCAATAAACAGCAGGGCAGTGGCTACGAACATGAAAAATCCTTGATGGATATGTGTGTCGGCAAACCTTGTCCGACAGGTAAAAACATTGCGCGCGCGGAAACAGGCGCTGATTTTGACTGTCTGAGAGGCAAAAGTAAATTTTAAGGCCGTTTTCGCCACACCTAACGGGTAAGTTTCTGTAAAACTATCGTGCATTGTGGCCTACCAGGCTACCATCCACGACTTTGATAACGCCCGATCCGCATAAAGAGGTAATGATGGTCCAGCAGCAAACGAATCTGGTTGAGGTTCGTGGCGTCAGCTTTACGCGCGGAGATCGTGTCATCTTCGACGACATCTCGCTCACGGTGCCCGCAGGTAAAGTGACTGCGATTATGGGGCCGTCCGGCATTGGTAAAACCACGCTGTTGCGCCTGATTGGCGGGCAGTTGCAGCCGGACAAAGGTGAGATCTGGTTCCGCGATCAGAACATCCCGACGCTTTCCCGCACGAAATTGTATGAAGTGCGTAAAAAGATGAGCATGTTGTTTCAGTCGGGGGCACTTTTCACCGATCTCAACGTCTTTGATAACGTCGCCTGGCCGCTGCGTGAGCACACGCAGTTACCCCCAGAATTACTGCACAGTACGGTAATGATGAAGCTTGAGGCGGTGGGCCTGCGTGGCGCAGCCAAATTAATGCCCGCTGAGCTGTCAGGCGGTATGGCACGCCGCGCGGCGTTAGCGCGATCTATCGCACTGGAACCGGATCTCATCATGTTCGATGAGCCCTTTGTTGGCCAGGATCCGATTACCATGGGCGTACTGGTTAAATTGATCGATGAGTTGAATCATGCGTTAGGCGTGACCTGCATCGTGGTTTCACACGACGTGCCAGAGGTCTTGAGCATTGCCGATCATGCCTATATTGTTGCCGGGCAAAAAATTATTGCCCAGGGCAGTGCGCCGGAACTTCGGGAAAATGCCGATCCGCGCGTGCGCCAGTTTATTGAGGGTCATGCGGATGGCCCAGTGCCATTCCGCTTCGCTGCCGGGGATTACCTCAGCGATCTGACCCGCGCAGGGAGAACCTAAACTGATGTTGCTAAAGGCACTGGCGTCACTCGGACGACAGGGAATTAACACTTGTGCGGCGTTTGGCCGTGCAGGCTTGATGCTGTTTCACGCGCTGGTGGGGAAACCGGCTTTTCGTCGGCACGCGCCATTACTGGTGAAACAGTTGTACAGCGTCGGCGTGCTCTCACTGCTGATCATTGTGGTTTCCGGCTTGTTTATTGGCATGGTGCTAGGTTTGCAAGGCTACCTGGTACTCACCACCTACAGCGCCGAGACCAGTCTTGGCATGCTGGTTTCGCTTTCGTTGTTACGTGAACTTGGCCCGGTGGTGACGGCCTTGCTGTTTGCCGGACGGGCGGGTTCAGCGTTAACCGCAGAAATTGGTCTGATGAAAGCCACTGAACAGCTCTCCAGTATGGAAATGATGGCGGTTGATCCGCTGCGCCGTGTGGTGTCACCGCGTTTCTGGGCCGGCTTTATCAGCATGCCGCTGCTCACGCTCATTTTCACGGCGGTGGGCATCGCTGGCGGGGCGCTGGTGGGCGTGAGCTGGAAGGGCATCGATCCGGGCTTCTTCTGGTCTGCGATGCAGAATGCGGTGGATTTCCGCAGCGATGTCATCAACTGCATAATCAAAAGCGCGGTCTTTGCCGTCACGGTAACCTGGATTGCGCTGTTCAATGGCTATGACGCCATCCCGACTTCCGAAGGGATCAGTCGGGCGACAACGCGCACCGTAGTGCATGCTTCATTAGCGGTACTCGGTTTGGATTTTGTGCTGACAGCACTGATGTTTGGGAATTGATGCAATGCAAAGCAAGAAAAACGAAATCTGGGTAGGCGTCTTTATGCTGGCGGCACTGATTGCGCTGCTGTTCCTGAGTCTGCGCGTGGCCGATCTTAAGTCACTCGGCACCGAACCGACCTGGAAGCTCTACGCGACCTTCGACAATATCGGCGGCCTGAAAGTCAGCTCGCCGGTGAAAATAGGCGGCGTGGTGATTGGCCGCGTCACGGATATTTCGCTGGATGATAAAACCTTATCGCCGCGTGTCACCATGGATATCAGCGATGCCTATGCCGATAAAATTCCTGATACCAGTTCGCTGGCGATCCGCACACAAGGCTTGCTCGGTGAGCAGTTCCTTGCGTTAAATTTAGGTTTTGACGATCCTGAACTCGGTTCATCCATGCTCAAAGATGGCGGTACCCTGCGCGATACCAAATCTGCACTGGTGCTGGAAGATTTGATCGGTCAGTTCCTCTATAAGAGCGGCGACAATAAAAACGATAACCAAAAGCAGGACACGGAGAGTGCTCCTGCTTCAGCAGCACCTGCTACCACGGAATAAGAGAGGGTAAACACGATGTTTAAACGATTTCTGATGATTGCCATGCTGGCCATTGTGCCCCTGGCGGCGAATGCGGCGGATCAGAGCGATCCTTACAAGCAAATGAACGACGCGGCGGCGAAAACCTTTACCCGCCTGAAAAACGAACAGCCTAAGATTAAGCAGGACCCGAACTATCTGCGCGAAGTGGTGCGTCAGGAGTTACTGCCGTATGTACAAATCAAATATGCCGGTGCTTTAGTGCTGGGTCGTTATTACCGCGAAGCGACCCCAGCACAACGTGAGGCCTACTTCACTGCTTTCGGTGACTATTTGGCACAGGCATACGGTCAGGCGCTGGCGCTCTATCATGGGCAGACCTACCAGATTCAGCAACCACAGCCAATTGGCGATGCCAACATCGTGGCGATTCGCGTTACCATCCTTGATCCTAACGGACGCCCACCTGTGCGCCTGGATTTCCAGTGGCGTAAAAATAGCCAAACCGGTAACTGGCAGGCTTATGACATGGTGGCCGAAGGCATCAGTATGATCACCACCAAGCAAAATGAGTGGAGTGATTTACTGCGCACCAAAGGCATCGACGGTTTGACCGCGCAGTTGAAAACCTATGCCGCTCAACCCATTACCCTGGATAAACAGCAATAATGAGTGAACCGTTACGCTGGCAGCGTTCTGCCAGCACGCTGGCCTTAAGCGGCAAGCTGGATCGTGACACGTTACTGGCACTATGGCAGGAGCGTGACACCGCGATGGTCGATATCGCCACCATTGATGTTGCCGGGTTGAAACGTGTCGATTCAGCCGGTTTAGCGCTGTTGGTTCATCTGCGTGAAATTGCGCGAGCGCAAGGCAGTGCACCGGTTTTCACCGGTATCAACGACAAACTCCAGTCATTAATCACGCTGTATAACTTGCAGCAGATTATTGTTTCTGCGGAAAAAATCGCCTGATTTTGTCTTAAAGCGTTAAAGCCCCTGGTATTTTCGGGGGCTTTTGCGTATTTAAGAGTCTGGCGCTTTCCTCTAAGATATCCGCCTTATTATTATTAAGTGAAGCAATGAGCGATGGAAAATAGTGAAGTTCAGGCCGTGCTGATGCAGGCATTAGCATTAGATGAAGTACACGTACTCAGCAACGATGGCAGCCATTTTCAGGTGATCGCGGTCGGTGAGATGTTCGGTGAATTGAGCCGTGTGAAGAAACAGCAGGCTGTGTATGCGCCGCTGATGGAATACATTGCGGATAACCGTATTCATGCGGTTTCCATTAAAACTTATACCCCAGCTGAGTGGGCGCGTGACCGTAAACTTAACGGTTTCTAAGCGTCGCACGGGCTGTTTTGTTGATAGATAATTGAGAGCCGTTAATGGACAAATTTCGTGTGCAAGGCCCCACCCGTTTAAGTGGTGAAGTGACCATTTCCGGGGCGAAGAATGCTGCGCTGCCGATTCTGTTTGCTGCGCTGCTGGCAGAAGAGCCGGTAGAGATTCAGAACGTGCCGAAGCTGCGTGATATCGATACCACCATGAAGCTGCTGAGCCTGCTGGGCGCACGCGTGGAACGTAATGGTTCGGTTCATGTTGATGCTCGCGAAGTTAATGTCTTCAGCGCGCCTTATGACCTGGTGAAAACCATGCGCGCCTCGATTTGGGCGCTGGGCCCACTGGTTGCGCGTTTTGGTCAGGGGCAGGTTTCACTGCCTGGCGGCTGTGCGATTGGCGCACGTCCGGTTGATCTGCATATTACTGGCCTTGAGCAGCTGGGTGCGGAAATTAAACTGGAAGAAGGTTACGTCAAAGCTTCCGTTAATGGCCGTCTGAAGGGCGCGCACATTGTGATGGATAAAGTCAGCGTAGGCGCGACTGTGACCATTATGAGTGCAGCCACGTTGGCGACGGGCATCACCATCATTGAGAATGCCGCGCGCGAGCCAGAGATTGTCGATACGGCAAACTTCCTCAACACGCTGGGCGCAAAAATCAGTGGTGCGGGCACCGATAAAATCACCATCGAGGGCGTTGAGCGCCTGGGTGGCGGTGTGTACCGCGTACTGCCAGACCGTATCGAAACCGGTACCTTCCTGGTGGCGGCAGCGATCTCACGTGGCAAGGTGATTTGCCATAAAGCGCAGCCCGATACCCTGGATGCAGTGCTGGCTAAACTGCGTGATGCCGGTGCGGAGATCGAAACCGGTGAAGACTGGATCAGCCTCGACATGCACGGCAAGCGCCCGAAAGCGGTTAACATCCGCACGGCGCCACATCCGGGCTTCCCAACTGACATGCAGGCACAGTTCACCTTGCTGAACATGGTGGCGGAAGGGACCGGTGTGATCACGGAAACCATCTTCGAAAACCGTTTCATGCACATCCCTGAGCTGATTCGTATGGGCGGACATGCGGAAATCGAAAGCAACACTGCGATTTGCCATGGGGTTGAAACCCTGTCGGGCGCACAGGTGATGGCGACCGATTTGCGTGCTTCAGCGAGCCTGGTACTGGCAGGTTGTATCGCCGAGGGTTCTACGCTGGTTGATCGTATTTATCACATCGACCGCGGTTATGAGCATATCGAAGATAAGCTGAAAGCCATGGGCGCAAATATCGAGCGCGTCAGCGGCGAATGATGTAAGCCAACGGCTTGAGTAGAAACCAGTCACGGTCACGTGGCTGGTTTTTTTGTTTTAGGGATCTCAAATATCGTGAGGATCCTTGATGGATCGTATGCGCTTCTTGCGATCCAACAGGCGTGAAGTGACGGGATCGTAGTAGCGACTGGGCCAGATCTCTGCAGGATGGACGCCGATCTCATTGGCGATCAGCCATTCTCCCTTGGGCCAGGGCCGGGATAACGCGTTCGACAGTGTCGAAGAGTTAAGCCCTGAATTACGCGACAGTTCGGCCATTGAAGTGCCTTTCTTACGCAGTGCCGCGATGATATCTGCCGGGTGCCAATCCTGTTTCCTTGCTTTCATAACCTTCTGCTCCTTGTCCATGTTATGACTTATCTCTGCCGCATTTGCGCTTCCATTACAGAGATATTTGGAAAAAACAGAGTGTTTATAGCAAATAATTTCCGTAAGTTTCCAGTAAATGTCATGCAGCAACATGAAACTGCGCATTGTTTCGCAAATGTACTGCAACAAATGTAAGGGGAGGGCAGGAAAAAACAGGGAAGGGGGAAGATTAACGGGGCTGTGACACCCCGCTGTGATCATCAGAAATCGCGCTGTACCGACATGTGAGCCAAGGCCTCGAGCGCGCTGCGCCAAGGTGTTTCTGGCAGCGCTTGCAGGGCAGCGATAGCTTTGTCCGCTTCCTCTTCTGCACGTCTGCGCGTCCATTCCAGCGAACCGGTCTGCTGCATGGCGGCCAAAACGGGCTCCAGCAAATGACGGCCATTGCCTTCTTCAATCGCCTTACGGATCATCTGTGCCTGCTCAGGCGTGCCGTTATGCATCGCATGTAACAGTGGCAGCGTGGGTTTGCCTTCGCTCAGGTCATCGCCCGTGTTTTTTCCCAGGGTTTCGCCGTCGGCACTGTAATCGAGTAAATCGTCAATTAACTGGAAAGCGGTGCCCAGATAGCGTCCATAATCCTGAAGCGCTTTTTCTTGCTGAGGCGTGGCTTCGGCCAGAATCGCTGAGGCTTGTGATGCCGCTTCAAACAGGCGCGCGGTTTTACTGTATATCACGCGCATGTAGCTCTCTTCGGTGATATCAGGATCGTTGCAGTTCATTAACTGCAGCACTTCGCCTTCCGCGATCACGTTAACCGCTTCAGACATCAGCGCGAGGATCTTTAACGATCCCATGCTGGTCATCATCTGGAAAGCGCGGGTGTAAATAAAATCGCCGACCAGCACGCTGGCGGCGTTACCGAACGCAGCGTTAGCGGTGGCTTTGCCACGGCGCATATCGGATTCATCCACCACATCGTCATGTAGCAACGTGGCGGTATGGATAAATTCGATCAGCGCCGCGTTGGTGATATGCAGCGATCCTTGATAATTCAGCGCGCGTGCAGACAGCACAGCGATCATCGGACGGATGCGTTTGCCACCCCCGCTGATGATGTAATAGCCCAACTGATTGATCAGTGAGACTTCCGAATTCAGCTGGTCGAGGATGGTCTGGTTGACGGCCGCCATGTCCTGGGCGGTTAATTCATTAATCTGTTCTAAGTTCATTCGTCTGTTCAGCTTTGACTCGTTTTTTGCATGGTAAGCGCTTTTACACAGCGTGAGTTCAGGTAATCTGTTACTGATTGTACTTGAAAAATCGGGCTTAGAAACATTTGCATTCGTTCTGCGCTTTTTTTCTGCAAGAGAGTGCAAAGTGCTCTTGTCTTCTCCTGGAGATTTGCGTAGAATTCGCGCCCTATTGTGAATATTTATCGCGCCGCCTGATGAATAGAAAGGCATGCGCAGAAGCGGAGTTTTATATGTACGCGGTTTTCCAAAGTGGTGGTAAACAACACCGAGTAAGCGAAGGTCAGACCGTTCGCTTGGAAAAGCTGGACATCGCAACCGGCGAAACTATTGAGTTCGACCAGGTTCTGATGATTGCAAATGGCGAAGACGTGAAAATCGGCGCGCCACTGGTATCAGGCGGTGTGATCAAGGCAGAAGTTGTTGCTCACGGTCGTGGCGAGAAAATTAAGATCGTTAAGTTTCGTCGTCGTAAACACTACCGTAAGCAAGCTGGTCACCGTCAGTGGTTCACTGATGTGAAAATCACTGTGATCGGCGCGTAAGAGGAGATCTGACAAATGGCACATAAAAAGGCTGGTGGCTCGACTCGTAACGGTCGCGACTCCAATGCAAAACGTCTGGGTGTTAAGCGTTTCGGTGGTGAATCTGTTCTGGCAGGTAGCATCATCGTTCGTCAGCGTGGCACTAAATTCCACGCAGGTACCAATGTAGGTTGTGGTCGTGACCACACCCTGTTTGCTACCGCAGACGGCAAAGTACAATTCGAAGTTAAAGGTCCAAACAACCGTAAGTACATCAGCATCGTTGCTGAATAAGGTTGTTGTGCCGCAGACGGTTAACGTCTGAACACACGAATGGAAGGCCCCGCAGCTTTGCGGGGCTTTTTACATTCTGCCGCAGGTTGCGGGATTCCCTCTGACCTTACCGCGCAGTTTGCTGTACAATTACTGTACACATGGTTTTGCCTATCTTGTATTATCCGCCGCCGGTCAGCGCAGAAGACCCTGGCGGACCCGTTTGTAGCGCCATAACTGCTGCGAACGACAGCGTGACGGAGAAAGAAAATGAAGTTTGTTGATGAAGCGACGATCCTTGCGGTGGCAGGTGACGGCGGTAATGGTTGCGTCAGCTTCCGCCGCGAAAAATACATTCCTCGTGGCGGCCCGGATGGCGGCGACGGCGGTGACGGCGGTGACGTTTATCTGCTCGCCGATGAAAACCTTAACACCCTGATCGATTATCGCTTCGAGAAATCTTTCCGAGCCGAACGTGGCCAGAATGGTCAGAGCCGTGACTGCACCGGTAAACGCGGAAAAGATATCATCGTTAAAGTCCCGGTCGGCACACGTGTCATTGACCAGGGCACCGGCGAAACGCTGGGTGATATGACGCGCCATGAGCAGAAGCTGATGGTTGCTAAAGGCGGCTGGCACGGCCTCGGTAACACCCGTTTCAAATCTTCGGTGAACCGTAGCCCGCGTCAAAAGACCATGGGTACCCCGGGTGAGAAACGTGACCTGCAGCTGGAGCTGATGCTGCTGGCCGACGTGGGTATGCTCGGTTTGCCAAATGCGGGTAAATCGACCTTTATTCGTTCTGTTTCGGCGGCCAAACCTAAAGTGGCGGATTATCCGTTCACTACGCTGGTCCCAAGCCTTGGCGTTGTGCGTATGGACAGCGAAAAGAGCTTTGTGGTGGCCGACATCCCTGGTCTGATTGAAGGCGCTGCGGATGGTGCAGGTCTCGGCATTCGCTTCCTGAAGCACCTTGAGCGCTGCCGCGTATTGCTGCACCTGATCGACCTCGCGCCAATCGATGAATCTGATCCGGTGGAAAACGCCCGCATCATTCTGGGTGAGCTGGAGAAATACAGCGCTAAGCTGTTCCAGAAGCCTCGCTGGCTGGTGTTTAACAAATGTGACCTACTGAGCCCTGAAGAAGCGGAAACCCGCGCTAAAGCGGTTGTGGAAGCATTAGGCTGGGAAGATAAATACTATCTGATTTCTGCGGCCAGCCATGATGGCGTGAAAGATCTTTGCTGGGATGTGATGACCTTCATCATTGAGAACCCGAAAGAAGCCGAAGAAGAAGCCAAAGAGCCGGAGAAAGTGGCCTTCATGTGGGATGACTATCACCGTGAAGCCATGGAAAACGCTCAGGAAGTGGAAGAAGACGAAGACTGGGATGACGACTGGGACGAAGAGGACGACGAAGGCGTCGAAATCATTTACCAGCGTTAATCGCACAGTAAAAAAGCGGCCAGATGGCCGCTTTTTTATGATGGGTGCTGTGTGTGTAATCATCTGCTACTGCGCTCGATCCATCCCCTCTCCCCGTGGGAGAGGGTTAGGGTGAGGGCATCCGACCACTCAGGACTACCCCAACACCGCCACCGTCAGGCGTGACGTACAGCACAGCTGATCGCGACCATTGCGGATCTCAATCTCCCAGCTCTGATTGCGTGCGCCCAAATGCAGGGGGCGGCAAATGCCCCGCACTTCACCGCTGCTCACCGCGCGATGATGACTGGCACTGACCTCGATCCCTACCACGCTTTTACCTTCTTCCACGCTCAGATAACCCGCAATCGATCCCATTGACTCTGCCAGCACCACCGACGCACCGCCGTGCAACAGACCAAATGGCTGCTGTGTGCGGGCATCCACCGGCATGGTGGCTTCAAGGTAATCGTCGCCGATCACCGTGAACACAATACCGACGTGTGCTACCAGCGAGTTATCGCCCAGCGTATTTAACGTGGACAGATCGATCGTTTTTTTCCAGATTGCCATGTCAGGATCCCAGCGTTGCGCCACCGTCGACCACAATATCCTGCAGCACCACGTGGCTGGCAAGATCCGAGGCCAGGAACAGGATGTTGTTCACGATCTCTTGTGGTTTGGCGATTTTACGCAGTGGGATCCCCAGCTTGTACTGATCCTGGAAGCCATTGATCATCTCTTGTTCGGCTTCCGGCGTATGCCACAAGCTGCGCTGCATATCGGTGTCAGTAGAGCCTGGCGAGACAATGTTGCAGCGGACGCCCAGCGGTGCCATTTCCAGGCCGACGGTGAGGCACAGGCTGCGCAGCGCCGCTTTAGAAGCGCCATACGCCGACATGCCTAAACGTGGCGCATGCGCCGCGTTAGAGGCAATGGTCACGATGGCGCCCGCGCGCTGCTGACGGAATACCGGCAACGTCTGCTGGAACATGTTGAAGGCACCACCGGCATTGACGGCCAGGCAGGCTTGCCAGTCTTCAAACGCCAACTCTTCGGTGCTACCGATGCGCAGAATCCCCGCACCGTTCACTAACACGTCAAGATGTGGCTGATCGGCCAGCAGGCGCTGGCACACGGCTTTGACTTCCGCTGCATTCGCGACATCCATCACCTGAGTGGTAAACGGATAATCCGCTTGATCGAAACGCAGATCGAAGCCGATCACCTGTGCACCAGCCTGATGGAATGCCAGTGCGGTGTGGTAGCCAATCCCTTTACCCGCGCCGGTTACCCAAACGATCTTTCCGCTGAAATCGAAGGAAGCACTCATTTGTTCGGCACCCGTGACAGCAGCGCCCACCAACCATCGATGCTCGGGTTTTTCGCCAGACTGACGAAATCGATATCGTTATGGACCTGGCGCCAGCGGGCGGCCAGCGCCATCACACGCACGGAATCAAGACCGTAATCGATTAGGTTTTCGTCATCTTCTGGCACATCGTCATCTTCCAGCAGTGGCAGGATCAGTGCGCGCAGGTCATCTTTGCTCAACGGAAGCGGCATCAGATCGGCGGTCATCACCACTTTACCGCTGCGTCCTGCGGTATAAGTCAGCGCCATCATATGCTCTTCACGGCTGAAGTCGGCCAGCGCATCCGCCACCATAAACGGCTGGATGTTACGCATGAAGGCATCCGTCGCCGTAGTCAGGCAGCCGATATGGGCATAGACGCCGGTAATGATCAGCTGATCGCGGCCCATCTCTTGCAGGATCGACTCCAGCGGTGAGCGCACAAAGGCGCTGTAGCGCCATTTTGTCAGGACCTGATCGTCCTGATCCGGTGCCAGTGCATCCACGATCTTCTGCTGCTCTGGGTGTTTATTCAGGCCAGGTCCCCACATGTCGTTGAGCAGCGCGCGATCGGCATCACTCTGTTCGTTCGGCTGTGCGGTGTAAAACACCGGAATGCCCTGCGCTTTGCAGTAGGCGCGCAGGCGAGCGATATTCTCGACCACTTGATCGATCAGCGGGCTGTTCTCACCCCAAAAGTTCAGGAAGTAAGCCTGCATATCATGGATGAGTAAAGCAGCACGCTGCGGCTCAACGGTCCATTTCACCTTGTTGGTTGGCAGTTCAGCTGCCGCTGGCAGCGCGTAAGAATTCAGTTTTGGAATAGCCATTACAATCTCCGGAACAGGTCAGGCTTGCGCTTGTTGGTCAGCAAGCTGTTGGCGTAAACGTTTTTTATCCACCTTGCCGACGGGGGTCAGCGGCAGGGCATCTACGCAGGTAATACGATCGGGTAACTTAAACTCGGCCACGCCAAGTTCACGCAAATGGCGGCGAAGTGCCACCGCTTTGATCGGCTGGCTGGCGACAATAAAGGCGCAGCTCTTTTCGCCCATCAGTTCATCATTCATCGACACCAGCGCAGCGTGGATCACATCAGGATGACGTTGCAGCAGGTTTTCGATCTCTTCTGCCGCGATCTTTTCGCCACCACGGTTGATCTGATCTTTCTCGCGGCCCTGAACGGTAATGTAGCCTTGGGCATTGATCTCGATGAGATCGCCGGAGCAGTAAAACCCGTTGGCATCGAAGCTGGAGGCGTTATGCTCCGGGCTATTGTAGTAGCCGCGGAAGGTATAAGGGCCTCGCGTCATCAGGCGTCCGATACTGCCGGTGGGCAGTGGATTACCCTGTTCATCGGCTACCCAGACTTCATCGTCTTCAGAAATAGGGCGGCCCTGCGTGGTCAGAATGGTTTGCTCGTCATCGCCAAAGCGGGTGTAATTCACCAGGCCCTCTGCCATGCCAAACACCTGCTGTAACCGGCAGCCAATTTCGGTCTGAATGCGACGCGCCAGAGTCTCACCTAATTTAGCACCCCCCACCTGAATACGTTGCAGTGATGCCAGCTGCTTGTTGCTGCCCCATTCCTGAATGGCTTGCAGCCACAGGCTGACGGCGGGTGGCACTAAACCGGTATCGGTCACCTTATGTTGCTCAATCAACGGGAAACAGAGTGTCGCGCTGGGATCGGCGGCGAGGATCACCTGACCACCTGCATAGAACACGCCGAGTGACCCAGGCGAACTCATCGCAAAGTTGTGTGGTGCAGGCAGGGCAATCAAATAGCGCGTATCAGCCGTGACTTCGCAGATATCGTCGCTGGCACGAATACTGTAGTAGTAGTCGTTATGCGTGCGCGGAATCAACTTCGGCGTGCCAGTGCTACCACCTGAGAGCTGGAAAAATGCCACTTCATCGGCTGCGGTTGGCGTGGCCAGATAATCGCCCGCTTCTTCGGCCATCAACGCTTCAAGGGTATTTTCTGGCTGATTATCGTTACGCAGGATCACCTGCTGAAGTGAAGGCTGCGCAGCACAGAGTGCGCCGATAAAATTATCGTCGGCAAACAGTGCATGGCTGCGATCGGCAATCAGCAGCTTGGGTTGAATCTGTGATGCGTAGGCGGTGAGTTCAGTACGCTGATGGCTATACAGCGCGAACACAGACGCCACACCGAGCTTAAACAAGGCGAAGACCGTGACATAGAACTCCGCAACGTTGCCCAGCTGGACTAATGCGGTGTCGCCCTGTTGCAAACCACGGCGCAGTAAGGCCGCCGCGAGGTTGTCGCTCAACGTATCCAGTTGGCGATAGCTGATCTGACGGTCACCGTCGATGACCGCAATCGCATCGTTGTCTTTGTGACGCGCCAAAATGTCGGTCATGGGGACATCGAGCCAATAGCCTTTTTCGCGGTAGCGTGTGGCTAAGTCATCTGGCCAACGGGTATAGGGAATGCTCATCATCTTTCCTTTATTGCAGTCCAAATGCGCGCAACATGGTGTCCAGCTTCACGCCGGTTTCGCGCCATTCTGATTCAGGTTGGGAGTCGGCCACGATGCCGGCTCCGGCAAACAGACGTACCCGCGCACCGTGCACCGTGCCGCAACGAATCGTCACCACCCACTCGCCATTACCTTCACTGTCACACCAGCCGACGATGCCGCCAAACAGTTGACGATCAAAAGGTTCCAACTGCTGAATCAGCTGTTGGGCACGCTGGTGTGGGAAGCCACTCAAGGCTGGCGTGGGGTGCAACAAGCAGGCAAGCGACAGCGCATTCTCACGCTCATCCTGCACTTCGCCGTCGATTTGCGTCGCGAGGTGCCATAAGGTCGCGGTGGTGATCAGTGAGGGCACGGTCGGCACCGATAATAGTCGGCTACGCGGCTGCAGTGTGTCACGCATCGCATCGGTGACCAGCTTGTGTTCGTGACGATCTTTGCCAGAGTCCATCAGCGTATTGCCCGCCGCACGATCTTGCTGGCTATCGTCATGATGACGGCGAGCAGAACCCGCCAGTGGACATGAGCTAAAATCACGCCCCTGTTTACGCAGCATTAGTTCTGGGCTGGCGCCCACCAGTGCTCCGCCTTGCGGCAGCGGCAGATGGAAGTGATAGCTGTTGGGGTTCTGGGCAATCACGCGCTGCATCAGTGCGGCAGTATCGACCGGTTGTTCGGTGACGATATCCATCAAACGCGACAGCACCACTTTATCGAGATCACCACGCTGGGTTGCTGATACGGCATCCGCCACCATTTGGGTGAAGACATCGTGGTCGGGCACCGCCATACGGCGACGCACCTGTGGCAGTTCACTCACGGCTGAGGGTAAGGCATTTTGCAGATCGGCGCGGTTAAACGTCTGGTAAGACTCAGGGATAAACAGCGCAGCGGGTTGGCTGACATCAAACGGGATCGCGCCGACCAAAATCGGATTGTCGATCCCCTGTTTTTTAGCCGCCGCGAAATGCTGCCGCAACTGTTGTTGAAAATCCCCCTGCAACAGCGCCGCATCAGCAACGGGCGCAGTGATGGTGGTATAACACCCCTGAGTTGCGAGGCTGCGCCAGGGCGAGGTAAAAAGGAACCCACGGCATAACGCGGAAAAATCCTTCAATAAGGCATTTTCAAACATGGATGATTCCACCATAATTTTCACCTATAAATGATAAGATTATTAAGAATGATTATCATTTTTATTATGGGCCTGTAACCTACGTCGATTGGACAAAAGAGTCAATCCATTCGCGGGATTTCCCGCATGTTTAGGCGTAATCGGAAGGTAACGCCAAGCCGTGCAATAAGCTAAAAGGTGGACCAAAACTTATGAATAAATGCGGTTTATGGGGCCTGTCTGCCCTGTTGTTTATTTTCCAGACTTTCACAGGGCTTGCTAACGCCGAACAGGGATGGCCGCGCACCATTCAGGGTGTCAATGGTTCAATTACCTTAAACAAAGAACCGCAGCGGATTGTGTCAACCAGCGTGACGCTCACCGGCTCGCTGCTGGCGATTGATGCACCGGTTATTGCCTCCGGCGCGACCGCTCCCAACAGCCGCCTTGCTGACGATCAGGGCTTTTTCCGCCAGTGGGGCGATGTGGCGAAACAGCGCCATCTTAAACGTCTCTATATTGGTGAACCCAGCGCCGAAGCCGTGGCGGCTGAAGCGCCGGATCTGATTCTGGTCAGCGCGACTGGCAACGACTCGGCGATCAAACTTGCCAGCCAGCTTTCCGCTATCGCGCCAACCTTGGTGGTCAATTACGACGACAAAAGCTGGCAGGATGTGGTGACGCTGCTTGGTCAGGCGACCGGCCATGAAGCTCAGGCCGCACAGCGTGTTAAAGCGTTTGACGACCGTGAAGCGGCCTTAAAGAAAGCCATCACGTTGCCGCCACAACCGGTCTCTGCGATGGTGTGGAACGGCGATGGTCGTGCCGTCAACGTATGGACCGCAGAATCGGCACAGGGCAAGCTGTTAGAACAGCTGGGTTTCACCCTCGCCGAACCGCCTGCCTCCATTCAACAAGGCCACAGTATGGGCCAGCGTAAAGACATCATTCAGCTGTCGGGCGAAAACGTGAGCAGTGGCCTGACGGGCAAGACGTTCCTGCTGTTCGCCGCTGACGAGAAAACCACGCAGTCAGTGCTGAGTAATCCGTTCCTGGCGCAAAATTCAGCGGTGACTCAGAAACAGGTCTTCCCGCTGGGTGTCGATTCGTTCCGTCTGGATTACTACAGCGCCAGCAATCTGCTGGCGCGTCTGGAAAAACTGTTCGTTAAATCATGATGAAGGTTGCGCCAGCTCCGGGGCTGGCGCGTGGTAACGACGCAACCGCCCCATCATAAACCACATCATGATGCCCAGCAGCGCTGCTGCAAAACCAAACACTGCGGCAGCCTGTGGCGGCAGCAACCATGATCCCATCGCACCAATCATTGCCGCGCCAATCGCATCACCGGTGACGTTTTGCGCCGTCCACAGTCCGTTAATACGCCCCAGTAAGTGGTCTGGCGTCAGCGCCTGGATCATCGCGTACTGCACCAAACTATTGATAGCGCTGAAATAGCCAAAGGCCACCAGACACAGCAGCGCCAGCAGTAAGTTGGGCATCAGGCTGAATAATCCCAGCGCGATAAACGCCGCTACAGCACTCCCCAGTACCAGCTGGCCCGGCCGGGCGGCATGCTTAAGTTTGCCACTGGTCAAAGCGCCAATTGCGGCTCCGAGGGGCACGGCAGCATAGAGCATACCAAATTGGTTAGCGCTTACTGACCAGTGTGGAGCCAATGCTGGATAGAGCACGCGTATTGCACTGGCGAGCGTGACCAGCGCACCAATCAATGCCACCATGCCGACTATCGGGCTGGCAAACAGGAACTGTATGCCTGCAGCAAGTGACTTCAACGGATGTTCACGCGGCTGCGGCGGCGGCGCTAATTGCGGCAGCTTTAACAGCGTCAACACGGTTAACAGCGTGCCGAACGCGGCCAAACCGTAGTTCCACACCACGCCACCGTGCGCGATCACCAGTCCAGCAATCGCAGGGGAGAGAATCGAACCAAAGCGGACCGTCAACATGGTGATCGCCCCAGCCTGCATAATGTTTTCGCGACCGACCAGCGCGGGTGTGGCTGCCAGTAAGGCGGTGACGCCAATCGCGCCGAAGAAGCCATCCCAGAATCCCAGCAGATAAACCGCCATCAGCGACGGCTGCGGTAGCGCCGCATTTATCGCCAGAGCGATGAAACCTAAACCACAGGTTGAACGGGCAATCAGTATTAGCTTTTTACGTTCGTAGCGATCGGCAAGCACGCCACCGGTTAACAGACCGATAAACATGCCCGAGGCGGCCAGCGTCACCGCTAATCCCACCAGCAACGGTGATTGCGTCATGTGCTGAATTTGCACCGGCACCGCGACGGCCAGCATCCCCAATGCAACAATCGAGATAAATCGAGCAATAAACACCGAGCGAAATGCCGCATGGGTTTTCAGCAAGGAGAGATCGATAAAGTGGGAGGATTTGTTCATATGTTCGCCTTTTTGCACCAATTTTCCTCATCGTCCGCGAGGCGAGTCATGGTAACATAGGCAAACGCGAGTAATAACGATAACCATTATCAAATTGCGTTGCGCATGCGACGACGTTGAACAGTGAAGGTTTAGAACGATGCGCCAGTTCCGTGCATTAGCAGGCTCAGGGATTCTGCTCATGCTCCTCATCGCGCTCAGCTTAATGCTGGGGGCCAAATCAATACCGCTTACCGATGTCTACCATTCGCTGACCTCCAGCTGTAACAGCGCAGAGTGTGTGATTGTGCGCGACGCGCGCTTGCCGCGAACGCTGGCTGGGCTACTCGCTGGGGTGGCGCTGGGGCTGGCGGGGGCCTTGATGCAAAGCCTGACGCGTAATCCATTGGCCGATCCCGGCATTCTAGGGGTGAATGCCGGTGCCGGCTTTGCCGTGGTGATTGGCATTGCGCTGTTTGGCGCCGATTCGCCGCTCGACTGGCTCGGATTTGCTTTTGCCGGCGCGTTACTGGCCTCGCTGCTGGTGGCGATGACCGGTGCGATTGGCGGTGGGCGCGTCAATCCGGTGCGCCTGACGTTAGCTGGCGTGGCGCTGGGCGCGGTGCTGGATGGCCTGACATCGGGCCTGTCACTACTCAATCCTGATATTTATGACCATCTGCGTTTCTGGCACAGCGGCTCACTGGATATCCGCAACTTTGAAGTGCTGCGCACTTTGTTCCCGGCGGTGCTCGTCGGTGGCGTGATGGCGATTTGTCTGTCGCAGGCGTTGAACAGCTTGAGCATGGGCGGTGATATGGCAACGGCACTCGGGACGCGCGTGGCGCGTACGCAGCTGTTGGGGTTGCTGGCTATCGCACTGTTGTGCGGAGCGGCAACGGCTGCAGTGGGCCCGATTGCCTTTATCGGTCTGATGACACCGCATTTTGCCCGCTGGCTGGTGGGTAACGATCACCGCTGGATGCTGCCGGCCACAGCGATCATCACCCCGGTTCTGCTGCTGGCGGCGGATATTCTGGGCCGCTTGCTGGTGGCAGGTGAACTGCGTGTCTCGATTGTCACCGCAATGCTGGGCGCTCCCGTCCTGATTGTGCTGGTGCGTCGTCAACTCGGGCGAGGTGGCTTATGACGCGCCGTGTTCTGCTGCATACCACGTGGTTGACCCTGACCTGCTTGCTGCTGGCTTATCTGGCAATGACGCGCGGCGCATTACCGATCGGCGCAGAACAGTTCTGGCAGGTGCTGCTGGGGGAAGGAGCCAGCAACGTGAAGCTGATCGTGCTGGAGTGGCGACTGCCGCGCGTGCTGATGGCGCTGCTGATTGGCGCGGCCCTCGGCGTGAGCGGTGCCATTTTCCAGTCTTTACTGCGCAATCCCCTCGGCAGCCCGGATATTCTTGGCTTTAACACCGGTGCCTACAGCGGCGTATTGGTGGCGTTGGTGCTATTCAATCAGGGCATCGCGGCCATGACTGGCGCGGCGCTGGTGGGCGGGATCGGCACTGCGGCGCTGGTGTACCTGCTTGCCTGGCGCAACGGTGTTGAAACCTTCCGCCTGATTATTGTTGGCATTAGCGTGCGCGCGTTACTGATGGCGCTCAATGCCTGGCTCATTATCAGTGCCTCACTGGAATCGGCGCTGAGTGCCGGTTTATGGAGCGCGGGTTCGCTGAACGGCATCACCTGGGCAAAAACACCGCCCGTGATTGTGGTGCTGTTGTTGTCACTGTTGTTGATGGCGTTGCTGACGCGCCGGATGCGCCTGCTGGAGATGGGCGATGACACGGCCAGCGCCCTCGGCGTGCCCGTCGAGCGCAGCCGCATGTGGCTGATGCTGATTGGCGTGGTGTTGACGGCAGCGTCAACGGCGTTGGTGGGACCGATCTCCTTTGTGGCGTTACTGGCTCCGCAGATTGCACGCCGGCTGGGCGGCGGCGAGAAAGGTGCTTTGCTGCTGGCATCACTGTGTGGGGCATTGCTACTGATTGCCGCAGATTTTGCCGCACAGCATCTGTTCCTGCCTTATCAATTACCGGTTGGCGTGATCACCGTCAGCCTGGGTGGACTCTATCTGATTGCGTTACTGGTGCGGGAGGCGCGACGCCAATGATCGATATTCCTTCACGTCTGTATGGCGAAGGCCTGACGCTCGGTTATGACAAAAAAGTGGTGGCGGAAAATTTGTCGGTGGCGATCCCGGAAGGGGAGCTGACGGTGATTATCGGCCCCAACGCCTGTGGTAAATCGACGTTATTACGTACGTTAAGCCGTCTCAATGCTCCGCTAAAAGGCGAAGTGTATTTAGACGGTGAGGCGATTGCGCGCTACCCCACCAAAGAGGTGGCAAGACGGTTAGGACTGCTGCCGCAGAGTTCCAACGCGCCTGCGGGCATCAGTGTGACGGAGTTGGTGGCGCGTGGACGCTATCCGCACCAACCGCTGTTTGGGCGCTGGCGGACTGAAGATGAAGAGGCGGTACAGCAGGCGATGCGCGCTACCGGCGTCGCCGATCTGGCGCAGCAGCCGGTGGATACTTTATCCGGTGGTCAACGTCAGCGCGTGTGGATTGCCATGGTGCTGGCCCAGCAAACGCCTCTGCTGCTGCTGGACGAGCCGACCACCTGGCTGGATATCACCCATCAGATTGAGCTGCTGGAGTTGATGCAGGAGTTGAATCAGCAGCATGGTCGTACGCTGGTGGTGGTGTTGCACGATCTGAACCACGCCTGTCGTTACGCCACGCATTTGATTGCCATGCGTCACGGCAAGATTATCGCCGAAGGTAAGCCCGCGGAGATTGTCACGCCCGCATTGATTGAGCAGGTGTATGGTTTGCGCTGCGTGATTGTGGACGATCCGGTGGCGCATACGCCAATGATTGTGCCGCTGGGGCGAGGCAGGTAATCAGGGCGGCATCAATGCCGCCCCTACGTGTAGGGTTCGCATTGATGCGCACCTGGTGCCAATTACCCCAAAATCCGCTGTAACAATGGCCCAATCTGCTCGAACATCTGCGGCGAAATAATCTCCACATGCGCACAATCCATTGGCCATACGTCTAGTTCACCCACATACGGTGCCCAGGCGCGACGTGCATCCTGGCCTGGCTGCTGCGTTTTTTCAGCCAGGAACAGCGTGGCACGACCATTGAAACGGGCGCTGCGCGCAGTCGCCAGCAGGCGAACTGAACTGGCGTAGTTGGCTTCGATGGTATCGAACATCGCACGCATCTCTTCCCCGGCCTGATGGCGCTGCGCCGCGATAAATTGCTCACGCTCGCGATTCACCTCGTCCAGCACGGCCGGATCCAGCACGTTCTCGCCGCGTTTCTCATCCCAGTTCTGCGTTTCCGGCGGCCAGGTGTCGAGCAGGCCGAGGAAGGCCACCTCTTCACCCGCTGCTTCAAGACGTGCAGCGATGCCTTGTGCCAGGGTTCCGCCCAGAGAATAGCCCAGGAAGTAGTAAGGCCCGTGCGGTTGCACCTCACGTAGCGTGCGCAGGTGGGCTTCACATACGTCGTCGAGATGCGCGCTCTGGTTCAACGGGCTTTCGGTATCCGGTGACTGAATCCCCACCAGCGACCAGCGCTGATCAAGATAGCGTTGCAGAATACTAAACTGCCAGGCAAAGCCAGATGCCGGATGGAAACAGAACAGCGTTGGCCCGTTGCTCTGACGCAGTGGCAGCACGGCTTCAAAGCCCGCCTGCTGATGCGAATGCGCATCGCTGAGCAAACGCGCCAGTTTCTCCACGGTTGAGGCCACCATAATCTGCCCCACCGACACCGGCTGTTGCAGTTCACGGCGCAGCTGTGCGGCTAAGCGCATGGCCAGCAATGAGTGTCCGCCCAGGGCAAAGAAATCATCCTGCGCACTGACGCTTTCGCGTGCCAGCAGCTGGCAGAAGGCTTGCGCCAACTGGGTTTCTAATCCGGCATGCGGTTCGCGTCCCATGCTCTCTGCCGCATTTTGCGGTAACGGCAGCGCTTTGCGATCCAGTTTTCCATTGCTGCTGAGCGGGAAGGCATCAAGCTGCACAATCGCCACCGGCACCATATGGGCGGGCAGACGTTGCGCCAACGCTTCGCGCAGTGCTTCACCATCAACAGGTTGCGCGGCAATCACGTAACCCACCAACTGACGCGCATCACCGCCTTGCGCCGCGCTGCCGCCCAACACCACGGCATGCGTCACCGCCTGCTCAATGCCGGGCTGAGCACTCAACACATGGTCGATTTCATTAAGTTCGATGCGCTGACCGCGAATCTTCAGCTGATCATCGCTGCGGCCGAGGTATTCCACTGCGCCGTTCTCCAGCCAACGAGCAACATCGCCAGTGAGGTACATACGCTCACCTGTGGCAAAAGGATCGGCGATAAAGCGGCTGGCTGTCAGGTCTGGACGGCCGAGATAGCCATGCGCTAACTGTACGCCAGTGAGGTAAAGATCACCGGCGACACCCGGTGGCACTGGCTGCATGCGTGCGTCGAGAATACGCAATCCGGTATTCCACACCGGGAAACCAATTGGCACGCTGGCACCTTCTACTGCCGCCAGCGCCTCACCAAAGGCCGGATACCAGCTGACATCCACCGCTGCTTCGGTTGGGCCATACAGGTTGTGCAGCGGTACATGCGTCAGCTTTTCCCACTCGCGTGACAGATCGGTCGGCAGGGCTTCACCACTGCAGAAAACATTACGCAAGCTGGTACAGCAGGCGATGGCGGCCGGTGTATCCAGGGCCGCGACAAAGGCCGCCAGCATCGAGGGTACGAAATGCGTGGTGGTGACTTTGTAGCGGGCAAACAGTTGCTGCAGCGCTTCAGGATCGCGGTGCGCCTCAGGCGGAGCCATCACCAACTGCGCGCCGACCAGCAGCGGCCAGAAGAACTCCCATACGGAGACGTCGAAGCTGCTCGGCGTTTTCTGTAGCACCACGTCGTCGGCTTGCAGCGGGTAGCGATCCTGCATCCATAGCAGGCGATTGACGATGGCCTCATGCCCCACCAGCACGCCTTTTGGACGGCCCGTTGAACCCGAGGTGTAGATGATGTAAGCCCCGCCCTGCGGTGTCGGCGCACTGGCAGGTTGCGGAGCATCCGTGTGGGCGTAGAGCGCATCAAAATGCAGCTGATTAACCGTGGCGATGGCCTGGAAACGTGCGCTGAGTTCAGCTGAGGTAATCAACGTTTTCGGTGCGGCGTCTTCCAGCATCAGCTGTAAACGCTCGTCAGGATAACCGGTATCAAGTGGCAGATAGGCTGCACCCAGCGAAACAATCGCCTGAAGCGCCAATGAAAGCTGCACCGAACGGGGCAGCGCCACCGCCACGATATCGCCGCGCTGCACACCGGCGGCACGCAGATCGTCCGCCAGCGCGAACAGTTGCTGCTGCATTTCGCGGTAGCTGAGTTGATGCACGACATCCGCCAGCGCCGGCGCATCCGGAGTACGCTCAACCTGTTGTGCCAGCAATGAAGCCAGGGTTTCTGCGGGGACAGGATGTGCCGTCTGATTAATGCCAGCAATTTGCGCATGTTCTTCGACGGTCAGCAGATCAAGTTCACCCAACGGGCGCAGCGGCTGCTCGGCAAGCTGCTTCAGCAGCAAGTCAAAGCGGCTGGTATGACGGTGCAGCGTGGATTCGCTGTAACGTTGCGCATTGGCCAGCAGTTCCAGCGTCAGTTCACCTTGTTCACTGATATAGATAGCGATCTCCAGATCGCGTACCGGGCCAGAGGCCAACTGATGCGTCATCCCCTCTACGCCGGCAAAATCGAGTTGGTAATCAAACATCTTGAGATTGATCACTGGGCCGTACAGCGGATCGCCATCGCCCAATCGGCCGAGGTCACGCTGTACCTGCTCGGCATCATAGCGCTGGTGGCGGCGCATTTTCTTCACTTCACCCGCCAGTTGCGCTGCCAGCGCGGCGATTGGTTGAGTCGGATCGTAATGCACCGCCATCGGCAGCACATTGATCACCGGGCCCGTAGCGCACAGTGCGGCAGAACCAATGCGTCGCATAAAGATGAAGCCGGCGGCGAAGTCGTTCTGACCACTGAGTCGCGCGAGCCACAGCGCAACCAGGGCAAAGGCTAAATCAGCGGCGCTGGATTGCGGATGCTGGTTGACCAAGGTCTGAAAAGTGGCGCGATCGAGCGTGACGCTATGACGCAGGATATCGGTGGTGGCGCTTTGCCCGGCCAGTGGCAACGGCGACAGGGACGCGGGTGAGGGCAGTGCGGCCCCTTTCTCCCGCCAGAAATCGCGGTCACGCGTGAAGGATGAGGATTCCTGATAGCGCTGATACTCTTCAACCACTTCGCTAAACGGAATAAACGGGGTAGGTTCGGCATCCTGTTGCTGAACGGCGGCGCTGTAGAGGTTGGCAATGCGGCGCGTGATGGCGGTAAAGCTGAAACCATCCACTACCAAATGATGGTAGCGCTGATACCAGAACCAGTGCTGATCGCCAATGCGATACAGGCAGTGATGCCACAGTTTAGCCCCGCTCAACACGCGCAAATCACCGTTCATATCTTCACGCATTAATGCGCGGGCTTTGGCGGCAGCATCGGCTTCATCGCGCAAATCCACAATCTGCGGTGCGCTGAACGTTTGCGGCTGTGCCCATTGCAATGCTTCACCTTCAACTTCGCCAAACGCCATGTTGAGCGTATCGGCTTCCTGCATGCCTGCCACGATGGCTTGTGCTAACAAGGCGCTGTTAATCGCACCCTGTAATTCAACAAAGTGCGCCACGGCATAGGCGTTGTGGTGTTGAGTCAGCTGATCGGCAATCCAGATGCCGGGCTGTGCCGCCACCAGCGGCAGAGTGTGTTGGTCAGTCATGGTTTTGTTCATCAGAGATTCAGACATCGTTGCTCCGGTTTGCGTCCTGCGTGAGGAAATTTAAGTCGGATTGCGCCACAGAGCTTGCAGACCGTCGAGCAGCCCACCGCGCCAACATAGCGCGTCGTGACCGCCCTCAACCGGTTGATAATTCACCTGGTAACCGGCAGCAGTAAGTTGTTGTTCTAATTGTTGATTGGCTTGCAGAATCAGGCCTTCTCGTTTGCCTGCTTCCAGCCAGAAACGTAGCGGGTATTGGGGCGCTAAGCCGCCATCTAATGCCTGTAACAGCCAGCCGTGCGGATTGCCACGTTCCGGCCACCAGAACGACCCGGAGAGGCTCAGCGCGTTGCCGAAAGTCTCCGGGAAATGCAGTGCGGCGAACACCGATGCCAGCCCACCGAAGCTTTGTCCGGCCACCAGCGTGCTGTCTGCCTGCTGGCGATACGGCGCCCATGCAGCGACCTGTGGCAGTAACTCCTGCTGCATGGCCTGCCAGAATTGCGGGTTGCAGGGCAATTCCCGGCTGCGGTGTTCGCGGTCAATGATGTCGATAAACAGATAGACCGCGGCGGGCAATTTGCCGCTGTCCGTGAGCTGTTGCAGCGGGCCAGCAATCGGCATTTGGTTGGCCCAGAATTGCCCATCCAGCAGGATCGCCAGCGGACGCTGTGCGGGTTCTGACGCGCCGGTGGTGTAAATCCAGACCTTACGGCTGTTGCCTAACAGTGCGCTATCCCACTGATATTGTTCTAGAGATATCTCAGGCGCGCTGCCATCGTCCACCGATTGCCAGATTTGCTGATTCGGCGCCTGCGGCAAGTGCAGTGGAGAAACGCCCATACCGCGTCCACCGGCCCAGCTACGCAGTTTATTCAGCGGATCGGCCTTCGCCGTGGGGAATTTTTCCCGCCACCAGTTACGCAGGTTGTACATGTCGGCTTCGCCGGAGAAATCCGTGGCATGCTCATCGGGCATCAGGCAGTAGCTGCCGCGCCAGTTGGCTGGAAGGGCAGTTTGCCAGTACCACACATCAGTCCCCGTGACGCGCACCAGTGATTGTGGCGGACGCTTTTGATGATGATCGGTCACGCCGGTGATGTTGATCCACACGCGCTGCGTCACCGATGCTTTTTCACTGCCTTGCGGGTCGCGCCAGAAGAAGGTCACCAGACAGGTGCCATCCGGTTGTGGCTCGATGCGTGGAATGCCTTGAGATTGTTGCTCCTGCCACCAGGCTTCGCTACCGGTTACATCATTTCGCCAGGTCATAGGGGCTGCCAATTACTGTAGGGAAAGATTTACATAAGATTAATGATTAATACTATTGATAACTATTTGCATTTGCAATAGGGTGTTTCCGCTCAAAAAGAGCACGCGCGTTCCGCCTGGCTCTTTCCTTCCTGGAAGGTTATGCAACGGATAGCACTGCCAGGTCTGGAACTGGGCGCGATTAGGACAGGGATATTCTCACCGGCTCGCCAGCCAAGAATCCAACGAGATTTTTGTTGGCCATCCAGGAATGAAAAAAAATGACGCGTTACTCAAAACTATCATTAGCTATTTTGATTGAACTGGGGCTCAGCGCCTCACTGCTCTCCGGCAGCGCCTGGGCAGCAGACACTTCCAGCAAGACGACCAGCAGCCAATCTACCGCCGACGCCGAATCCATGAACGGCGGCACCTTAATGGTGACGGCCCAGCAGCAAAACCTACAGGCACCCGGCGTGTCGACCATCACCGCTGATGAAATTAAAAAGCATCCGCCGGCGCGTGACGTCTCAGAAATCATTCGCACCATGCCAGGCGTGAACCTCACCGGTAACTCTACCAGCGGCCAGCGCGGTAACAATCGTCAGATTGATATTCGCGGCATGGGCCCGGAAAACACCCTGATTATGGTGGATGGCATGCCGATCACCAGCCGCAACTCAGTGCGTTTAGGCTGGCGTGGCGAGCGTGATACGCGCGGCGATACCAACTGGGTGCCACCAGAGATGATCGACCACATTGACGTGATCCGTGGTCCGGCTGCAGTACGCTACGGTAACGGCGCGGCGGGTGGCGTGGTGAATATCATCACTAAAAAATACACTGACCAGCAGTGGCACGGTTCCTGGAACACCTACCTCAATGCGCCTGAGCATAAATCGGAAGGGTCGACCAAGCGCACTAACTTCAGTCTTGAAGGGCCGCTGGGTGACGATGTTAACTTCCGTCTGTACGGTGGCTTGGCCAAAACGCAGGCCGATGCCTACGACATCAACGAAGGCCATGCTGCCGATCGTACCGGTACGTATGCGGGCAGCTATCCATCGGGCCGTGAAGGGTCGGTGAACAAAGATATCAACGCTTTGCTGAGCTGGAAGTTTGCCCCGATGCAAACCCTGGAGCTGCAAGCGGGTTACAGCCGTCAGGGCAACCTGTACGCGGGCGATACCCAAAACACCAACACCAGCGCGCTGGTCAAGAGTCTGTACGGCGACGAAACTAACCGCCTGTATCGTCAGAATATCTCGTTGAAATGGACGGGTGCGTGGGATAATGGTGTCAGCACCAATACCTATGCGCGTTACGAGAAAACCCGTAACACCCGCATTAACGAAGGTCTGGCGGGCGGCACCGAGGGCATCTTCTCTAACGATGGTTTCAATACCATTCAGTTAGACGACATCTTGCTGCACAGTGAAGTCAGCATTCCATTCGAGTGGTTGATTAATCAGACAGCCACACTGGGGACTGAATGGAACCAGCAGAGCATGAAGGATCCTTCTTCCACCACTCAGGCAGCGAACTACGGTTCCGTGCCGGGCGTGTCGAATACCGGTCGTAGCCCTTATTCGCAGGCGGAAATCTTCTCGCTGTTTGCAGAAGACAACATGGAGCTGACCGACAGCACCATGCTGACGCCAAGCCTGCGCTTCGATCATCACTCGATCGTCGGCAATAACTGGAGCCCGTCTCTGAACCTGTCGCAAGGTTTAGGTGATGACTTCACGCTGAAGATGGGTGCTGGCCTGGCGTACAAAGCGCCAAGCTTGTACCAGACCAACCCGAACTACCTGCTGTACAGCAACGGTCAGGGTTGTGCAGCCAGTACCGGTGCCTGTTATCTGCAGGGTAACCCAGACCTGAAAGCCGAAAACAGTTTCAACAAAGAGATTGGGCTGGAGTGGAAACACGAAGGTTATCAGGCCGGTCTGACCTGGTTCCGTAACGATTACCGCAACAAGATTGAAGCGGGTTACGCGCCAGTGGGTAAAGCCTCGAACGGCACCACAGATATCTATAAATGGGAAAACGTGCCGAAAGCGGTCGTCGAAGGACTGGAAGGTACAGTTAACGTGCCGTTCTCTGATAGCGTGATGTGGAATAACAACTTCACCTACATGCTGCAGAGTAAAAACAAGGAAACCGGCGATCGTCTGTCAGTAATCCCGGAATACACCCTGAACTCGACGCTAAGCTGGCAAGCCACGCAGGATCTGTCGCTGCAAACCACCCTGACCTGGTACGGTACGCAGACGCCGAAGAAGTATGACTACAAAGGCCAACCGGTGACGGGCAGTGCAACCGATAAAGTCGCGCCTTACTCGATTATCGGCTTGAGCGGCACTTACGATATCAATAAGTACGCCAGCGTGACCTTGGGTATCGACAACCTGTTTGATAAGCGTCACTTCCGTGAAGGTAATGCGCAAACCACCGGTAACGCTACCACGGGCGCTTACCTGTACGGTGCGGGTGCCAATACCTACAACGAATCAGGCCGTACCTATTACGTCGGCCTGAATACCCACTTCTAAAGTAGTTGATGCGGTAAATAGCAGCGGGCAATCAGCCCGCTGCTGTCTTGACGATTCACCAGCTCCAGCCTGCCACGGTGCATTTGCACGATGCGCAACACGATATTCAGGCCCAAGCCACTGCCGCCATAGCGCTGATCGCGGCGACGAAACGCCTGCGTCAACTCTTCCGCCGCATCGGCATCAATACCCGGCCCCTGATCCCAGACTTCGATAATCACCTGCTGCTTGTCCTGCTGCATTTTCACCTTAACCTCGCTGCCCTCGGGGCTGTAACGCGAAGCGTTTTCTAACAGGTTACGCAACATCAGGCGCAGCAACACGGCTTCTCCCTGCTGCGGGATATCTTTGCCTTGCGGCCAAAGCAGAGTTTGCTGGCGCTGCTCATACAGCTCAGCCATTTCGGGTTGCAGCGGCTGCATAATGTCTTTTTGCCACTGCAACTGCTGATAGTGGCCACCGGCCAGCGCCTGTCCGGCGCGTGACAGCATCAGCAACTGTTCAACGGTGTGCATCAGTTGGTCGATGCGCTCAATCAGCATGTCGCTTTGTGGCACCTTCTGCTGATGCAACAACTCCAGATGCAGGCGTAAACCCGCCAGGGGCGTGCGAAGCTCGTGTGCGGCATCGGCGGTGAACAGCCTTTCCTGTTGGAGTGTGTGATCAAGTCTTGAAAATAGCTGATTGATTGATGAGGTCACTGCAACGATCTCATCCATCTCGGAATAGATCGGCAGCGGCGTGAGATTATCGGCAGAACGATGGGCGAGACTGTCTTGCAGCAAACGCAGCGGGCGAATAATCCAGTTGATGGCCCAGAACGAGAGCAGCAGCGTCAGCGCAATCATCACCAGCGAGGGTAACAGCAGCGAGGCGATGGCTTCGCGGATCTCATTTTCTACGCGATCGTTACGCGCCTGCGCTGAGAGGGTTTCATTCACCAGGAAGCTGATTTGTTCACGGCTTTCATGCCATAACCAGATGGCGCTCATCACCTGGCAGGTGAGGAGAATCAGCGCCAGCATAATCAGTAACCGCTGACGCATGCTATTCATTCGCGCACTTCCAGACGGTAACCCACGCCGCGTACGGTTTTGATGCGATCTTTCCCGAGTTTGCGACGTAAATTGTGAATATGAACTTCCAGAGTGTTGGATCCGGGATCGTCATTCCAGCTGTAAAGATCCTGCTGCAGCGTTTCACGATGTACGTTTTGCCCCACGCGCATCAATAAACGGGTCAGCAGCGCGAACTCTTTTGGCGTGATCTCAAGTGGGCGCTCTTCCAGCAGCACCTGTTGTGAACTCAGGTTCAGGGTGAGATCCCCCTGTTGCAGCAGGTTGTCACTGTGGCCCTGGAAGCGACGAATCAGCGCACGTACGCGCGCCTGCAACTCCACCAGGGCAAAAGGCTTCACCAGGTAATCATCGGCACCGGCATCCAGGCCATCAACCCGGTCTTCCAGCGCGTCGCGGGCGGTGAGGATCAGTACTGGCACACTGATGCCTTCCCGCCGCCATTGCCGCAGCAGCGTGGCACCATCGCGATCCGGCAAGCCCAGATCCAACACGATCAGGCTGTACTGGCCACTGCGGAGAAACGCGTTGCTTTCTGCCGCCGTACTGGCGCAGTCAACGGCGTATCCTTGTGCGCTGAGGGCCTGAGCCAGGCCCGATTGCAACAGCGCGTCATCTTCAACAATCAGCAGTTTCATTAGTTGTTTTTGTTGATATCCGAGTAGAGGCGGCTTTCAAAGCGTACCAGAGGAATGCGCCGCGTTTTCTGATCTTCCGGCGGCACGGCATAGCCAGAAAGATACTGCACAAAGGCCACGCGTGCACCGCTGGAGGTGGTAATAAATCCAGCCAGATTATAGACGCCCTGTAGCGAACCGGTTTTGGCAGAGACTTTGCCATCCAGACCCGCTTCATGCAGGCCACCACGATACTGCAGCGTGCCGTCGTAGCCCGCTAATGGCAGCATCGAAATGTAGTTCAGCGTCGAATCGTTTTTCGCGATGTACTGCAACACCTGCATCATGGTGTCGGGCGCGATCAAATCGTGACGCGATAAACCCGAACCATCGACCTGAATACTGTTGCCCAGATCAACGCCGGCTTTTTCGCGCAGGATACGGCGTACCGCATCAGAACCGGCGCGGAAGGTGCCTGGGACGTTGAAATAGTGATGCCCAATAGTGCGGAACACGGTATCGGCAATCATGTTGTCTGATTTCTTCAGCATGGTGTGCAACAGATTGTGCAGCGGTGCAGATTGCGTTGACGCCAGCACGGTACCTGGTGCGGTGACTAAAGGCTGTCGAACTAAATGACCGCTGTAATCGATATCCGCGGCACGCAGCTCAGCTTTGAGGATTTCTCCTGCCCATGCGGCTCCATCCTGCACGGCGAAGGCCAACGGCAGTGGCTCGGCACGCTGACGCATACAACCTGTCAGGGTATAGCGATTAAGCTCGCCAGGCACGACATCCAGCTCACAGTACTGCCCATCACCGCTGTTACGGCCGATGGTGCGCACCTGGCTAAACATATGCGCTGGATAATACGAGGCGATACGCACAAAGGCGTTTTCGCCTGGCGTGTTGGCGCTGTAAAGCGAGACCGAGAAACAGTTTTTATCGACAATGGCAGCACCTGGCGGGGCACTGAAGCACTGCGTCAGGTCATTCCACGGCCAACCAGGTGCCATATCGTGGCTGGCAAACACCGACGTATCGATGACCAGATTGCCTTTAATATGGTTAATGCCCTGTTTTTTCAGCGCAGCGACCATGTTGCGCAGATCCTGTCGACTGAGCGTCGGATCGCCGCCAAAACGCGCGACTAAATCGCCATTAAGCGTGCCATCACTGACCGCGCCTTTGGTTTCCATGGTGGTCTGAAAACGGAAGTCCGGTCCCAGTTCCAACAATGCGGCCAGCGCGGTAATCACCTTCATGGTACTGGCCGGCAGTGCCATCTGTTTGCCGTGATAGTCGATTATCGGGGTTGATGCGCCCACTTTTTGTACCATCAGCGCCAGGTTTGCGCCGTCTGGCAAATACTGCATGTATTCTTCAACGGGGGCTGCTTGTGCCTGCAGCATAAACGCACAGGTTAATCCGGTAACAAGTCGTGAAAATCGCATAATCTCGCGGTAACTAGCGGGTGAAGGCGTCAATACTACGTCCCGAGGCGGTGCAAAGTAAACGATGACCCACAGGGAACTCTGGGGTAAAATACGTATCAAAATGCAAAACCGAACCTGACCCGGAAAGCTTTCCGGGTCAGGCTTCTTTTGCTTGTGAAAAGAGGTAACGCGCCGCAGAAGCTGTTTTCTGCTGTCACCGGTCAGGATGACGCCGTTAACCAGGACAGATGACGAGGAGCCAAAATGAATCAGATTCCGATGACGTTGAAAGGCGCTGAGAAGCTGCGCGAAGAGCTGAACGAACTGAAGTCCGTTAAGCGTCCGCGTATTATCGCCTCCATCGCCGAAGCCCGTGAGCACGGCGATTTGAAAGAGAATGCCGAATACCACGCGGCACGCGAAGAGCAGGGCTTTTGTGAAGGGCGCATTCAGGAGATTGAAGCCAAACTCTCGAATGCACAGGTCATTGATGTGACTGCCATGCCAAAAACCGGCCGTGTGATTTTCGGTGCGACGGTCACCGTGTTGAATGTCGATACCGACGAAGAGTTTACCTACCGCATCGTGGGTGATGACGAGGCTGACTTTAAGCAGAATCTCATCTCAGTGAACTCGCCAATGGCGCGGGGTTTGGTGGGAAAAGAAGCGGATGACGTCGCAATCGTGAAGACACCGGGTGGCGATGTGGAATATGAAGTCTTAAAGGTGGAATACCTTTAAGATATTGCTACGCTTTGAAATGTGTAGCCGCATATTGTAAAGAAAGGAAAAAGGCCGCATCGCGGCCTTTTATCCCATGCAGGAGCATGGCACTTTCTCTGCCCGTTATGGCAGCCTTACGGCTTCATTAACGTGGCAGAGTAATTTTGCGCTCTTTTGCAGGGCGATACAGCACCAGCGTATTGCCGATGACCTGTACGTTACACGCTTTAGTTTCACGTACGATTGCGTCAACGATCAGCTGCTTGGTCTCACGATCTTCCGAGGCAATTTTTACCTTGATCAATTCGTGATGCTCGAGCGCCAGTTCGATTTCGGCGAGCACGCCTTCGGTCAGGCCATTACCGCCCAGCATGACAACGGGCTTAAGGGGATGGGCCAGGCCTTTCAGGTGCTGTTTTTGTTTGGTACTCAGATTCATCGTATTTTTTACTTACTCAGGGATTGAAAACGGTTCATTCTACCGCCATCTCGTGTATATCGCCAAATCAACGCAACCCATTGCGGACTGATTTATCGCTACGATGAAGATTTAACTGGAAAAATTATGACGGGTAAAAAGCGTTCGGCCAGTTCCAGTCGCTGGCTACAGGAACACTTTAGCGATAAATATGTGCTGCAGGCACAGAAAAAGGGGTTGCGTTCGCGCGCCTGGTTTAAACTTGATGAAATTCAGCAGGGTGACAAGCTTTTCAAACCCGGTATGACAGTGGTAGATCTAGGTGCTGCACCCGGCGGTTGGTCGCAATATGCGGTACAACAGATTGGATCGAATGGTCGTATCATTGCCTGCGATTTGCTGCCGATGGACCCTATCGTCGGTGTCGATTTCTTGCAGGGCGACTTTCGTGAAGAAGCGGTGTTAAACGCTTTGCTGGAACGTGTCGGTGACCAAAAGGTTCAAGTTGTTATGTCTGACATGGCACCGAACATGAGTGGTACACCTGCGGTTGATATTCCACGATCAATGTATTTGGTAGAGTTGGCGCTGGAAATGTGTCGAGATATCCTGGCACCTGGCGGCAGTTTTGTAGTGAAAGTGTTTCAGGGAGATGGCTTCGAGGAATACCTGCGGGAAATTCGCTCCCTATTTACGAAAGTGAAAATTCGTAAGCCAGACGCTTCTCGTTTACGTTCACGTGAAGTGTATATTGTGGCGACAGGGCGCAAACTATAGCCCTCGGTACTGGAATCAAAGCAAGGCGAACTGCGTTTACTCTGATGTGTAATTCTGAGTTTCAGTGGAAAGCAGTAAAATCATCAGCGCCGCGATTCCAGGTCTGAAGGATATATAGTACCCTACGCTGTCTGTTAACACCGTTGTAATATGAGGTTAATCCCTTGAGTGACATGGCGAAAAACCTGATTCTCTGGTTAGTCATCGCGGTCGTGCTGATGTCTGTCTTCCAGAGCTTTGGGCCCAGCGAGTCGAATGGCCGTAGGGTTGATTATTCAACCTTCCTGTCAGAAGTGAACCAGGATCAGGTCCGCGAGGCACGTATTAACGGGCGTGAGATTAACGTTGTCAAAAAAGACAGTAATAAATATACGACTTACATTCCTGTCAACGATCCTAAGTTGCTTGATAACCTCTTGACCAAAAACGTCAAAGTGATTGGCGAACCACCAGAAGAGCCAAGCCTGCTGGCTTCCATCTTCATCTCCTGGTTCCCAATGCTGCTGTTGATTGGCGTTTGGATCTTCTTTATGCGGCAGATGCAGGGCGGCGGTGGCAAAGGCGCGATGTCCTTTGGCAAGAGTAAAGCCCGCATGCTGACCGAAGACCAGATCAAGACCACTTTTGCTGATGTCGCAGGTTGTGATGAAGCAAAAGAAGAAGTCGGTGAACTGGTTGAATACCTGCGTGAGCCAAGCCGCTTCCAGAAACTGGGTGGTAAGATTCCGAAAGGCGTCCTGATGGTGGGCCCACCGGGTACCGGTAAAACGTTGCTGGCGAAAGCGATCGCTGGCGAAGCGAAAGTGCCTTTCTTTACCATCTCCGGTTCTGACTTCGTAGAAATGTTTGTCGGTGTCGGTGCATCTCGTGTGCGTGATATGTTCGAACAAGCGAAGAAAGCTGCGCCGTGCATTATCTTCATCGATGAAATCGATGCGGTGGGCCGTCAGCGTGGTGCCGGTTTGGGTGGTGGTCACGATGAACGTGAGCAGACGCTGAACCAAATGCTGGTCGAAATGGATGGCTTCGAAGGTAATGAAGGCATCATCGTGATCGCGGCAACTAACCGTCCAGACGTACTTGACCCTGCGCTGCTGCGTCCAGGTCGTTTTGACCGTCAGGTTGTGGTCGGTCTGCCAGACGTTCGCGGTCGTGAACAGATCTTGAAAGTGCATATGCGTCGTGTGCCGCTGGCAACTGACATTGATGCAGCCATCATCGCACGTGGTACGCCGGGCTTCTCGGGTGCTGACCTCGCTAACCTCGTCAACGAAGCAGCGCTGTTTGCTGCACGTGGCAACAAGCGTGTGGTCTCGATGGTTGAGTTTGAAAAAGCGAAAGACAAAATCATGATGGGTGCGGAACGTCGCTCCATGGTGATGACGGAAGCGCAAAAAGAATCAACCGCTTATCATGAAGCTGGCCATGCGATTATTGGTCGCCTGGTACCGGAACACGATCCGGTGCACAAAGTGACCATTATTCCTCGCGGCCGTGCTTTGGGTGTGACCTTCTTCCTGCCTGAAGGTGACGCAATCAGCGCCAGCCGTCAGAAACTGGAAAGCCAGATCTCTACGCTGTACGGTGGTCGTCTTGCTGAAGAGATCATTTATGGTGCAGAGCACGTCTCTACAGGTGCGTCTAACGACATCAAAGTGGCGACCAACCTGGCACGCAACATGGTCACGCAGTGGGGCTTCAACGAGAAATTGGGTCCGTTGCTGTACGCTGAAGAAGAAGGCGAAGTGTTCCTGGGCCGTTCAGTGGCGAAGGCTAAACACATGTCTGATGAAACAGCGCGTATCATCGACCAGGAAGTTAAACACCTGATCGACAGCAACTACCAGCGTGCTCGCGTTCTGTTGGGTGAGAATATGGATATCCTTCATGCGATGAAAGATGCGCTGATGAAGTATGAAACCATTGACGCACCGCAGATCGATGACCTGATGGCGCGCCGTGAAGTTCGTCCACCTGCGGGTTGGGATGACTCCGGCAACAGCAGCTCTTCAGACAACAATGGCACGCCAAAGGCGCCACGTCCGGTTGATGAACCGCGTACGCCGAATCCAGGCAATACCATGTCAGAGCAGCTCGACAAATAAGAGGCGTTTAACCTCAGCAAAAACCCCGGCCGGTCCGGGGTTTTTTACATTTAGTGATTCCCAAGGAGATTTCCGCCATGAAGTTGTACGCCCGTGATTCCCATCTCGATCTGTCGTTTCCCCATGTGATGGGTATTTTGAATGTCACGCCGGACTCTTTCTCTGATGGTGGAACGCATAACACGCTGGTGGACGCGCTGACGCATACCAATGAGATGGTGAATGCCGGTGCCACCATTATCGATGTGGGCGGCGAATCAACGCGACCTGGTGCGGATGAGGTGAGTGTTGAGGAAGAACTGGCACGTGTGATTCCGGTGGTGGAGGCCATTGCCCAGCGCTTCGAGGTCTGGATCTCGGTTGATACCTCCAAACCAGAAGTCATCCGTGAATCTGCGCGAGTGGGTGCTCACATCATTAATGACATTCGTTCACTCTCTGAGCCGGGTGCATTGGCTGCTGCGGCAGAGACCGGGCTGCCGGTGTGCCTGATGCACATGCAGGGTGAGCCGCGGACTATGCAGCAGGCACCGGAATATAACGATATCGTGAGCGAAGTGGACGCTTACTTCACCACGCAGATTGCGCGCTGTGAAGCTGCAGGCATTAAAAAAGAAAATCTGTTACTCGACCCTGGCTTCGGTTTCGGTAAGAATCTCAACCACAATTATCAACTGCTGGCCGAACTCAGCCATTTCCACCACTTTGGTTTGCCGCTGTTGGTGGGGATGTCGCGTAAGTCGATGATTGGCCAGTTGTTAAATGTCGGTCCGGCGCAGCGCCTGACCGGTAGCCTGAGCTGTGCGGTGATTGCCGCGATGCAGGGGGCACAAATTATTCGCGTTCATGATGTGAAAGAGACTGTCGAAGCGATGCGCGTCGTCGAAGCGACACGGAGAGCAAAAGGATAAAGGCATGAGTAATCGTAAATATTTCGGTACAGATGGCATCCGTGGCAAAGTAGGCGAAGCGCCTATTACACCTGACTTTGTACTGAAGCTGGGCTTCGCGGCCGGAAAAGTGCTGGCACGTTCTGGCTCTAAGAAAGTATTGATAGGTAAAGACACGCGTATTTCCGGTTATATGCTGGAGTCCGCGTTGGAAGCAGGACTTGCCGCGGCAGGCCTGTCTGCGGCCTTTACCGGCCCAATGCCAACGCCTGCCATTGCTTATCTGACGCGAACTTTCCGTGCTGAGGCTGGCATTGTGATCTCGGCATCGCATAACCCGTTCGATGACAACGGCATTAAATTCTTCTCTGCTGAAGGCACCAAACTGCCGGATGAAGTCGAAGAAGCCATTGAGCTGGAACTTGAGAAGCCACTGACCTGCGTGGAATCAGCCGAACTGGGTCGTGCGAGCCGCATTGTCGATGCTGCCGGTCGCTACATTGAGTTCTGCAAAGGCACTTTCCCCAGTGAGCTGAGCCTCAACAGTTTGAAGATTGTGGTGGACTGCGCCAACGGGGCGACTTACCACATCGCCCCAAATGTGCTGCGTGAACTGGGTGCCAAAGTCATTGCCATCGGCGTGCAGCCTGATGGCATGAACATTAACAAAGAGTGCGGTGCCACCGATCTGCGCATGCTGCAACAGCGCGTACTGGATGAGAAAGCCGATCTCGGTCTGGCCTATGACGGTGACGGCGACCGCATCATGATGGTTGACCATTTAGGTGAGAAGGTCGATGGCGATCAGATCCTCTACATCATTGCACGCGAGGCACTGCGTCAGGGTCAGCTGCGCGGCGGTGTGGTGGGCACGTTGATGAGCAACATGGGTCTGGAACTGGCGTTGAAGCAGTTAGGCATTCCGTTTACCCGTGCCAAAGTCGGTGACCGCTATGTGCTGGAGAAAATGCAGGAGAAGGGCTGGCGCATGGGCGCTGAAAACTCCGGGCATGTGATTTTGCTCGACAAAATCAGCACTGGCGACGGGATCGTTGCCAGTTTGCAAGTACTCACTGCGATTGTACGCAATCACATGAGCCTGCACGACTTGTGCAGTGGGATGAAAATGTTGCCTCAGGTGCTGGTCAATGTGCGTTTTACGGGCAGCCATGATCCTCTGGAGAGTGACAGCGTGAAAGCCGTGACAGCGGAAGTAGAAAAGACGCTGGCGGGAAGAGGGCGCGTGCTGCTGCGTAAATCGGGCACAGAGCCACTGATTCGCGTGATGGTGGAAGGTGAAGACGAGAAGCTGGTGACTGAACTCGCGCACAAAATTGCCGATGCGGTGAAAGCCGTATAACGCCACGCCAGGCGGAGAGGCTGTGGCCTTTCCGCCTGTAAAATCACCATGATGGCGCTTTTTTCCGCAATCAATAAAGTTCGTGTAAATTGCACTTGCAGAGGTATGCACCATTGGTTAGTATTCACACCCGCTTCTGATGGGTGATGACGATACTCCCCGTCAATATTGGTGAAGCTTTAACTGTGCAGATAACGCGCAAGGAATCAGGTTGATGATGTACGAAGCTCTGTTAGTTGTTTTCCTTATTGTAGCGATTGGCCTCGTAGGTCTGATCATGCTGCAGCAAGGCAAAGGCGCTGATATGGGAGCCTCATTCGGTGCAGGCGCCTCTGGTACACTGTTCGGTTCAACCGGGTCTGGTAACTTTATGACTCGTATGACCGCTGTGCTGGCGACCTTGTTCTTCATTATCAGTCTGGTTCTGGGCAATCTGAACACCAACAAGTCTTCTAAAGGAAGCGAGTGGGAAAACCTCACTGCGCCGGCTCAGTCTCAACAACAGACTCAGCCAGCTAAACCGGCCACGCCGGGCAATGACATCCCACAGTAATATCGTCAACGCTTAAAGCGGCAATACAACGTCGCAGTCAGTGCAGTACCGAGGTGGTGAAATTGGTAGACACGCTACCTTGAGGTGGTAGTGCTCGAAAGGGCTTACGGGTTCAAGTCCCGTCCTCGGTACCAAATCTCAGTAAAACTTGCTTTTTTCGCAAGATCGGCGTAATATTCGCCACGTTTTCGGACGCGGGGTGGAGCAGCCTGGTAGCTCGTCGGGCTCATAACCCGAAGGTCGTCGGTTCAAATCCGGCCCCCGCAACCACTTTCCCTTAGAGTTCTTTTTCAAATATACTGTATGCATCGACGGACGCATCCTCAGTGAGTTTTTGAAAAAAATTCTTTTGGATTATGTGCCGAAGCCGCCATGCGGCGTACAGGGTCCAGTCACAAAAAGCCCCGAATTTTCGGGGTTTTTTGTTATCAGGAATCGCAACACTGGGCTATAGGCCCTTTTTTTATGTCTTGGGGGTGGGCTTGTCCACATTAGAGCAAAAATTGACTGATTTGATCACCGCTCCAGTAGAAGCGCTTGGCTACGAATTGGTCGGTATCGAATTCGTTCGCGGTCGCACATCGACTTTGCGCATCTATATTGATAGTGAAGACGGTATCAATGTTGATGATTGTGCCGATGTTAGCCACCAGGTCAGCGCTGTAATGGATGTGGAAGATCCGATTACTGTCGCTTACAACCTTGAAGTTTCCTCGCCAGGTCTCGAGCGTCCTCTTTTCACTGCTGAACACTATACTCGTTTCGTCGGTGATGAAGTGAGCGTGGTGCTGCGTATGGCCGTACAGAACCGCCGTAAATGGCAGGGCATCATCAAGTCTGTTGAGGGCGAGATGATCACGGTGACCGTTGAGGGTAACGATGAAGTGTTCGCGCTGAGCAACATTCAGAAAGCGAACCTGGTCCCCCACTTTTAAAAGTCCGGATTGAGGCTAACCAGGATGAACAAAGAGATCTTAGCTGTAGTAGAAGCCGTTTCTAACGAAAAAGCCCTGCCGCGTGAGAAAATCTTCGAAGCGCTGGAGAGCGCTTTGGCCACTGCGACCAAAAAGAAGTATGAGCAAGAGATCGAAGTGCGCGTCAGCATTGACCGCCGCAGCGGCGATTTCGATACTTTCCGTCGCTGGCAGATTGTTGAAGAAGTCACTCAGCCGACCCGTGAGATTACGCTGGATGCCGCTCGCTTCGAAGATGAAGCGTTCAATCTGGGCGAATACGTTGAAGATCAGATCGAATCTGTGACCTTCGACCGCATCACTACGCAAACCGCGAAGCAGGTTATCGTGCAGAAAGTGCGCGAAGCTGAGCGCGCGATGGTGGTTGATCAGTTCCGTCAGCACGAAGGTGAGATCATCACCGGCGTGGTGAAAAAAGTGAACCGCGATAGCATTTCACTGGACCTCGGCAGCAATGCTGAAGCTGTGATTGGTCGTGAAGACATGCTGCCACGTGAAAACTTCCGCCCAGGCGACCGTATTCGCGGTGTGTTGTATGCCGTGCGTCCAGAAGCACGTGGCGCGCAGCTGTTTGTGACCCGTTCTAAGCCGGAAATGCTGATCGAGCTGTTCCGCATTGAAGTACCAGAAATCGGCGAAGAAGTTATCGAGATCAAAGCGGCAGCGCGCGATCCGGGTTCACGTGCGAAAATCGCTGTGAAGACCAACGATAAACGTATCGATCCAGTGGGTGCTTGTGTCGGTATGCGCGGTGCGCGTGTGCAGGCTGTTTCAAGCGAACTGGGCGGTGAGCGTATCGACATTGTGCTGTGGGACGATAACCCAGCGCAGTTCGTGATTAACGCCATGGCGCCAGCCGATGTGGCGTCTATCGTGGTGGATGAAGACAATCACACCATGGATATCGCGGTTGAAGCCGGGAATCTGGCTCAAGCGATCGGCCGTAACGGCCAAAACGTGCGTCTGGCTTCCCAACTGAGTGGCTGGGAACTGAACGTGATGACCGTCGATGATCTGCAGGCTAAGCATCAGGCTGAAGCCCACGCAGCGATCGATATGTTCACCAAACATCTCGACATCGACGAAGAGTTCGCCACCGTTCTGGTGGAAGAGGGCTTCTCTTCGCTGGAAGAATTGGCTTATGTGCCAATCAACGAGCTGCTGGAAATCGACGGCCTCGACGAAGAGACCATTGAAGCCCTGCGTGAACGAGCAAAAAATGCGTTAACCACCCTGGCATTAGCGAAAGAAGAGAGCCTTGGTAATCAGGAGCCCGCTGAGGATCTTCTGAATCTTGAGGGCTTAGATCGCACGCTGGCGTATCGCCTGGCGTCTAAAGGCGTTTGCACGCTGGAAGATCTCGCTGAGCAAGGTGTTGACGATCTGACAGATATTGAAGGGCTGGATGATGAGAAAGCCGGTGCGCTGATCATGGCTGCACGTAATATCTGCTGGTTCGGCGATGACGCGTAATAACAGGAAGGAACAGCATGACAGATGTAACCGTAAAATCGCTGGCCGCCGAAATTCAGACTCCGGTCGATCGCCTGGTACAGCAATTTGCTGACGCAGGGATCCGCAAGTCTGAAAACGATGCGGTATCCCAGCAAGAGAAAGAAACCTTACTGTCCCATTTGAATCGTGAACACGGTCAGACCGGTTCAAGTAAACTGACTTTGCAGCGCAAAACGCGCAGCACCTTGAATATTCCCGTCACCGGGGGTAAAAGTAAGTCGGTGCAAATCGAAGTCCGCAAAAAGCGCACATACGTGAAAGGTGATGCAGAGTCTGAGCAAGCTCAGGCAGAAGCAGAAGCCGAGGCGCAGCGTGAAGCGGAAGAGCAGGCGCGTCGCGAGGCGGAAGAACAAGCCCGTCGCGAAGCTGAACAAAAAGCGCAACGTGAAGCCGAAGATAAAGCCAAGCGCGAAGCCGCTGAAAAGGCTAAGCGTGAAGCAGCGGAAAATGAGAAAGTGACTAATCAACCTACCGACGAAGTAACCAAGGCTGCGCAATCTGATAAAGCCCGTCGTGAAGCCGAAGCGGCTGAACTGAAACGTAAATCAGAAGAAGAAGCGCGTCGTAAGCTAGAACAAGATGCCCGTCGCGTGGCAGAAGAAGCTAAACGTCTGGCTGAAGAAAAAGCGGCTGAATGGGAAAAACCTGAAGAAGAGGATAAGGGTGATTACCACGTCACTACCTCAACTCATGCCCGTCAGGCTGAAGACGAGAACGATCGTCAGGTTGAAGCTGGCCGTACGCGTACGCGTACCGCTAAAGCTGCTCGCCCGGTGAAGAAAGGCAACAAACATTCTGAAGCGAAAACCGACCGCGAAGAAGCACGTGCTCAGGTACGTGGCGGTAAAGGCGGCAAGCACCGTAAACCAAGTTCACTGCAGCAGGGCTTTAACAAGCCAGCACAGGCGGTGAACCGCGATGTCATCATCGGTGAAACTATCTCCGTTGCTGAGCTGGCCAATAAAATGGCAATCAAAGGCTCTCTGGTTGTAAAAGCGATGATGAAGATGGGCGCCATGGCGACCATTAACCAGGTCATCGACCAGGAAACGGCTCAGATGGTCGCGGAAGAAATGGGTCACAAAGTGATCCTGCGCCGTGAGAATGAGCTGGAAGAAGCGGTAATGGACGACCGTGATACCGATGCCGCGCAAGAGAGCCGCGCGCCAGTCGTGACCATCATGGGTCACGTTGACCACGGTAAAACTTCACTGCTCGACTATATCCGTTCAACCAAAGTCGCCTCTGGCGAGGCTGGCGGTATTACTCAGCATATCGGTGCATACCACGTTGAAACTGACAACGGTATGATCACCTTCCTGGATACCCCAGGTCACGCCGCGTTTACCGCTATGCGTGCTCGTGGTGCTCAGGCAACGGATATCGTTATCCTGGTTGTTGCCGCGGATGACGGCGTGATGCCACAGACCATCGAAGCTATCCAGCACGCAAAAGCGGCGCAGGTGCCGGTTGTGGTTGCTGTGAACAAAATCGATAAGCCAGAAGCCGATCCGGATCGCGTTAAAAACGAACTGACTCAGTACGGCATCATTCCGGAAGAGTGGGGCGGCGAGAACATGTTCGTTAACGTCTCTGCGAAAGCCGGTACCGGTATTGATGACCTGCTGAATGCGATTCTGCTGCAGGCTGAAGTCCTGGAGCTGACAGCGATTCGTGCAGGTATGGCGAGCGGTGTGGTTATCGAATCGTTCCTCGACAAAGGTCGTGGTCCGGTTGCTACCGTACTGGTGCGTGAAGGTACGCTGAACAAAGGCGATATCGTACTCTGTGGCTTCGAATACGGCCGTGTCCGTGCGATGCGTGATGAACTGGGCCGCGAAGTACTGGAAGCCGGTCCATCGATTCCAGTGGAAATCCTTGGTCTGTCTGGTGTGCCAGCAGCAGGTGATGAAGCGACTGTCGTTCGTGATGAGAAGAAAGCACGTGAAGTTGCACTGTATCGTCAGGGCAAGTTCCGCGAAGTGAAGCTGGCGCGTCAGCAGAAGTCGAAGTTGGAGAACATGTTCGCCAACATGACCGAAGGCGAAGTGTCCGAGCTGAACATCGTACTGAAATCCGACGTACAGGGTTCTGTGGAAGCGATCTCCGATTCTCTGCTGAAACTCTCTACCGACGAAGTGAAAGTGCGCATCATCGGTTCAGGCGTGGGTGGTATCACCGAAACTGACGCAACCCTGGCTGCAGCATCCAACGCGATCATCCTCGGCTTCAACGTGCGTGCTGATGCTTCTGCTCGCCGCGTGATTGATGCTGAAAACGTTGACCTGCGTTACTACTCCGTCATCTATAATCTGATCGACGAAGTTAAAGCGGCAATGAGCGGTATGTTGGCGCCAGAGTTCAAACAGCAGATTATCGGTCTGGCTGCAGTACGTGACGTGTTCAAGTCACCGAAGTTCGGCGCTATCGCAGGCTGTATGGTCACCGAAGGCAACATCAAACGTCACAACCCGATTCGCGTGCTGCGCGACAACGTGGTGATTTACGAAGGCGAACTGGAATCTCTGCGTCGCTTTAAAGACGATGTCAACGAAGTGCGTAATGGCATGGAGTGTGGTATCGGCGTGAAGAACTACAACGACGTTCGTGTTGGCGATATGATCGAAGTCTTTGAAGTGATTGAAATTAAACGCACCATCGATTGATTATTATCTGATGTGTTGCAATTTGGGAGGCCTCTGGCCTCCCGAATTATTTGGGAGAAAGAAAAATGGCAAAAGAATTTGGCCGCCCACAGCGCGTATCTCAGGAACTGCAAAAAGAAATCGCTATCATCCTGCAGCGCGAAATCAAAGATCCGCGTCTTGGCATGATGGTGACCGTCTCTGGCGTGGAAGTCTCACGCGATCTGGCTTACGCCAAAGTGTTCGTGACCTTCCTGAATGATCAGGACGAAGATGCGGTAAAAAATGGCCTGAAAGCGCTGAAAGAAGCCTCAGGCTATATCCGTATTCTGGTGGGTAAAGCGATGCGTCTGCGTATCGTGCCGGAATTGACCTTCTTCTATGACAACTCACTGATCGAAGGTATGCGCATGTCTAACCTCGTCAGTAACGTTATCAAGAGTGATGTTGAGCGTCGAGGTGAAAGCCCGGCGGAAGATGACAAGGAGGACTAATGAGTCGTCCTCGTCGTCGCGGTCGCGACGTCCACGGTGTGTTTTTGCTGGATAAGCATCAGGGTGCATCCTCTAATGATGTCCTGCAGAAAGTGAAGCGCCTGTTTAATGCTAATCGAGCGGGCCACACCGGCGCGCTGGATCCCCTGGCCACTGGCATGTTGCCGGTTTGCCTCGGTGAAGCGACCAAGTTTTCGCAGTTTCTGCTCGATTCCGATAAACGTTATCGTGTGATTGCAAAGTTGGGTGAGCGCACGGATACCTCAGATGCCGATGGCAACATCGTCGAAACACGCCCGGTGACCTTTAACCAGGCGATGTTGGACGATGCGCTGGAGAGCTTTCGTGGTGACACCATGCAGGTGCCGACCATGTTCTCCGCACTGAAGTATCAGGGTCGTAAGCTGTACGAATATGCACGCGAAGGCATTACTGTTCCGCGTGAAGCACGCCCTATCCGTGTATTCGAACTGCAGTTTATTCGCTGGGAAGGCGATGAACTGGAGCTGGAGATTCATGTCTCCAAAGGGACTTACATCCGCACCATCATCGATGATTTGGGTGAAAAACTTGGCTGCGGTGCGCATGTGATTATGCTGCGTCGTCTGCAGGTAGCGCGTTATCCGATTGAAAGAATGATCACGCTTGAACAACTGCAAGAGATGGCCGCTGCAGTTAATGCCACTGAAACGCCGGATTACACCACTCTGGACGCCTTGCTGTTACCGATGGACAGCCCAGCAGAAGAGTTTCCTGTCGTGAATTTGCTCCCTTCTGTGGCGGCCTTTTTCAAACAAGGTATGCCGGTGCAGGTGGCGAATGCCCCTGAACAGGGTTTGGTGCGTGTCACTGAAGGTGACGGCCACAAATTCATTGGTATGGCTGAAATCGCGGATGATGGGCGTGTCGCGCCGCGTCGTCTGGTGGTTGAGTTTCCCGCCTAATCGAAACACAGGCTTTAGCCTTTACGACGCATTTGCGTTGCTATCTGGCGAAGAGTAGAATAGCGCGGCTTTAAAAGCGGGCTGCTGAATTAGAGATCGGCACCCATACATTCATTTTTTTATCTGGAGTTTATTATGTCTCTAAGCGTAGAAGCTAAAGCAGAGATCGTTGCTAAATTCGGTCGTGGTGCTAACGACAGCGGTTCAACTGAAGTTCAGGTTGCTCTGCTGACTGCTCAGATTAACCACCTGCAGGGTCACTTCTCTGAGCACAAGAAAGACCACCACAGCCGTCGCGGTCTGCTGCGCATGGTATCTCAGCGTCGTAAGCTGCTGGACTACCTGAAGCGTAAAGACGTTGCTCGCTACACCAGCCTGATCGAAACCCTGGGTCTGCGTCGCTAAGTCTGAAGAATCTGATCAACGATGTAGTGCATGCAGTATGCAGAAAACCGCATCTGACGATCAGATTTGTGCGAGTTTCGCGAAAAGGGGGCCTTTATGGCCCCTTTTTTCGAGCAATCCGCAGCAATCCGTACCAAACTCATGTATTGTTGCTGAGAGTGATCTTTGCTTGCAGCGTTTCGCGCGGCTAATGAGAGGCTTTACCGCCAGAGCGGTTGAAGATTGTCATTAGTCGCGAGGATGCAACTAAAGATCGGTAAATCCCGGCGAGCCAAAATGGGCTTGCCCCTCGAATTAAGGACTTAAATTTTGCTGAACCCGATCGTACGCAAATTCCAATATGGTCAGCATACCGTCACGCTGGAAACCGGCATGATGGCGCGCCAGGCCACTGCAGCAGTAATGGCGAGCATGGACGACACTGCGGTATTCGTTACCGTTGTTGGCCAGAAAAAAACCAAACCAGGTCAGGATTTCTTCCCGTTGACGGTTAACTATCAGGAGCGTACTTACGCTGCTGGTCGTATCCCGGGTAGCTTCTTCCGTCGTGAAGGCCGTCCAAGCGAAGGCGAAACCCTGATCTCCCGTCTGATTGACCGTCCAGTACGTCCTCTGTTCCCGGAAGGTTTCATCAACGAAGTGCAGGTTATCGCTACCGTTGTTTCTGTTAACCCTCAGGTCAACCCAGATATCGTTGCGATGATTGGTGCCTCTGCTGCACTGGCATTGTCTGGCCTGCCATTCAACGGCCCTATCGGTGCTGCACGTGTTGGTTACATCAATGACCAGTACGTTCTGAACCCAACCGCTGATGAAATCAAAACCTCTCGTCTGGACCTGGTGGTTGCAGGTACGCAGAATGCGGTTCTGATGGTTGAATCTGAAGCTGAAATTCTGACTGAAGATCAGATGCTGGGCGCTGTGGTGTTCGGCCACGATCAGCAGCAGGTTGTTATCGAAAACATTAACGCACTGGTTGCTGAAGCAGGCAAACCGCGTTGGGACTGGCAGCCAGAGCCAGCCAACGATGCGTTGATTGCACGTGTTGCGGCATTAGCTGAAACCGGTATCAGCGATGCTTACCGCATCACTGATAAACAAGAGCGTTACACTCAGGTTGGTGTGGTTAAAGACGCCACCATCGCTGCATTAAAAGCGGAAGATGAGTCACTGGATGCGGCTGAAATCGCTGACATCGTTCATGACCTTGAGAAAAGTGTTGTACGTAGCCGCATCATCCGTGGTGAGCCGCGTATCGATGGTCGTGAAAAAGACATGATTCGTGGTCTGGACGTGCGTACTGGCGTATTGCCACGTACTCACGGTTCTTCCCTGTTCACCCGTGGTGAAACGCAGGCGCTGGTTACCGCTACTCTGGGTACCGCACGTGATGCACAGAGCCTTGATGAGCTGATGGGCGAGCGTACTGACAGCTTCCTGTTCCACTACAACTTCCCTCCGTACTCTGTGGGCGAAACCGGTATGGTTGGCTCACCTAAGCGTCGTGAAATCGGTCACGGGCGTTTGGCTAAGCGCGGTGTGCTGGCAGTGATGCCTAAGCAGGAAGAGTTCCCATACACCGTTCGTGTAGTGTCTGAAATCACCGAATCCAACGGTTCTTCTTCAATGGCGTCTGTGTGCGGTGCTTCTCTGGCGCTGATGGATGCAGGTGTACCAATCAAAGCGGCCGTAGCCGGTATCGCGATGGGTCTGGTTAAAGAAGACGAAAACTTCGTGGTTCTGTCTGATATCCTGGGTGACGAAGATCACCTCGGCGATATGGACTTCAAAGTTGCGGGTAGCCGCGACGGTATCACTGCACTGCAGATGGATATCAAAATCGAAGGTATCACCCGCGAAATCATGCAGGTGGCACTGAACCAGGCTAAGGGCGCGCGTCTGCACATCCTGAGCGTGATGGAACAGGCTATCAGCACGCCGCGTCAGGAAATCTCTGAGTTCGCGCCGCGCATTTACACCATTAAGATCAGCGCAGACAAGATCAAAGATGTCATCGGTAAAGGCGGTTCTGTTATCCGTGCTCTGACCGAAGAAACCGGCACCACCATCGAAATCGAAGATGATGGCACCGTGAAGATCGCTGCAACCGACGGCAACAAAGCGAAAGAAGCGATTCGTCGTATCGAACAGATTACCGCTGAAATCGAAGTCGGCCGTATCTACGAAGGTAAAGTGACGCGTATCGTTGACTTCGGTGCCTTCGTGGCCATCGGCGGCGGTAAAGAAGGTCTGGTACATATTTCTCAGATCGCTGATAAGCGCGTTGAGAAAGTGACCGATTACCTGCAGATGGGTCAGGAAGTTCCAGTGAAAGTCATGGAAGTGGACCGTCAGGGCCGCGTACGCCTGAGCATCAAAGAAGCGACAGAGCAGAAACCAGCAGAAGAAACCACTGCTGCGACTGATGCACCTGACGCCGAGTAAGCGTTTACTGATTGGCCTCTCCCTGCATTGTGGGGAGAGGTGTTTGGATCATCGCGAGGGCGGGAATCCTTGTGCACAGCAGGCGGATGACAGGATGGTTATCCCAATGTTTGTATTCGGGAGTGGGAAATGAAGCCTTTTTTGCGCTGGTGTTTTGTTGCGACAGCTATCACGCTGGCAGGATGCAGCAACTCCAATTGGCGTAAGAACGAAGTTCTGGCAGTACCTTTGCAGCCCACACTGCAGCAAGAGGTGATCCTGGCGCGCATGGAACAAATTCTTGCCAGTCGTGCCCTCACCGATGATGAACGCGCACAGCTATTATATGAGCGCGGAGTGTTGTATGATAGTTTGGGTCTGAGGGCATTAGCGCGGAACGATTTTTCGCAAGCGCTGTCTATAAGACCAGATATGCCCGAGGTGTTTAACTACCTTGGTATATATCTAACGCAGGCAGGCAATTTTGATGCTGCCTATGAAGCGTTTGATTCTGTACTTGAGCTTGATCCAACTTACAACTATGCGCATTTAAACCGTGGTATCGCCCTCTATTACGGCGGTCGATACAAGTTAGCGCAAGATGATCTGCTGGCGTTTTATCAAGACGATCCTAACGATCCTTTCCGCAGCCTTTGGCTCTATCTCGTTGAAAGCGATATGGATGCAGACAAGGCAAAAGTCGCGCTACAACAGCGCCACGACAAAGCGGTTCGGGACCAATGGGGATGGAATATTGTCGAGTTCTACCTTGGCGACATCAGTGAAAAAACGCTGATGGAACGTCTCAAGGCGGACGCAACGGATAACACCTCGCTCGCTGAACATCTCAGTGAAACCAACTTCTATTTAGGTAAGTACTACCTAAGTCTGGGGGAGAAGGACGACGCGAAAGCGTTGTTCAAACTGGCGGTGGCTAACAATGTTAACAACTTTGTTGAGCACCGATACGCATTGTTGGAACTGGCGCAACTCGGCCAGACACAAGACGATTTATCAGAATCTGACCAGCAATAGCTGACGAACTTTTTTTGCCTGAATTCTTGTAAAGTCATCATCTTCAAGGTGAGGGCTTTTCTGTTCGTCAAAACTTCTAATTTGAGCCGGTTCACACTTTTTGATGAAAATGACTGAAAATTTTCACGACGAGTTATGTAGACTGGCCGCCGCAATCTAAGAGGCACGTGTACTACATGACTGATATTCAAACCACTTTTTCTGACCTTGGCCTGAACGCTGACATCCTCGAATCACTGAACGGCATGGGCTACGTTAAGCCATCCCCAATCCAGGCTGAGTGTATTCCTCACCTGCTGGCGGGCCGTGATGTGCTGGGTATGGCGCAGACCGGTAGTGGTAAAACGGCGGCATTCTCCCTGCCGCTGCTGAACAACATTGATCCATCTGTTAAAGCACCGCAAATTTTGGTGCTGGCTCCAACTCGCGAATTGGCTGTTCAGGTTGCTGAAGCCATGACCGAATTCTCTAAACACATGCGTGGCGTTAACGTCGTGGCCCTGTACGGCGGCCAACGTTATGACGTGCAGTTGCGTGCACTGCGTCAGGGTCCACAGGTTGTTGTGGGTACGCCTGGCCGTCTGCTGGATCACCTGAAACGCGGCACCTTAGACCTGTCTAACCTGCGTGGCCTGGTGCTGGACGAAGCGGATGAAATGCTGCGTATGGGCTTCATCGAAGACGTTGAAACCATCATGGCGCAGATTCCAGACGGTCATCAGACTGCGCTGTTCTCCGCTACCATGCCAGAAGCGATTCGTCGTATTACTAAGCGCTTCATGAAAGATCCACAGGAAGTACGCATTCAGTCAAGCCTGACCACGCGTCCTGATATCTCTCAGTCTTACTGGACCGCTTACGGTCGTAAAACTGACGCGCTGGTGCGTTTCCTGGAAGCGGAAGATTTCGATGCGGCTATCATCTTCGTGCGTACCAAAAACGCGACGCTGGAAGTGGCCGAAGCGCTGGAGCGCAGCGGTTATAACAGCGCCGCGCTGAACGGTGACATGAACCAGGCACTGCGTGAGCAGACGCTGGAGCGTTTGAAAGATGGTCGTCTCGACATCCTGATCGCCACCGATGTTGCAGCTCGTGGTCTGGACGTTGAGCGTATCAGCCTGGTGGTTAACTACGACATTCCGATGGACGCAGAGTCTTACGTTCACCGTATCGGTCGTACCGGCCGTGCGGGTCGTGCGGGTCGCGCACTGCTGTTCGTTGAGAACCGCGAGCGTCGTCTGCTGCGTAACATCGAGCGCACCATGAAGCTGACCATTCCAGAAGTTGAGCTGCCAAACGCAGAACTGCTGGGTGAGCGTCGTCTGGCTAAGTTCGCCGCAAAAGTACAGCAACAGCTGGAAAGCAGCGATCTGGACATGTACCGCGCACTGCTGAGCAAAATGCAGCCGGGCGAAGATTTGGACATCGAAACACTGGCCGCAGCACTGCTGAAAATGGCACAGGGCGAACGTCCACTGATTCTGCCACCAGAAGCTCCGCGTCCACCACGTCGTGAATTCCGCGAACGTGATGACCGTCGTGATTCACGCGACTCTCGTGGTCCACGTGACAGCCGTGATGGCGATCGTCCACGTCGCGAACGTCGTGACGTTGGCGAAATGCAGCTGTACCGCATTGAAGTGGGCCGTGATGATGGTGTTGAAGTTCGTCACATTGTTGGCGCGATTGCTAACGAAGGCGACATCAGCAGCCGTTACATCGGTAACATCAAGCTGTTTGGTACTCACTCAACCATCGAACTGCCGAAAGGCATGCCGGGCGAAGTTCTGCAGCACTTCACTCGCACGCGTATTCTGAACAAGCCGATGAATATGCAGCTGATGGGTGATGCGCCAGTACATGAGCGTAGCGATCGTCGTCCTGCTGGCCGTGATGGCGAGCGTCGTGGCAATGGCGCACCTCGTGGTGAAGGTGCACCGCGTCGCTTCTCTGATCGCCGTGAAGGTGGTCGTGAAGGCGGACGTTTCAGCCGTGATGGCGGTCGCGCTCCACGTCGTGAAGACGGCGCTGCTGCACCACGTCGTCGTGACGCATAAACGTTAATCGCTTAAAAAATAAAAGGGACGCTTCGGCGTCCCTTTTTTATGTCGTAAACTAAATTTTACACACCGCCAGCAATCAGCACTCGCTCACCACTCACATATGCTGACTCTTCAGAAGCCAAAAACAGCGCCACCTGGGCAACATCTTCCGGCAGGCCAAATCGTCCTAAGGGTGTGGCCGCAATCAGCTTGGCTTTGACGTCTGGATTCATCTTCTTCGCCGCCAGCAACCCTTCCGTCAAAATAATACCCGGCGCCAACGCGTTAACGCGGATATTACGCGGTCCCAGTTCGCGCGCCAGCCCCTGCGTTAAGGTATCAATGGCACCTTTGGTGGCGGCCCACAATACCGAACCTGGGGAGCTGCGTTGGCTGTTCAACGCACTGAGGTTGATGATGGTGCCGCCACGCGCAGGGAAGTGCCTGGCGGCTTGTTGGCTGACCAGCAGTGTGCCCAGCACATTCACATTGAGTTGTTGCTGCATCTCGCTGATGCTGAGATCGGTAAAGTCACCGTGATGAAAAATACCGGCGTTATTGACCACGATATCCGGTGCGCCAAACTGCTCGATGCTGCGCGCGAATAAACGCTGCACATCGGCCTCGCGGGAGATATCAGCCTGTACGGCGATGGCGTCACTGCCCAGTGCACAGATGTCTGTGACCACGTCAGCCGCACCCACCTCGTCCTGGCGATAATTCACCACTACCCGGGCGCCGGCCGCCGCGAAAGTCATAGCAATGGCGGCGCCAATGCCTTTCGACGCGCCCGTCACCAGCGCAATTTTGCCTTCAAGTGCTTTCATTGGGTCTCTCCACCTGAGAATTCGGGGAAGGGTAAGCATGCGCTGTCCATACAATCTGGCGGTAGCGCAATCCTGCAAGGTTTTTGCACGATCCTGCAAATGTGAGGGTTTTGGACTAGGCGGCGCATCGGCGACAAGCGAGAATAACCCTACAGTGATTTCTCATCGCGGAGCGCATAACGCATGATTCATCAGGAACAGTGGCAGCAACTGGTGGCGATGATTGCCCGCCACACCCCGGAAGATGGCCGCCACTTCAGCGCAATTGATTTTCTCTCCTTTGGACGAAGCTCCAAGCCGACCAGTCTGGCGCATGTGGCCACCTGGGCTAGTTTCGCTCTGGTGGCGCAGGGGCAAAAAGCCCTGCGCATGGGCGATGACGTGATGCATTACGGCGCGGGTGACTTGCTGTTGGTGACGTTGGATATGCCGGTGCAATCCTGCGTGGTGTTGGCCACGCCAGAGAAGCCCAATCTCGGCGTCGGCATCACCATCAACGAAACCCGCTTGATGCGTTACCTCGAACACTTTCCGCTACAGCAGGTGGAGGCGACGAGGCTGAATGAGCGCGGCATCACTGTTCACAAAGTCGCACCGCCATTGGTGGATGCGGTGATTCGTCTTGTCGAGTTGTTGGATCAACCGCAAGACATTCCCGCTCTAGCCCCCTTGATTGAGCAGGAGATTTTCTATCGCTTGCTGACGGGACCAGAAGGGCCACGCATTCTCAATATGGCGTTAACCGAACGTCCCGGCAACAAAGTGGCGCGGGCCGCACGCTGGTTGCGTGAACACTTTCATCAGCCATTAAAAATGGACCAGCTGGCCAGCAGCGTCGGCATGAGCATTTCATCGCTGCATCATCACTTTAAAGCGGTGACGGCGATGACACCGATGCAATACCAGAAGCAATTACGCCTCAACGAAGCGCGGCGTTTGATGCTGATTGAGAAGTTAGATGCGGGTACGGCGGGATATCGCGTGGGGTACCAGAGTGCGTCACAGTTCAGCCGTGAGTACAGTCGATTTTACGGGCAATCACCCGCGCGGGATATTCGTACGGTGGCGGTGGGGCCAGAAGGGTTGAACCCACCGCAGTAACCATTACAGCGAGCGAGCCGCTTCCATCGCCAAAGCAAAGGAGCGCAGACGCGCTTGCGGATCGAAAATCTGGCCGTTAACCATGATTTCATCCGCCTGGGTTTCACGTATTAACGCGGCCAGCCCCTGGCGTACTTTGTCACTGTCACCGACGATCGACATGCTCAGCGCCTGCTGTACACCATATTGTTCGGACGGTGACCACAGGTTATCCATATTCTCAACCGGCGCAGGCAGTGGACCCGGTTTGCCACGACGCAGGTTGATGAACTGCTGCTGCATTGAGGTGAACAGGAAGCGCGCATCGCGTTCGCTATCGGCTGCCACCACATTGACGCACACCATGGCGTAAGGTTTTGCCAGACGCGCAGAAGGCTTAAATTTCTCGCGATAGAGATGCAGCGCCTGGAACAACAGGTCAGGTGCAAAGTGGGAGGCGAAGGCAAACGGCAAGCCCAGTTGCGCGGCCAACTGTGCGCTGTAGAGACTGGAACCCAGCAGCCACACTGGAATTTTCAGACCCAAACCGGGTACCGGCTGCACCGGCGGATGTTCACCCTCTTCGGCGTCAAACCAGCGAATCAGTTCCGCCACGTCTTCTGGGAAGCTATCCGCCTGAGCACTGGAGAGATGACGGCGCAACGCCAGCATGGTGCGTTGGTCGGAACCCGGCGCACGGCCCAGCCCCAAGTCAATACGGCCAGGATACAGCGATTCCAGCGTACCAAACTGTTCGGCGATCACCAGCGGCGCATGGTTGGGCAACATGATGCCGCCAGAACCCAAACGCAAGGTTTCTGTATTGGCGGCCAGATAGCCAATCAACACGGAGGTCGCCGCACTGGCGATACCGGTCATGTTGTGGTGCTCAGCGAGCCAGTAACGGTGGAAACCTAACGCTTCAGATTGACGCGCCAGCGCCAGTGAATTGTGGAAGGCTTCTCGCGCGGCAGAACCTTGTGGAATCGGTGCCAGATCCAGTACGGACAGGCGAACAGTTTTTTTCTCAGACATGGGCACTCCAGCTTATGATGGCGCAGGTGTTGATAAACCTGCGCCAGTCAGTATTACGCATCATTACCCATATTTAAACTGCTAATAACAGCAGGAATATAGCCGGAATGTGCCTTTACCGGCCACCCTCCAGCGCCATACCGGCTAAACGACGCCAGTAACCATTGCTGTCACTGCCGCGCGCCATCATCAGCGGCGCTTCTCCCGCTTCGTTAGCGCGGAAACGATCGATCTCAGCCAGCGTGCTTTCATCCTGTGGTGACAGGCGCACAATGTCGATCCAGTTATGCATGCCGGCAAGGTCATTACCCAGGTTATAGCAGTAGCCGCTCATGGTCTGAATCCCATTCAGCACAAACACCTGTTGGCCCTCTTGCGACAGCACGCGGCGTCCGGTGGGATAGTTGATACAGCACGTCTGGCAATCATCCTTGGATCGGTTTTCCGAACGCGCAGTGAAGCAGCGTGCCGAGAGTGCCAAAGGCAGATGACCGTAGCCGAGCACTTCTACTTCGAATTTATCGCGCACGCCGGCGGCGTCACACTGCTGTAGCAGCTGAATCAGCCAGTCGCGTGACATCTCTACCGGCATACACCAACGCGTCATGCCCTCTTTGAGTAACAGCTGCAGCGTTTGTGCGTTGTAGACGTTAAGTGTGGGCCCGGCAACAAACGGCAGCTGACGTTCCGCCGCCATGTTCACCGTGCCGATGTCGTTGGCCTCCAGCAAAAACTCGCCATTTTCGACGTAGCGTCTTAGCTCTTTCACTTCAGAGGGCGACTGCAGCAGCGCCAGCGTGCTCAGCACCACTTGTTTGCCATGCTGAGCCAGCGTGCGGCCCATCTCCATCCACTGGTTAAACGAGGTGGCGCGGCGTTTACTGCATACCGCTTCACCGAGATAGATAATCTCGGCGCTGCTCTCTGCGGCTTTCTGATAAAAAGCGTCCAGTGATTCGGTTGGCCAGTACCACAGCACCGGCCCGATTGCGTATTTCATCGGTTCTCCTTACTGCCAGTCGCGGTGATAAGCACCCAGCGTGGTCTGGCTACCCTCAGAAAGCTCACCCAGTGCGCGCATCCACGGCTCTTGCACAGCAAACTGCTCGGGCGAGGCCATGCAGCGATCAATCGCCTGGCGCCACACCTTGGCGACCTGCGCCACATAGGCGGGGCTGCGTTGGCGTCCCTCAATTTTCACCGAGGCAATATTAGCGCGCAGCAGTTCAGGCAGCAGCGACAGTGTATTCAGGCTGGTGGGCTCTTCCAGCACGTGATAGCGCTGGTTATCCACTTCATAACGGCCTTTGCACAGTGTGGGATAACCGGCGCTCTCCTCGGTGCCGTAACGGTCGATCAGTACCTCATTGAGACGGGATTCCATCCCCTGCGGCGTTTGCTGCCAGCGCACAAATTTGGCGGGCGAGCAGGCCCCCGCACTGTTGGGTGATTCACCCGTCAGCCATGAAGAGAGATAGCAGCGGCCCTCAGCCATGATGCAGAGGCTGCCGAAGGCAAAGACCTCCAGCGGCACTGGCGTCTCGCGCGCCAGCTGTCTCACCTGATGCATCGAAAGCACGCGCGGCAGCACCACACGGCTCAAATCGAAATGGCGATGATAAAAGTGGATGGCCTGCAAATTCGTCGCTGAGGCTTGTACAGAGAGATGGCGCTCAACCTGCGGATACCGCCGCGCGGCATATTCCAGCGTGGCAATATCCGCGAGGATCAAGGCATCGGCCCCGTTTTGTGCCGCCACATCAATGGCGCTCTGCCAGCGATTGATGCCGTCTGGATGCGCAAAAGTGTTGATGGCCACATGCAGTTTGCGGCGATTCTGATGCAGAAAGCGCGCGGCTTCGGCCAGTTTCTTGTCGGTAAAATTGAGGCCAGCAAAGTGGCGGGCATTGGTGTCATCTTTCAGGCCGACATACACCGCATCGGCGCCATGCTCCACCGCCGATTTCAGCGCAGGTAAATTCCCCGCTGGACACAGCAGTTCCATACGTTTTCCTCCCCGAATTCAGAAGCGGTAAAGTGTAGAGAAGGTGCCAGACAGGAATGTTGATTTAAGGCAGTGAAAGCCATATTGATGAGGCGGAGTGGAGATTATTTAACCAGTTGTTCAGCGATTTCCTTGATCTCAGTGGAGTCGCAGCGGCAGGGATGTGGCAATATAGGTAAAATTTTCTGAAGGGATTGTTGATTATGCTCACGCGCTTACGCGGCCTGATTGTCGAAAAAGGCCCAGAATTCCTTGCCTTACCTGTTTCATTTACCCCATTCCCTGTAAAAAAAGTGGTTTTGCAACAACTCTTAAACTGGCAATTTCGTCATGCTTTGTCTGAAGGTGAGTTAGACTTTCTGGAAGGGCGCTTTCTGGGGATCGAGATTGCGGATGTCAATCTGCGCTGGATCACCACCTTGCAAGATGGCCGCCTGACCGTTTCGCGCGACGCCGAGGCAGATGTCTGGTTTCGTGGCGAAGCCAACGATCTGTTGCTGGTAGCAGCACGCAAAGCAGACCCTGATATGTTGTTTTTTCAACGCCGTTTGGTGATTGAAGGCGACACGGAGCTGGGGCTGGAGGTGAAGAATCTAATGGATGCTATTGAACTGGATGCCATGCCCACGCCTTTGCGCGCCGGGTTACAGCAGCTGGCTGCCTTCGTTGAGGCAGGAATGAAACAGGACGCGAAGGCCGCTGAGGCGCGCGCGGAGATCTCATGTTGATTCGTACTGAAATTGGTGTGGATGCGGCGGGCATCGACAACCTGTTAAAGCGCAGTTTTGCTACCGCAGCCGAAGCGGAACTGGTGCAACAACTTCGCGAAGACGGTTTACTCACGCTCGGTGTAGTGGCCACGGATGATGAGGGACAGGTGCTGGGCTACGCGGCCTTTAGCCCGGTCACGCTTCAGGGTGAAGATCGCAACTGGGTGGCACTGGCACCGCTCGCAGTGGATGAATCGGTGCGGAGACAAGGCATTGCCAAAAAGCTGGTGTACGAAGGATTGGATTCGCTAAATGAATTTAGCTACAGCGCGGTGGTGGTTCTGGGCGATCCAGAATTTTATAACCCGCTGGGTTTCGAACCGGCAGCGAGACACGGTTTGCATTGTCGCTGGTTAGGCAGCGAAGCCGCATTTCAGGTGTATAAACTCGCGGATGACGCATTCGTGGGCGCTGAAGGGCTGATCGCCTTCTCCGAGCCTTTTAATCGTTTCGATTGAACCACGCGTTCAGGCAGGCAGGCTGCTGCGCCACCAGCAGCAGCTTTTGCGTGCGGCTCAACTGCTTCACCTGATATTCCAGGCGGGAGGCGGCGGAGCGATCCCCGGCGGCACAGTGAAACACCAGCGTCAGCGGCCCCTTACCGCGCAGTGAGCGCGCACCGCGTCCTGACTGGTGTTGTAGCAGACGGCGATCAACATCGGTTGTGATGCCGGTATAAAGCATCCCGGCGGCGGTTTGCAGCATATAGAGCTGCCAGCTCTGTTGCATTTCACTATCCTGATTAATTGCTGGCAGGCAGTGTAGCGCGCTTATCTCAGCATCGCTATGCGCCGCATGGAGTTGTATTTTGTCAGACCATTCCCACCTGATTCGTTATTTAAAAAAACAGCATGCCCTGTCGTTGTGCGCCACTAGCGGAGACGATTTGTGGTGCGCCAACTGCTTTTACGTATTCGACGAAACGCGCATGGCCTTCTGGCTGATGACCGAACCGGACACGCGCCATGGCACGCTGATGCTGGCCAATCCACAGGTTGCGGGCACGGTTAACGGTCAGCCGAAAACCGTCTTGTTGATTAAAGGCGTGCAGTATCGTGGTCGCATTCAGCCGCTGAGTGAGGAAAACGAAGCGCAGGCGCGCCATGCTTATCAGAAGCGTTTTCCCATCGCGCGCAAAGTCACAGCACCGTTGTGGGAAATCATGCTGGATGAGGTCAAGATGACCGACAACGCGCTGGGCTTCGGTAAAAAGATTGTCTGGCAGCGCAGCGAGGCAAGCCCGCGCTAATTTCCGCGGCGGATCAAATTTACGTCAGTTACGCGTGGCAGATTTCGATAACCTGAATAACACTGTGGGTTATCCGCCGCACATCATCGTGCGGCTTCCGTTATTCAGTTGAATACGAGATCGGTTATGACCCAACTTGCCCCCTCAGCGCCTGCGATACGATTAGCCTGGTGGAAACCGCTGCTGTTTCTCGCGGTGGTGGTGATCGGCCTGTGGTATGTCAAATGGCAGCCCTATTACGGCAAAGCCTTTACCGCCGTCGAAACCCATTCAATCGGAAAATCTATTCTGGCCAATGCCGCCGATTCGCCGTGGCGTGCGGCGCTGGATTACGCCATGGTCTATTTTCTCGCGGTATGGAAAGCGGCGGTGCTCGGCGTGGTCCTCGGCTCGCTGGTGCAGGTGCTCATTCCCCGCCATTGGCTGTTGCGCCTGATGGGCCAGTCACGTTTTGGCTCGACATTAATCGGTACCGGTTTCGGTTTGCCGGGAATGATGTGTACCTGCTGTGCGGCACCGGTCGCGGCAGGGTTGCGTCAGTCTCAGGTGTCGAGCGGGGCGGCGATGGCGTTCTGGCTGGCCAATCCGCTGCTGAATCCCGCTACGCTGATATTTATGGGATTTGTGCTGGGCTGGCACTTTGCCGCGATTCGGCTGGTGGCCGGGTTGGCAATGGTGCTGGGCATTGCGTCACTGGTTCAGCGTAGCGTTCCAGAACAGACCATCGCCGTGCCGAAGGTGTTGGCGACCCGTGATGAATCACCGTTTCTCTCACGCTGGCTGGGGGTGATGTGGCGATTGTTCTGGAACACCATCCCGCTGTATATCATCGCCGTGCTGCTGCTGGGCGCGGCGCGCGTCTGGCTGTTCCCACATGCGGATGGCGCGGTGGGTAATACGCTGTTTTGGGTGATGCTGATGGCGATAGCAGGCTGTTTGTTTGTCATTCCCACGGCGGCAGAGATCCCGATCGTGCAAACTATGATGCTGGCGGGCATGGGTATCGCGCCGGCTCTGGCGCTGTTAATGACCTTGCCCGCCGTGAGTGTGCCGTCGCTACTGATGCTGCATCGTGCCTTCCCGGCGCGCGCCTTGTGGATCGCGCTGCTGGGCGTGGCGTTCAGCGGGTTCATCGTCGGTCTGCTCGCCTTGTGGCTGGCGTAAATACCAGATTTTTTGATTGCGGCTGCCGCGCCACAGCAGCCGCGCATCTCTCTCCGCTTCAATGAAACGCCCGTCGATCAACACGTCAATTTCAGCGACTACCTCGCGCTGGGCCTCACTGAGTTCCGCCATCTTATAGCCGGTCCACAGCCAGATATCTTTGTCCGGGCATTCGCGGCGCACCCGTTTTACCAGCCGACGGATGTGCGGCACATTGTGCGGATGCAGCGGATCGCCGCCGCTTAGCGACAATCCCTGGCGCGGAATTCGCGTGTCTTTGAGGTCGGCAATCAGCTGCTCTTCCATCTCCAGCGTGAACGGCACGCCAGAATCGAGCCGCCAGGTGCTCTGGTTGTAGCAGCCACGGCACTGATGCTCGCAGCCGGCAACAAACAGCGTACAGCGCGTGCCCGGTCCGTTAACGATATCGACAGCGTAATAGCGATGGATATGCATCATCCTATTTGTCCGCTTTCCAGATGTTTAACGCGGCGCTGCACCTCTTCCTGTTTGCCAGCGTTGAAGGGGCGCGCATCCGGGCTGCCAAGATAGCCGCAGACGCGGCGCGTAACGGAGACGCGTGCCGGATCGTGGTTGCCACAACACGGACAGGTAAAGCCTTTGCTGGTGCAGCTGAACTCGCCGCTAAAACCGCATTCGTAACACTCATCAATCGGCGTGTTAGTGCCGTAATAGGGCACGCGGTGATAGCTGTAATCCCACACGTCCTCCAGCGCCTTGAGGTTGTGCTGAATGTTGGGGTATTCGCCATAGCAGATGAAGCCGCCATTGGCGAGAGCGGGATAGGGCGCTTCAAAGTCGATCTTGTCGTAGGGATTCACTTTCTTCTCAACGTCGAGATGGAAGCTATTGGTGTAGTACCCTTTATCGGTGACCCCCGGTACCACGCCGAATTCGGCCGCATCAAGACGGCAGAAGCGGTCGCACAGGTTCTCGCTCGGTGTGCTGTACAAACTGAAACCGTAGCCGGTCTCGGTTTTCCACGCATCAACCGCATCGCGCAGGTGCTGGACAATGGCAACGCCCTTTTCACGCAAATACGGCGCGTCATAGGGATGCACTTCGTTGCCGCTCAACGCGTTGAGCGTTTCATGCAGACCAATATAACCCAGGGAGATGGAAGCACGGCCGTTACGGAAAATCGCACCCACTTCGTCATCGGCATTGAGCCGCACCCCGCAGGCACCTTCCATATAGAGAATGGGGGCGACGCGGGCTTTGGTTTTCTCCAGCCGCACGATGCGCGTCATCAATGCGCGCTTGGCCAGCGCCAGCCGCGCGTCGAGCAGCAACCAGAAATGGGCCTCGTCGCCTTTGGCTTCTAACGCGATGCGCGGCAGGTTGAGGCTGATCACGCCAATGTTGTTGCGGCCTTCATGGATCTGCTCGCCGTTTTCTTCATACACGCCGAGGAAGCTGCGGCAGCCCATCGGCGTTTTGAATGAGCCGGTAATCTCGACCACTTTGTCGTAGTTCAGGATGTCGGGATACATGCGCTTACTGGCGCACTCCAGCGCTAATTGCTTGATATCGTAATTGAAATCACCAGGACGGCGATTCACGCCTTCGCGGATAGCGAACACCAGTTTGGGGAACACTGCCGTTTTGTGATTTTTGCCGAGGCCGGCAATGCGATTGCGCAGAATCGATTGCTGTATCAGCCGAGCGGCCCAGTCAGTACCCAGACCAAATCCGAAGGTCACAAAGGGCGTCTGTCCGTTGGCGGTGTGCAGCGTGTTGACTTCGTACTCCAGCGACTGGAAGGCGTCGTAGCACTCTTTCTCGGTGCGCACCCGTGCGTAGGCTTCGGCATCAGGGATCTGCCACGCGTGAGCCACGGCGCGATGCTTCTCCAAACTGAGGTTCACAAAGGGCGATAACACTTCATCAATGCGATTAATGGTGGTGCCGCCGTAAATGTGGCTGGCGACCTGGGCGATGATCTGCGCCGTGACGGCAGTGGCGGTAGCGATTGATTTTGGTGGCTCAATCTCGGCATTGCCCATTTTAAAGCCGTTGTTCAGCATGCCCTGAAGATCGATCAACATGCAGTTAAACATCGGGAAAAACGGCGAGTAGTCGAGATCGTGATAGTGGATCTCGCCGCGCTCGTGCGCCAGTACCACGTCACGCGGTAGCAGTTGCTGTTGGGCATAGTGTTTGGCGACGATGCCTGCCAGCAGATCGCGCTGAGTGGGGATCACCTTGCTGTCTTTGTTGGCGTTTTCATTCAGCAGTGCGGCATTGGTTTGCTCTACCAGACCACGAATGGCGTGATGCAGTTTGCCACGCTGTTCACGGGCGAGATCGCGATCATGACGGTATTCGATATAGGCACGCGCCAGTTGCGGCCAGCGTCCCGCCATCAGCGTCTCTTCGACTGCGCATTGAATATCGCGGATATCCACCTCCGCGCGATCGGCCAGTTGCTGACTGACCTGCATCGCCACCTGACTGCACCAGGCCGCATCATCAATCTGCGCTGCCTGGGCTGCGGCCTGCACGGCCAGCTCAATCCGCTGTGCCTCAAAGGGCACTCTACAGCCGTCACGCTTAATCACCACCGTCGCCATCATCTCTCCATAAAACTATATGTGGGTATTTTTAAGGAGTGTAATCGCTACATGTGGTGTTATGGCGGAAATTAATCGCACCGTTTTTGACCTGCCGCAAAGAAGCCATAACGAAGATTGAAAGCCGCACAATGGTGAAGCGAACTAAACTTCAAAAGTTTTAACCCGCCCAAACTTCGACCGATGCAAACTTGATTTGCGAAGCGAAGCAGGTTTAATGAGTTCTTTGCTTTTTTTTGGCCCGTCATTTATTTACAAGGAAGCCTCACATGCCTTTGCAACGAACGCTGCTTGCCTGTTGTCTCTCCCTCTCTTTTTCTGCTTTTGCCGCTCCCGCAACCGATTTGCCATTAATGCCCTGGCCACAAAAAGTGGTCCAGCCCGCGGGTGGCGGCGCACTGACGCTGACGCCGCAGTTCACGCTGCATATCTCAGGCGATCATCTGGAGGGCGCGGAAGCCCGCTGGCGCGCGCGTATTTCACGCCAGACCGGCTGGCCACTGCTGCCCGCCAGTGCCCCGAGCAACCAAGCCACCATTCAGGTACAAATCGCCCAAGCGGTTGACCCGCTGCCGCAACCTGACAGCGATGAGAGCTATCATCTGGAGGTCAACAGCAGCGGTGTACTGCTGAAAGCCAACACCCGCTTTGGTGCGATGCGCGGCATGGAAACGCTGTTGCAGTTAATTGAGAATAATGAGACGGGAACGCAGATCCCTTACGTCACTATTGACGATAAACCGCGCTTCCCGTGGCGTGGGGTGCTGATCGATTCGGCGCGCCACTTCCTGCCGATCGAAACCGTTAAGCGACAAATTGATGGTATCGCCGCTGCGCGCATGAACGTATTCCACTGGCATCTGACGGATGACCAAGGCTGGCGTTTTGCTTCCAGCCACTATCCACAGCTGCAGGAGAAAGCCAGCGATGGCCTCTATTACACTCAGCAGCAGATGCGCGATGTGGTGCGTTATGCCACTCAGCGCGGCGTGCGTGTGGTGCCAGAAATTGACTTGCCAGGACACGCTTCCGCGATCGCCGTGGCGATGCCTGAACTGCTGAGCGCGCCGGGTCCATATCAGATGGAACGCGGTTGGGGGGTGTTTAAACCGTTACTCGATCCCAGCAACGAAGCGGTGTTTACCTTTATCGATACGTTGATGGGGGAGGTGACGGCCATCTTCCCCGATCCTTATGTTCACATTGGTGGTGATGAAGTCGATCCAACACAATGGAACGACTCACCTAAGATTCAGCAGTTTATGCGTGACCACGGCCTGAAAGATACGCACGCTTTGCAGGCATGGTTCAATCAGCGCGTTGAGAAGATCCTCGAAGCCCATCAGCGGCGCATGATTGGGTGGGATGAGGTCTATCATCCCGATCTGCCGAAAAGTATTTTGATCCAATCCTGGCAGGGGCAAGATGCGTTGGGAGAGGCAGCAAAACACGATTTCCGCGGCATTCTCTCAACCGGTTTCTACCTTGATCAGCCCCAAACTGCGGCCTATCACTATCGCAACGAACCCTGGCCGCAGGGCCTCAATGGCCAGGACCAGATTCTAGCCGATGAGCAGGCGCAGAGCTGGCAGTTCACCATGCCGCGCCTGAAAGGCAGCCCGGTAAAAGGCAGCTTCACCCTGGTGGAAGGCAAAAGCGGCTGGCGTGGATTTATTGATTTCAGCGGCAAAGCGCGGCGGATGGTCAGCGACATTCGCTGGCTGTCGCCCACTCAGCTAACGTTTAGCGTTGATACCTGGATGGGGCCTTTCCAGCCGATGGTCACGCTGACACAGGACAAACTGACTGGCTATATGCTAGTGGGCAATGTGCGTTATCCGGTTGAAGGCAATAAGCTGGCTCAGGTGCCCGCTGGGATTCAACCTTCCGTGCCTTCGCCGGAACAGATGCAAAATAACCTGATTGGCGGTGAAGCGGCACTGTGGGCGGAAAACGTCAACAGCCGGGTGATTGATACCCGCCTGTGGCCGCGCGCCTTTGTGGTGGCAGAGCGCCTGTGGTCTGCGAAGGATGTCACGGACAGCGACAATATGTATCAGCGCCTGAGCGCGGTAGATCGTTGGGGCACGGTGTCGGTGGGACTTCAGCAGCATCAGCAGGCGGAAGTGCAGATGATGCGTCTGGCGAATACCAGCGACATTACACCGCTGCGCGTGCTGGCGGAAGTGCTGGAACCGGCACAGTACTACACGCGTCAGCATCTGAAGTTCCAGGCCGGGCATTATGATTACTTTGAGCCGCTCAATCGTCTGGCGGATGTGCTGCCAGCCGAAAGCGAGCCGGTGCGCTTGCTGGATAAACAGGTGGATGCGCTAATTGCCAACCGAGAGGATCATGCCGCCGCTAACGCCATTCGTCAGCAGCTACAGCGTTGGCAAAACAACAGCGATGCGGTGATGCCGCTGATTTTAGCGAATTACCAGCTTAAGCCGTTGCAGCAGCAGGCACAGCAAGTGGCGCAACTGAGCCGGATGGGGCTGGATTTGGTCAATGCGATGCAGCGTAATCAGGCGTACGGTGCCAGTGAAGTGGCCGACATGCATACCAAACTGGATGCCGCTGCACAGGTGCAGGATGAGACGGTGTTGGCGCTGGTTCGTCCGCTGGAGAAGCTGTTGCGAGCGTCTAAATAACCGATCGCGCCGCTACGGTTATGTTGTAGCGGCGCAATTTATTGCGCGATGTTTTAAATCAACGGCGAACTGCAATCGCCTCGATTTCAATCTTCACATCTTTTGGCAGACGCGCCACTTCTACGCAAGAACGCGCTGGGAAGCTGGCGTTGTGCTCAGTGAAAAAGGCTTCATAAGTGGCATTTACGGTGGCGAAGTCATTCAGGTCTTTCACGAACACGGTGGTTTTGACAATGTCGCCCACTTTCAGGCCAGCGGCTTCAACAATCGCCTTCACATTCTCCAGCGACTGACGCGCCTGCGCAGAGACATCATCCGCCACGGCCCCGGTCGCCGGATCCACGGGGATCTGGCCTGAAGTGATGATCATGCTGCCAAGATCCACGCCCTGCACATAAGGGCCAATTGCTGCGGGTGCTTTTTCTGTGCTGATTTCGCGAGACATTGTTTCTCCTTGAAAGTGTGCGATTGACGTTTGCCAATCACGAAAATGATCGCCCCATTATATACCCTTCATACTTCGAGTTGCAGGTGCGTTGGCTACGTGCCTTCCTGAACCTCGAATTGTTTTGGGTTTAGAGGCGACATCAGTTATTACCAGTGGCCGAGAACCACGTGGCGCGCGAACTCTTTCTCGCAGTATTTGCACTTCAGGTGCACATCATCATCACGCTGCTTAACTGCAAAACTGCTGAATACCGGTTCACTGCGGCTGATGCAGTTGCTGTTCGGACAGGTGAGCACGCGCTCAATGCGATCCGGCAGCGTAGGAGCGATCTTCGCCACCACTTCGTAATCATCGATGCGATTCACCGTGGCGAGTGGCGCGTATACTGCCAGCTGGTTGATCTGATCGTCGGTCAGGAAGGTGTTCTCGATCTTGATCAGATCCTTGCGACCCATTTCGCCGGAAGGGAGATTCAGGCCGATGGTGATGCGTTGATCGGTTTCGGTCAGACGGAACAGTGAGAGCAATTTAAAACCGACCTGCGCGGGAATATGGTCAATCACCGTGCCGCGTTTGATGGCTTCAACCTGCAATTTATTATCGTGAGTCATCGGTTTCTCCTTACAGGGCCAGTTCGCTATTGAGTACCAGTGCTAACAAGGCCTGGCGGGCGAAGATGCCGTTGCCTGCCTGCTGGAAATACCAGGCGTGCGGCGTGCTGTCGACATCAGTGGTGATCTCATCGATACGCGGCAATGGGTGCAGCACCTTCATATTATCGCGGGCACCGACTAAATCCGCGGCGCGCAGAATGAACTGCGCCTTCACGTTGGCGTACTCGGAAGGATCGAGGCGCTCTTTCTGCACGCGCGTCATGTAGAGAATATCCAGTTCGGGCATCACTTCTTCGATGCTGTCATGACGCGACCACACAATGTTCTGCTCATCCAGCATGTCAGTAATGTAAGACGGCATCGCCAGTGCATCGGGAGCGATAAAGTAGAAACGGTTGCCAGTGAACTTGGCCAACGCCTGCGTCAGCGAGTGCACGGTGCGACCATATTTCAGGTCACCGACCATGGCCACATTCAGATTGTCGAGGCGGCTCTGGGTTTCGCGGATGGTGAACAGATCCAGCAATGTTTGTGTTGGATGCTGGTTCGCGCCGTCTCCGGCATTCAGAATCGGGATGCCGCTGGAGAACTCGGTGGCCAGACGCGCCGCACCTTCCTGTGGATGACGCATCACAATCGCATCCACGTAAGTGCTGATCACAGAAATGGTGTCTGCGAGGGTTTCGCCTTTCTTACCCAGCGAGGTGTTGCTGCCATCGGCGAAGCCCACCACTGATGCGCCTAAACGATGCATTGCAGTCTCGAATGAGAGACGCGTACGGGTGGAGGCTTCAAAGAAACAGCTGGCAATCACATTGTGCTTTAGCAGTTCCGGCTGGGGATGCGCCTTCAACTGAGCGGCGGTGTGTAACACCAGCTCCAGCTCATCGCGATTGAGGTCGTTAATAGAAATAATGTGCTTGCGATATAGCGGGTTGGCCATAGCGTTCTCCTCTGCGCTGCCGGATTGCGGACAAAAAAAAGCCCCTGCTTAAGGGGCTTTTTTACGATCAATGAATGACGGAAAGAAACAGGTGCATCGCCTGTGGTCAGGCGGGGTAGAGCGGCAAATTGTACGCTGCGCTGTTGCATGTTTCCTCCGGCAAATTGTGGCGCATTATACGCATTCACTGATTTGCATCAAGCAGAAATCGCGCACGGGGTAAACGTTTGCTTTTACGGCTTACCCAGCGTTGCCACCATCACCGCTTTGATGGTGTGCATGCGGTTTTCGGCCTGATCGAACACGATACTGTGCGTTGACTCAAACACCTCGTTGCTCACTTCCATGCCGTCATTCAGGCCATACTGCTCTGCCATCTGACGGCCCAAGGTAGTTTGGTCATCATGGAAAGCAGGCAGGCAGTGCAGGAATTTCACCTGTGGATTGCCGGTAAGCGCCAGCATCGCACTGTTCACCTGATACGGGCGCAGCAGCGCGATACGCTCTTCCCACACCGATTTGGCTTCGCCCATCGACACCCAAACATCAGTGTAGATGAAATCCGCACCTTGCACGCCTTCGGCAATGTCTTCGGTCAGGGTGATTTTGCCACCGGTTTGCTGCGCCGCCACGCGGCACTGTTCCACCAGTTGTTCTTCCGGCCAGCAGCCTTTTGGTGCCACCAGACGCAGATCCAGCCCAACCAGTGCAGCAGCTTCCAGCATGCTGTTGCCCATGTTATTGCGCGCGTCACCCACGTACACCAGCGTCATCTCGCTGAGCGGTTTACCCGGTAAGTGCTCTTGCATGGTGAGTAAATCGGCCAGCAACTGCGTAGGGTGGAACTCGGTGGTCAAACCGTTCCACACAGGGACACCGGCAAACTCAGCCAGGGTTTCGACCAGTTCCTGACCGAAGCCACGATACTGGATACCGTCATACATACGGCCCAATACGCGCGCGGTGTCCTTCATCGATTCTTTATGGCCAATCTGGCTGCCGCTTGGGCCGAGGTAAGTCACGTTAGCGCCCTGATCGTATGCGGCAACTTCGAAAGAGCATCGTGTACGGGTCGAGTCTTTTTCGAAGATGAGCGCGATATTCTTGCCTTTCAGGTACTGGGTTTCAGTGGCATTTTTCTTTGCGTGTTTTAATTCACCTGCGAGATTGAGCAGGTTGGCGATTTCAGCTGGGGTGAAATCCAGCAATCTCAGGAAATGTCTCGAATACAGCTGACTCATACAGCGCTCCAGATATGGATCAATAATGAATTAAAATTCAATCTAACCGTATGAATATGCATTTTCAACCCCGGCGTTAAGAAACTTTCTGTTTTGTGTAGTGGCGCGCGAGGCAGTGTGGGAAAATAATTGCATTCACGCCGAACATTTTGAGGACACGCCCATGGCATACGAAGCATTGCTGGAAGAACAGCGCGAAGAAACCCGCCTGATCATTGAAGAGTTGCTGGAGGACGGCAGCGATCCGGATGCGCTTTACACTATCGAGCATCACCTCTCCTGCAACAACTTCGACTCACTGGAAAAAGTGGCGGTGGAAGCTTTCAAACTGGGCTTTGAGGTCAGCGAACCGGAAGAGCTGGAGCTGGAAGAGGGCGGCACCGTGATGTGCGTGGACATCCTGAGCGAAGGGGCGCTGAAAGCCGAGCTGATTGATGCGCAGGTTGAGCAGTTGGTGAATCTGGCGGGTAAATTCAACGTCGATTACGACGGTTGGGGCACCTACTTTGAAGATCCAGACGCCGAAGATGAAGACGACGATGGCGATTTCATCGACGACGAAGAAGACGACGGTGTGCGTCACTAAGCCTTAATGGGCGGCACCTGCCGCCCTGATTGACTTCTCCCGCCAGCATAAAGAACGCCGATGAACTACGCTCCCCTGTTAGAACCCATTCATGATTTTCTGCATTGCCGCACGCCACAAGCGTGGATTGATGAGGCGCGCAAACCGGAAAACCTGACGCTGCTGCTCACCGATCACATGGTGTGTGAGCTTAAGGCGGCACAAACTGCGGTGTTTATTATTCGTAAGTATGTGGCCGATAAGCCGAGTGGCGATGCCATTCTGGCGTGGCTCAAACCTTATGAAGATTTCATTTATCGCGATGAGCCGGACAACAACTTTATCAATGCGCACAAGAATCTGACCAAAAGCATCATTGTGCGTAACGAACTGCCGTGGGCGGATGACTTAGTCGAGATGATGGTGCTGTTGATCAAAGAAGAGCTGCATCATTTTTATCAGGTCTGGGAAATTATGCAGTCACGTGGTTTGCCATACCGCAAAACCACCGCCAGTCGATACGCCAAAGGATTGATTCGTGAAATCAGCACTTATGAACCCGATGCGCTGGTGGACAAGTTGATTTGCGGCGCGTATATCGAAGCGCGTTCCTGTGAACGTTTTGCCAGCCTGGCGCCGTATCTTGATGATCAGCTGCAGAAATTCTACATCTCGCTGCTGCGTTCTGAAGCACGCCACTATCAGGATTACCTGAAGCTGGCGGAACAGATCTCAGCGAAAGATATTGCCCCGCGCGTGCAAGCTTTTGGTGAGGCTGAGGCGCGTTTGATCAGCGAGCCTGATGGCGAGTTACGTTTTCACAGTGGTGTGCCAGCGTTTTAAGGTGAGTGCGTGATGTTTCCCTCACCCTAACCCTCTCCCGCAAGCGGGCGAGGGGACCGATAGAGCAAGTTTTGATAATGAGTGCTTAGCCAACCACAGCACAATTAGTCACTCTCTCCCGCAAGCGGGCGAGGGGACCGATCCAGCAAGTTTTGATAATGAGTGCTTAGCCAACCACAGCACAATTGGGCACCCTCTCCCGCAAGCGGGAGAGGGCTGGGGTGAGGGCAAAAACCGCCTCTATCCCTGAATCACAGTACCTTCAGCATCCGCACTTCGCAGTCACCGTGGCCGGTGCACCCCATGGCGTTATCAATCAGCTCGAATCCCAGCGACTCGTACAGTTTAATCGCTCGCGTCAGGCTGCCGGTGGTTTCCAGATAGCAGCGGCGAAAGCCCTGTTGACGCGCATAGTCCATGGCTCGCAGAGCGAGCCCACGCGCCAGACCTAAACCGCGCACCTGTGGCAGGAAGTACATCTTCTGCAATTCGCAGATATCCGGCGCGCTACACGCCAGCGGTGCCACACCGCCGCCGCCAACCACCACCCCGTCATGCTCGACGATCCAGTACGCGCTATTGGCTTCACTGTAGAGTTCGAACAGCCGATCGAGGTTGGGATCCGAAACGGTGTAGCCTTTATCAGCCGTAAGGCCGAATTCCGCTGACACATCACGGATCACTTGTGCAATGAGAGGGTTATCGGCCGCAGTAATCGGGCGCACCTGCAAATTCAGTGGCGTAGCGGTGGTCATCATTCTCTTCCGGTGTAAAAAAGCCGGGCAGTGCCCGGCTATGATTTAGCAATTGGACTGATGCGCTTACAATGCCGCAATCACGCCCTGCTGTTCAATCAGTTTTGCTTTTGATTGTTCCAGCTCAACGATGCGATCGCGCTCTTTCGCCACCACTGCTTCCGGTGCACGAGCAACAAAGCCTTCATTCGCCAGCTTGACCTGGATCTTCTCAATCTCTACATCCAGCTTGGTCAGCTCTTTCGCCAGACGCTCCAGCTCCGCTTCTTTGTTCACCAGATCCGCCATGGGGATCAGCAACTCAGCGCCTTCTACAATCTTAGTGACTGAAAGTGGTCCTTTCTCACCCGCAGGCAAAATCTCCAGGCTGGCCAGACGCGCCAGACGAGACAGGAAGTTGCGGTTCTCTTCCACGCGACGCTGTGCCGCAGGAGAGCAATCACGCAGCAGCACATCCAGCGGTTTGCCCGGAGAAATGTTCATCTCAGCACGGATGTTACGCACCGCGACAATCGCCTGCTTCATCCACTCGATATCGGCTTTCGCCTCGGCATCTTCTTTCGCCGCGTCAAACTGCGGGAAGGCCTGCAGCATGATGGTATCGTGATCGATGTTCTTCAGACCCTTCACACGCTGCCAGATGGTTTCGGTGATGTAAGGAATGATCGGATGCGCCAGACGCAGTAAGGCTTCCAGCACGGTCACCAGCGTATTACGCGTACCGCGCAGTTCCGCTTCGCTACCGTTGTCCATCACTGGCTTGGTCAGCTCCAGATACCAGTCACAGAACTGGTTCCAGGTGAAGTCATACAGAATGTTGGCAGCGATATCAAAGCGATAGCTATCCAGCGCTTCACGATAGGCTTTCACGGTGCTGTTGAATTCGGTCAGAATCCAGCGGTCTGCCAGCGACAGCTTCATCTCGCCGCCATTTTGGCCGCAATCATGCTCTTCGGTGTTCATCAGCACGAAACGGCTGGCGTTCCACAGCTTGTTACAGAAGTTGCGATAGCCTTCGAGACGCTTCATATCCCAGTTAATATCGCGGCCGGTTGAGGCCAGCGCCGCCAGGGTAAAGCGCAACGCGTCGGTACCGGATGCCACAATACCGTCCGGGAACTGCTTCTCGGTACGTTTGCGGATCTTCTCAGCCAGCTGTGGCTGCATCATGTTACCGGTGCGTTTTTCCAGCAGATCTTCCAGCGAAATCCCGTCGATCATATCCAGTGGATCGATGACGTTACCTTTCGATTTGGACATCTTCTGGCCTTCTTCATCACGGATCAAACCGGTCATGTAGACGGTTTTGAACGGCACCTGCGGCTTACCGTTTTCATCTTTGATGAAGTGCATGGTCAGCATGATCATGCGCGCAATCCAGAAGAAGATAATATCGAAGCCGCTTACCAGCACGCTGGTTGGGTGGAAGGTACGCAGCGCTTCGGTATTTTCTGGCCAGCCCAGAGTGGAGAACGTCCACAGACCAGACGAGAACCAGGTATCCAGCACGTCGTCGTCCTGACGCAGAACCACCACGTCAGCCAGGTTATTTTCCTGACGTACTTCTTGCTCCGTGCGGCCAACATAGACGTTACCGTCATTGTCGTACCATGCAGGGATACGGTGGCCCCACCACAGCTGACGTGATATGCACCAATCCTGAATGTCACGCATCCACGAGAAGTACATGTTTTCGTACTGTTTTGGTACGAACTGGATATCGCCATTCTCTACCGCTTCAACCGCGACTTTCGCCAGCGGAGCGGTGCGAACATACCATTGGTCGGTAAGCATTGGCTCGATGACTACACCGCCACGGTCGCCGTAGGGCACGGTCAGATCGTGGGGTTTGATCTCTTCCAGCAGGCCGATTTCGTCAACCGCAGTCACAATCGCTTTACGCGCCGCGAAACGTTCCATTTTCTGGAACTGGGCTGGGATCTCATCCGCACACTCGTCGCTGACTTCGCCATTGGTGTCGAACACTTCCGCACGTTCACGGATATCGCCATCAAAGGTCAGGATGTTAATCATCGGCAGCTTGTGACGACGACCGACTTCATAGTCGTTGAAGTCATGCGCTGGGGTGATCTTCACGCAGCCGGTGCCTTTTTCCATGTCCGCGTGCTCATCGCCGACGATCGGGATGCGACGATTCACCAGCGGCAGGATCAGCTCTTTGCCGATCAGATCTTTGTAGCGCGGATCTTCCGGATTCACCGCCACGCCGGTATCGCCCAACAGGGTTTCCGGACGGGTGGTGGCAACCACCAGATAATCTTTACCTTCTGCGGTTTTAACGCCGTCAGCCAGCGGATAGCGGATATGCCACATAGAGCCTTTGCTCTCGCGGTTTTCCACTTCCAGATCGGAGATAGCCGTGCGCAGTTTAGGATCCCAGTTCACCAGGCGCTTGCCACGGTAAATCAGGTTTTCTTTGTACAGGCGGACGAAGACTTCACGCACCGCGTTAGACAGGCCTTCATCCATGGTGAAGCGCTCACGCTCCCAATCCACGGAGTTGCCGAGGCGACGCATCTGACGGGTAATGGTGCCGCCAGATTCCGCTTTCCACTGCCAGATTTTGTCGATGAAGGCGTCACGACCATAATCCTGGCGGGTTTTGCCCTCTTCAGCGGCAATCTTGCGTTCAACAACCATCTGCGTGGCGATACCGGCATGGTCAGTACCTGCCTGCCACAGGGTATTTTTCCCCTGCATACGCTGGTAACGGATCATGGTATCCATGATGGTCTGCTGGAAAGCGTGACCCATATGCAAGCTGCCGGTGACGTTCGGCGGCGGGATCATGATGCAAAAGCTTTCCTGGCTGGTATCGCCATTCGGTTTAAAGTAGCCCTGCTGTTCCCAGTGCTCGTAGAGCGGCTGCTCGATATCTTGCGGGTTATATGTCTTTTCCATTTCTACACTGTCGTTTGCGGCGGAGGTGGCGTCGCCGTATTCAATTGGAAACCAACGCTGCGATAGGCTTTATAGCGGTCGCGCGCCAGTTGTTTTAAGGATTCTTCGTAAGGAACAAAGTCTATCACTTCATGGAAACCCGTAGCAAAATCTGCGAACTGTGGCAGCAAACTGATCAACAGGTCGCGCGGTGAACTGCCACGGCGTTGCGGCCAGGCCAGTTCCACCGGCGCACCGTAACGCGGGCCTTCACCGGCCAGGTTATGGGGCACAAAAGCGTTGGCGGGGCGCTGCCATAGCGCCTCATCCAGGCGGTTGGCCTGCTCTTCGTTTTCACAGGCAATCAGAATGCGCTTGCCGTCACGCCAGCGTGTTTCTGCCAGATCGCACACCAGGGCTTCGATGGCGCTGAGGCCGTCGCTGGCGCTTTCTGACTCCATCACATAGAAAGTGGCGTTTTTCATGGCGGGGTTATTTCCATTGATGACTGTGGGGCATTGTGCTTCAGCAAGACCGCTGCGTCCAATAATAAGGTCGCCATTAAGGGCGACCCTATAAGTCCTGTAGGGTGCGCATTTATGCGCACCGTTTCAATGATCGCAGAAGACTTTAATCGTCGCCGTTCAGACCCGCGCGGTTCAACAGGAACTGCGACAGCAGAGGAACCGGGCGACCAGTGGCGCCTTTGGCCTTGCCAGAGCGCCATGCGGTGCCCGCGATATCCAGGTGTGCCCAGTTAAACTTACGGGCGAAGCGTGCCAGGAAACAGGCGGCAGTGATAGCACCACCGGGACGGCCACCAATGTTCGCCATATCGGCAAAATTGGATTCCAGCTGTTCCTGATACTCATCGGCCATTGGCAGACGCCACGCGCGGTCACCGGACTGCTCGGAAGCGCTGATCAGCTCGTGTGCCAGTGGGTTGTGGTTTGACATCAAACCACTGACATGGTGACCCAGTGCAATCACGCAAGCACCGGTCAGAGTGGCAATATCGATCACCACTTCTGGCTCGAAACGCTCAACGTAGGTCAGCGCGTCACACAGCACCAGACGGCCTTCGGCATCGGTGTTTAGCACTTCCACGGTCTGACCGGACATGGTGGTCAGCACATCGCCAGGACGCATCGATCGGCCATCCGGCATGTTCTCACAGCCGACCAGTACGCCGACCACGTTCAGCGGCAGATTGAGTTCCGCCACCATGCGCATCACGCCGTACACTGAGGCCGCACCGCACATGTCGTACTTCATCTCATCCATTGAGTCAGCCGGTTTGATCGAGATACCACCGGAATCGAAGGTCAGGCCTTTACCGACCAGCACAATCGGACGTGCTTCCGGATCGGTACTGCCTTTGTACTCAATCACTGACATCAGCGATTCATTATGTGAACCGGCACCGACCGCCAGGTAAGCGTTCATGCCCAGCTCTTTCATCTGCTGTTCGCCGATCACACGCGTGGTGACATTTTTGCTGTAAGCATCGGCCAACTGACGCGCCTGCGACGCCAGATACGCGGCGTTACAAATATTCGGCGGCATGTTGCTGAGGTCTTTGGCGGCTCTGACACCGGCAGCGACTGCTAAACCGTGCTGAATAGCACGTTCGCCACTGGTGAGTTCACGGCGCGTTGGTACGTTGAACACCAGCTTACGCAGCGGACGACGCGGTTCGACCTTATTGCTTTTTAGCTGATCGAAGTTGTAGAGCGCTTCTTTAGAGGTTTCCACCGCCTGGCGAACTTTCCAGTAGGTATTGCGCCCTTTAACGTGCAGTTCAGTCAGGAAGCATACGGCTTCCATTGAGCCGGTGTCGTTCAGCGTGTTGATGGTTTTCTGAATCACCTGTTTGTACTGGCGTTCATCCAGCTCACGCTCTTTACCACAGCCGATCAGCAAGATGCGCTCGGAAAGGATATTCGGCACATGGTGCAGCAACAGCGTCTGGCCAACCTTGCCTTCCAGTTCACCGCGGCGCAGCAGAGCGCTGATGTAGCCGTCGCTGATTTTATCCAGCTGCTCGGCAATGGGTGATAAACGGCGCGGTTCGAAAACGCCAACAACGATGCAGGCGCTACGCTGTTTTTCCGGGCTACCGCTTTTTACACTGAACTCCATGCACTCTCCTGAATCTTAAAGACAACGGCCTTAGCTGTCGTTAGAATGTCTCGCGTTCGTAACCCATTATTTAGTTGCGACGCCATGACAATTTAACGCTGGCGGTCATAATGAGTAGGGGTGGAAATGTGTTGTTTTTTCACCACTCTAACGCGTTCGTCATACTATTTTAGCTACGATGACGGCCATTGATGAAGAAAAATGGCTGATAAGCGTTGAAACTAGCGATTTTCCTGCAAAAAGACAAGTTATCACAGGCGTACTAAGCGTGATCATCATTAGATATCTGGTTCGGGAAACGCTCAAAAGCCAGCTGGCTATCCTGTTCATCCTGCTACTGATCTTCTTTTGCCAGAAGTTAGTCAGGATTTTGGGTGCTGCGGTGGATGGCGAGATCCCAACAAATCTGGTTCTGACATTGTTAGGACTGGGCGTGCCTGAAATGGCACAACTTATCCTGCCCCTAAGCTTGTTTCTGGCGATTTTAATGACCCTTGGGCGGCTGTACACCGAAAGTGAAATTACGGTGATGCATGCCTGCGGACTGGGTAAAAGCGTGCTGGTTAAGGCCGCGATGATTTTGATGTTGCTCACCTCGGCGGTAGCGGCAGTCAACGTCATTTGGTTAGGGCCATGGTCATCACGTTATCAGGACGAAGTGACACAAAATGCCAAAGCCAACCCAGGTGCAGCGGCGCTTGCGGCGGGTCAGTTCCAGACCTCCAGCGACGGCAATAGCGTGCTGTTCGTGGAAAACGTGAAAGGCAATCATTTTGGTAACGTGTTCCTGGCGCAACTGCGTCCGAAAGGAAATGCACGCCCTTCAGTGGTGCTAGCCGACAGTGGTCATATGGAGCAGCGTAAAGACGGCTCGCAGGTGGTGACCCTGGATAAAGGCACGCGTTTTGAAGGCACGGCCATGTTGCGCGATTTCCGTATTACGGATTTCACCAATTATCAGGCGCTGGTGGGCTACAAGGAAGCCACGCTCGATCCGAACGATGCCGATCAGGCGAGTATCAGCACGCTGTATAAGAACAAAACACCGCAGTTCCAGGCGGAGTTCCACTGGCGTTTAACCTTGGTGTTTGCCGTGTTGGTGATGGCGCTGATGGTGGTGCCTTTGAGTGTGGTCAACCCACGCCAGGGCCGTGTGCTGTCAATGCTGCCCGCCATGCTGCTGTACCTGATCTTCTTCTTGTTGCAGAGTTCGTTGCGGTCTAACGCGGCGAAAGGCAAGTTCGATCCCGCCATCTGGATGTGGGTGGTGAACTTCGCTTACCTGGCGCTGGCGGTGATCTTGAACCTGTGGGATACGGTACCGATGCGACGCATTCGTGGCCGCTTTAGCCGTGGAGGATCGGTGTGATGTTTAAGGTCCTTGATCGCTATATCGGTAAAACCATCTTCAATACCATCATCATGACGCTGTTCATGCTGGTGTCGTTGTCGGGCATCATCAAGTTCGTCGATCAGCTACGTAAAACCGGGCAGGGCGCCTATACCGCACTGGATGCCGGTTATTACACCTTGCTCAGCGTACCGAAAGATATTGAAATCTTCTTCCCGATGGCGGCGCTGCTTGGCGCGCTGCTGGGATTGGGGACACTGGCGCAGCGCAGTGAACTGGTCGTCATGCAGGCCTCGGGCTTTACCCGTCTGCAGGTGGCGCTGGCCGTGATGAAAACCGCCATCCCACTGGTGTTGTTGACCATGGCCATTGGTGAGTTTGTTGCGCCACAGGGCGAGCAGATGGCGCGTAACTACCGTGCACAGCAGTTGTATGGCGGTTCGTTGATGTCGACACAGAGTGGCTTGTGGGCAAAAGATGGCCATGACTTCATCTACATCGAACGCATCAAAAGCGATAGCGAAATCGATGGTGTCAGCATTTATACCTTCACCGATCAGCGTCGTTTACAGAGCGTACGTTATGCCGCAAGTGCCACCTGGAATGCTGATAAGAAATTGTGGGTGCTGTCGCAGGTGGATGAGTCCAACCTCAGCGATGCCAAACAAATCACCGGTTCACAGAGTCTGGGCGGAGAGTGGAAAACCAACCTGACTCCCGACAAACTCGGTGTGGTGGCGTTGGACCCGGATGCGCTGTCGATCAGCGGCCTGTATAACTACACCAAATATCTTAAGCAGAGCGGCCAGGTTTCCGGACGCTATCAGCTGAATATGTGGGGCAAAATCTTCCAGCCACTTTCCGTGGCGGTGATGATGCTGATGGCGCTGTCGTTTATCTTTGGTCCGCTGCGTAGCGTCTCGATGGGGGTACGTGTGGTCACGGGGATTAGCTTTGGCTTCCTGTTCTACGTACTGGACCAGATCTTCGGCCCGCTCAGCCTGGTTTACGGCATCCCGCCGATTCTGGGTGCCATCCTGCCAAGCGCCGCGTTCTTCGCGATTAGCTTGTATATGCTGCTAAAACGTCGGTAAAAAAGACAGTATACGGGCGCCTGAGGGCGCCCTTGCTTTAGTTACTCACCTACTCGATACTCACTAACGCAATGCCGGCCTGCTGCCAGTCTTCGGCGTCTTCCGGTAGCGTATCGATGACCAGCATATCCACCTGATCGCAGCGCGCGAATTGTGCTAATGAAGTGTTTCCCAGCTTGCTGCTATCGCATACCACAATGACCTGGCTGGCATGTTCAATAATGGTGCGTTTGCTTTCTGCCAGCATAATGTCAGCGACACAGGCTCCTTGCTTGAGCGAAATGCCGTTCACCGCCATAAAAGCCTTATCGACGTTAAGATGATCCATCATCTGACCACCCGCAGCGGGAATGACGCAGTGATATCCCTTCTTCACCATACCGCCGAGTAGCACCAACTGAACGCCGCTGGCTTCTTCCAGTACGCGGGCAATGGCAAAATCGTTGGTGATCACGGTGAGATTTTTGCGTTCTCGCAGATGGTGTGCGATGTGCAGCGTAGTCGTCCCGGTATCGAGTACGATGATATCGCCATCTTCAACCAGCTGTGCTGCGCGTTCACCGATGCGTCCTTTGGCATCAATATTCATGCTTTCACGCAGATCCGAGCCCATTTCAAAACTGGCCCGGGTGCGAAGAATTGCGCCGCCATGGGTGCGCGTAAGTTGGCCCGATTCCTCCATTAAACGGAGATCGGTACGAATAGTCGCGCCAGAAACATTAAAGCGCTCACTCATTTCGCCAACGGAGATTTTGCGTTTCTCTTTGAGAATGGCGAGGATTTTTTCTTGTCTTTCCTCTAGATACATATCGGCCTCGAACGTGGGAAACAGCAACACTCTAACGCAGCTTCCGGGCGGCGTGAACTCCGCCCGGAACATTCGTTTAACGGTTTAGCGGTTGCAGAAATTCCACTCGCTCACCGTCGGGGCCTGCGATCATAAAGTAACGACTCCCTGCTGGATGATCACAAGGACCTTCAACCAGCGGATAACCGAGAGATTTCACCCAAGTCTCTGCCGCAGTAAGATCCGCCACGTGCCATGCCAGATGGTCGAGGCCACTGTCTTGCTCTTCCCGCACAGCTGTTTGCCACGGTAGTTGATACAGTTCCAGTACGACACCTTGATGCTGTAAGAACTCGACGGCGATGGTTCCGCTCTCGTCCCTAACATCAAGTTGCCGCTGAGACTCAAAACCCAGCGACTGATAGAAGGTGCTGGCTGCGCTAAGATTACGCGTGCGTAATCCGATGTGTGCTAACGATTTGATCATCTTCACACCCCTTTACGCTGGCACCAAAATCCGAAGAAGGCGACGTAAGCAAAGCAAACCAGCGGAATGCTAAAGGCAAATTGCATATCGCCGCCGTTCATGTCCGACATAATGCCCATCACCAACGGAATGACCGCACCGCCAATAATCGACATCACCACAATCGAACCTGCCAATTGCGTTTCAGCGCCCATCCCCTTGATGGTCAAGCCAAAGTTGGTCGGCCAGCATAGTGCCATACAGAAGTTCACCGCCATAATGGCAACCACCGCTACCATGCTTTTCTCACTGACCGCAAACACCAGCAGTACCACGCAGATCGAGCAGAAAATACCGAGCAGTAACGCTGGGCTGTAGCGTTTCATTAGCGCGGTGGTCACCACTTTGCCGGCTGAGTAGCACAGCAATGTAGCGATTAACCACCAGGTCGCCGAATGTTCGCTGGTGCCGTGTTCAATCAGCTGCACGAAGCGAATAGTGAAGCTCCACAAACCGACCTGCGCACCGACATAGAGAAACTGCGATAGCACGCCCATACGGAAGCGAGGAATAGACCATAATTTCTTCAGCGATTGGCTCAGCGGCTGGCTCGGCGCATCCGTCTTCGCCGCGGGTTTACATGCCGGGAATTTCACCGCGACAAACACCAGCGCCAACACGACCAAAATCGAACCGATAATCAGGTACGGCGTGACCACTTGCGAAACCATTTGCTGGCGGATGCCATCTGCGACGTCAACAGGCAGCGCCGCCAGTTGATCGTGTGTGAGATCGTCTTTGTTAAAGATTAGCTGTTGCCCAATCACCACGCCCATAATCACGCCGACCGAGTTGAAAATCTGCGAGAAGTTAATGCGTTGCGTGGAAGTTTCTGCGGTGCCGAGTAAGCTCGAATAGGTGTTAGCCGAGGTTTCGAGGAATGATAAGCCGCTGGCAATCACTCCGAGGCAACCCAGAAACGCAGCGTAAGTCATGGCGTGTGCAGCTGGAATAAACAGGAAACAGCCCGCTGCGTACAAACATAATCCGATGATAATCGCCACTTTGTACGAGTAGCGCTTAATCACCGCCGCCGCAGGCAGCGCCACGAGAAAGTAGCCGAGGAAGAAGATCGACTGCACCAGCGCGGTTTGTGTGTCGCTAAGATCGAAGCCCTTTTTAAACTGGGCGATCAAGATGTCATTCAGGTTGCCTGCCATGCCCCACAAGGCAAACAGGCAGCATACCATCAACAACTGCAGCCATGGCGTGGCCGGTAAATAGGCGCTGCGATCCAGTGTTTCGCCGTGCGCGCCTGCGACTTCATCCTGCTTTTTAATCGAAATTTCGCTCATGATCCCTGCTCCTCAAAACAGGCGGTTGCCGCATCGAGGCGATCCCACAGCGGTTGTGCCTGTACATAAAGTTGGTCGAAGATGTCGAACTGACGTTGATAGGCTTCGTGTAGGCGCGCATCGGGCTGAATCTCACCCGCAATGTGCACCATGCGCTGCACGCCGTCGCCAAGGTCATTGAAGTGACCAATGCCGGTGGCGGCGAGGATGGCGCAGCCGAGCGTGCCGTTTTCCTGATTGACGGTTTGCAGAATGGGCCGGTTATACACAGAGGCTTTGATACTCAGCCACAGCTCACTGCGAGACCCACCGCCGGAGGCGATAATGCTATCGGGCATGGTGCAGCATTCGCTCAGTTGACGCAGATTGCGCCAGGAGGCAAATGCCACGCCCTCCAACACCGCGCGATACAAATGCCCAGCGTCGTGGCGGCGCTGTAAGCCAAACAGTTGGCCGCGCGAGTTACCCTTCTCAGCTAAGCGTTCACCGGTGAGATAAGGCAGGAACAGTAAGCCTTCCGCGCCGGGTTTCTTCTCTGCAGCGAGGCGCAGCATATCGGGATGGGAATGCTGACTGCCGCCAAAGGCTTCACGTGCCCAGCGCATTGCATCGCCACCCGCATCCAGCAGCGTAAATCCGCCCCATGCGTTGTTGCTCAAGTGCAGATTGTTGACTTGCGTATGTAGCAGCGGCGCGTCACTGACGACAGTGATTAAGGTAGATGTGCCGGTGCTGTCGGAGGCTTGTCCCGGTTGATAAACACCGGAACCCAGCAAGCTGGCGGCCATATCGGCAGTGCCCGCCACCACCGGGATGCCCGGCAGCAAGCCGATTTCCTGGGCAGCTGCGGGGCTGACCACCCCGATCACGTCGCTCGCGAGGTGGATTTTCGGCAGCAAGCTGGCAGAGAGCTGGAAACGATCCAGTGCAGCGGAGGACCACTCGCGCGTTGTGCTATCCATCAGGTAATAGCAGGACGCTTCACTGTAATCGGTGGCGCGCACGCCGGTTAAACGGAAATTGATAAAGTCTTTTGGCATCAGTACGCTGGCGACGCGTGTCCATACATCAGGATAGTTTTCGCGAATCCATTGCAACTTAAAGGCTGGCCATGCAGGCGTTGGCGGATTGTTCAGATGCTCAAGCCAGAACAGTGCATCTTCCTGCTCGCGGAAGGCGGCAACCTGCGCCCATGCACGTTTGTCGTTCCACAGCAGTGCGCGGTCTTCCACCAAGTGGCCTGCGCTGTCGAGCAGTACAGTGCCATGCATTTGGCCGCATACCGCAATCGCGGCGACCTGCGCCATCTCCGCGCCAAAGCGCGTATTCAGTTCCCGGATGCCGTCGCAAACAGACAGCCACCACAGCGAAGGGGCTTGTTCCACCCAGCCTGGCTGCGGGCTTGTCTGCGAATACTCACGTTGAGCGAAACCGACAATATCGCCGTCGGTAGTGACAAGGGCAGCTCGTGCGCTGCCAGTGCCTATGTCGAGGGTAAGAAGGTTTTTTTTCATTATTCACTCCATATCACGCCGGAGAGTTGCAGCGTTTAATTCAGTCTTGAGCCAGTTCTGGGAACAGCGAGGGATCTTGTTCCAGCTGTGCGAGTACTTTTTCAGTGGCGCTGGCACTCATACCAAAGCGGCGCACACCCAAGCGGTAGAGTGTGCGAATGGTATCGAGATCGCGGATACCGCCCGATCCTTTGATGCGTAAACGGCCTTGTAGCTGATCGGCAATGATGGCGACTTTTTCTTCAGTGGCGCCGCTGGCCGCCCAGCCGGTCGATGTTTTAATCCACTTCATACCGGCCTCAACCGCGATGTCGCACACACGGCGAATCTGCTGCTCGTTGAGGTAGTGGGTTTCGAGGATCACTTTGGCTTCGATCGGATCTGCGGCTTCAACCACGCGTTGCAGATCCTGTTTCACTTCATCAAAACGCCCTGACAGCACTTTGCCAATATTCACCACCATGTCGACTTCACGCGCACCATCGCAAATCAGTTGGCGTACTTCCTGCACTTTAGTCTCTGTGGCATGGCCGCCGCTGGGGAAGCCAACCGGGCCGCCAATCATGATCTCGCCACGCCCTTGCTCTGGCAGCAATGTGCTCAGAAAGCGCGTCCAGCAGGGCAAAACATGAATAGCGATAATGTTGTAGCGAATCGCCAACTCGGCGCACTGGCGAATATCGGCTTCGGTGTTGGTGGCTTGCACAGCACTTAAATCGATCATGCGTGCCATCTGTTGAGTAATACGGTTCATTTTCTTTTCCTTTCATTTTAAAAGACGATGTGACATTAAATGAAAGTTAATGTGAATATAAATGAAAATTGATGAAATTGTGATCTGGTAAGTGAAAATAGATGAAAGTCAGGGGAGAAGAGGGCAGGAGACGACCTTGCGGCCGCCTGTGGTGCTGGTCAACAGCAGATTAAAGAGTGGGAATAATTGCGGGTAACTGTGAAAGCAAATACAAGATCAGGCCAATCGTCCCGCCCACCAGCGTCCCGTTAATGCGGATAAACTGCAAATCGCGGCCGATGTTCAGCTCGATCTGTTGTGACATCTCCCGCGCATCCCAACTTTTCACCGTATCGCTGATGTGGCGAGTCAGGAACTCGGCAAACTCAGGTGCCACACTGCGTGCGGCGTCTTCCAGATGCTGATTCATTGAGATGCGTAGCGTTTCATCGGCGGCAAGAGTTTCACCGAACCACAGCGCCGCCAGTCTCACGCGCTCCTGAACGCGGGAATCATCGCTGGCGAGATCCGCTTTAAGCCAGTTGCGCAGGTCTTGCCACAGTTCGCCGATGTAGCGATTCAGTGACTCATCCTCTTTCAACCAGTTCTTGATCACCTCGGCACGCTCCGCCATTTCGGGATCGGTTTTTAGCTTCTCAATCAACCGTTGTACCGCACGGTTAAAACCGAGCCGCAATTCATGGCCCTGATCGAGTGCCACCTGGTCCAGAATCGAATCGACCGCATTCGCCACTAGATCTGCGCTGTGCTCGCCCAGCCATTCGGTTGGCAGCATTTTGGCTTTGATCGGATGCTCGCGCTTAAGCCAGCGCACAATCTGCGTGGCAATAAACTCTCGCGTACCAGGCTTATGCAGCAGGCGTAGCAGTTGCTGAACGGCGGCATCCAGTAGTTCCTGATGGCGATTGTTTTTGGTCAGGCTGTCGAGCAGTAGCGCGCTGGATTGAGTGAGATCGACCTTATCCAGCGCCCGGTGCACCGCACGTCGGATAAAGCGTTGAATACGTTCATCATCAGTCAGGTCGAGAAAACCGCGCATCACCTGTAACAGATGACGGCCGATGCGATCGGCATTGCCGGGGGTATTGAGCCATTGCGCCAGCAGCTGCGAGGGATCATGGCGACGAATCAGCGCCAGCAGTGAGTCGGTATCGAGAAATTTCTCCTGCACGAAGCGGCCAAGATTCTCGCCGATACGATCTTTATTGCGCGGGATAATCGCCGTATGGCGTGAGATAAATGGCACCGGCACGCGACGAAACAGCGCCACCACCGCAAACCAGTCCGCCAGCGCACCGACCATCGAGGCTTCCGCAATCGCCTTTAGCCCCAGCACCCAAAAATTGGGCGGTAGAAATAGCGTGACCACAAAAGTCGCGGCGGCAATCAGCAGCAACGACAGCGCTAAGCGCTTACTCCGTATGAGTTGTTGATGTTTATCCATATACCGATCTTAGCAGACCACAGAGTTCTGTTCGCCAAGGCACGCCCTGGCACCCAAGCGTAGCAGCGCGATTCATCGCGCGGGCCTGCCAACTTATTCCCACGGATAGAGGCGCCGCTACGGATGGCACATTAAATCAACAGGTTACCGACGACGCCCGCCCATCAGGCTGCCCAGCACCCCACGAATGATCTGATTGGTCACCTGACGCGCCGCGCTCTTGGCCACGCTCTGCACCACACCATCGCGCTTCCCGCCACGCGGTCCGGTGGTGCCAAACAGAATGTCCTTCAACCCACCCAGAATGCCATCATCAACGTCGACGTTATTGCCTTTTGCTTCGGGCGCACTGGCTTGCTGCGGCGCGGCCTGTACCCCTTTTTGCAGCATCTCAAACGCAGATTCGCGATCCACTTCGGTATCGTATTTACCGTACAAAGGAGAGTTATTGATCAGGCCGTTACGCTCATCCTGATTGATCGGCCCCATGCGTGAGCCGGGCGCGATCACCATTGCGCGCTGCACCATTGATGGGCTGCCTTTTTCATCGAGAAATGAAATCAGCGCTTCGCCAGTGCCGAGTGCCTGGATCGCCTCGACCGTGTCAAAGGCGGGATTGGCGCGCATGGTTTCGGCGGCGCTTTTCACCGCTTTCTGGTCCTTCGGCGTGAAGGCGCGCAGGGCATGCTGCACGCGGTTACCCAATTGACCGAGCACGTTGTCAGGAATATCTGCCGGGTTCTGCGTCACGAAGTAAACGCCAACGCCTTTGGAGCGAATCAGGCGAATCACCTGTTCGACTTTTTCCAGTAAAACCGGTGGAGCATCGGTAAACAGCAAGTGCGCTTCATCAAAGAAGAACACCATTTTTGGCTTATCCACATCACCCGCTTCCGGCAGTTGCTCGTACAGCTCAGCCAACAGCCACAGCAAGCTGGTGGCATAAAGTTTTGGCATCTGGTAGAGCTTCTCTGCGGACAGGATATTGATAAACCCTTTGCCCTCGCTGTCACAGCGCATCCAGTCACGGATATCCAGCATCGGTTCACCAAAGAAGTGTTCGGCACCTTGCTGCTCCAGCGCCAGCAGACCGCGCTGAATGGCGCCTACCGAGGCGCTGTTGATATTGCCGTACTGGGTCTGGAAGGATTTGGCGTTATCGCCGATGTACTGCGTCATGGCGCGCAGATCTTTGAAATCCAGCAGCAGTAAGCCCTGGTCGTCTGCAATGCGGAAGATGATTTGTAATACGCCGGATTGCACCTCATTGAGATTGAGCAAACGCCCCAACAGCAGCGGGCCGAGATCGGAAACGGTGGCGCGGACCGGATGACCTTTCTCGGCAAAAATATCCCACACCATCACCGGATTTTTCTGCGCTTGCCAGTCAGTCACACCGATCTTCTCCAGTCGCGCCAGCAGTTTTTCTGAACCTTCCCCGGCAGCGGCCACGCCCGTCAGATCGCCTTTCACGTCGGCCATAAATACCGGTACGCCAGTATTAGAGAAGGATTCGGCGATTTTTTGCAGCGTCACGGTTTTCCCGGTGCCGGTAGCGCCGGTGATCAGGCCGTGGCGGTTGGCCATATTGGAAAGCAGGGATAACTGGATGTCAGGCGTTTGAGCAATCAAGAGCGGGGTGGTCATGTTTTTTCACTCGCAGGCAACAGGTTATGCCTGAAAGAATAGCAAGTGAGGCTGGTGGCGGCGCAATTTATTGCGCCATGAAGGGTATCTTGTAGGGCGCAGCTTGAAGGCCGCACCCTACATCAGTGTGAGTGATTTGACGTTACTGCTTCTGCACCGCATCAAAATACAGCAGGCTCACACCAATACCCTGTTGGACATGGCTCACGTTATTACGCACCGCGACCTGCTGCGCCCCTTGCAGCAGCACCACAAACGGCGAGTTATGCTGAACCGTCTTTTGCAAATCGGTATACAACTCACGTCGCTTAGCGGCATCACTTTCGCCTGCGGCTGCCCGCGTCTTCGCGCTCAGTTCTGGTATCTCCCAACCGACACGCCACGCCAGGGTTTTCGAGCCGCCCGGCACGTTGTAGGCAAAGGCGCTGGCATTGGTGTTGGGGTCTACGTAATCCGCACCCCAGTAGATAAAGATCGACTGGAAATCACGGCCGCGCATTTTGCTCCACAGCTCGGATTCCGCCACCGGCTGCAATTCAATGTGCACATCCGCTTTGGCGAAGCTGGCCTGCAGCGCCTGCGCCACATCAATGTAAGGCGGCTGATTGATCACCGTCAGCGCAAATTTGCTGCCCGATTTAATGCCGCCTTTGGCCAATATCGCTTTGGCTTTTGCGACATCGTAATGGAATGGCTGATCGTCCAGGGCACCGTCGAAGCCCTGCGGCAGGAAGCTCTGGTGAATATTGTATTGCCCTTTCAGCAGATCCTTTGAGATGGATTGATAGTCTACCAACCAGCGTGCCGCTTCCCACAAGGCCGGATTACCCAGCGCGGGCTGTGCTTTGTTCTGCGTATTAAAGCCGAGGTAATACACCAGGCTTGAGGGGAAGGCATCGATGCGCAGGTTTTTATCGCTTTTCAGCGCATCAATCTGATCCGGCCCCAGCTGGTAAGCCACATCGACATCACCCTGCTGAATCAACAGACGACGCGCGCCGGCATCGGCCACACCTTTCAGCAAAACACGCTTCAGGTGCGGCTGTGGATTAGCCTGCTTATTGGCGCTCAGCACCAGCGCCTGCTGTGGCACATATTGCTGGATGGTGAAGGCGCCACTGCCTGCGGTGTTAGTGTGCAGCCAGCCGTTACCGAGATCGTTATTTGCGGCATGTTGCTGCACGGTTTTGCTGTCCACCACCGATGCCACCGGCGCGGTCAGCAGACGCAGTGCCAGATCCTGGCCAATCGCGGCTGGCCACTGGATCTCCAGTTGATGGTCATTCAACACCTTAAACTGGCTGGTGATATTGGCAGTGGTCCAGCCAAATTCAGCGAGGATAAAAGAGGGCGCTTTGTTCAACTGCACAGCGCGCGTCAGTGAGAAGATCACATCTCGTGATGTCACCGGATTGCCGCTGGAGAAGCGAGCACCCGGCTTGAGGTTAAACACCAAACTGTGCGGCGTGCTGCCGGTCTGCCATGAGGTTGCCAGCAGCGGAGCCAGTTTCTGCGGCGTGTTGCGGTCCGCTTCCACCAGCGTCTGGTAGATGTTGCGCTGCACGCTGTTGCTGACGGTTTCAAAGCTTTCCGCCGGATCGAAACTGATGATGCCATCCAACGGCACGGCGACCACTAGCGTGTCTTTCGGTGTGGCAGCCTGCAAGGCAAATGCACTACCCCATAAAGCGACCAACAAAATCAATGCGCGCATTTATTGTTTTCCTGAGTGATAGATTAATCGACTCTATCGCTGCTGCTGCTCAGGCAAAATGCCGGTTTGTTCTGAGCTGTGCCAGAAATTAACAATTGATAACATTTGGCGATTATCACGCTTATTTTGTGCGCTGCTTGTCATTTCCAGGAAATAGATCGTTCACAGGCTGGTCAATTAAGTAAATAAAATGTTATTAATGAGAATAATTCTCTTGTATGGAAGTATGATTTATTTTCATCGATTGACTTGCGCGATTATTTCTTTGCGCGATCAGTTTTGGTCAATTGCCCATCACGAATCGCTAAAAACACAGCATTTGTACGGTTAAAAGCGAAATTCCCGCCTCGAAAGCCCTTTACCAGCCCTTAACCTAAATTCAACATGATGATGGTTTCTCATCAAAACACATCTTTAATTTAATTTTTACATTCAGAAATATCTGTATCCCTAAGATTGCCAGGTTCTTTACCGATTTATAAAACCATTAACAAGAATAATTATCTTTCTTAGCAAGTGAGAGTCGTCGCGCCATGCTTCTTAATAAACCGACCACCAGACGTAAGTTTTTACTCGGGTCGCTGTTGGCTTTGCCATTAAGCGACCTGGTATTTAAGGGATTAACTGCGGCGCAAGCTGCGGAAATGGCAGCACCTGAACTCGCCGACTATAAACCGATCTTTTTCAGCGCGGAGGAGTGGCAGTTCATTCTGGCTGCGACCGACCGTCTGATTCCGGCCGGTGGTAATGGCAAAGCACCTGGTGCACTGGAAACCAACGTACCAATCTTTATCGATCAGCAGTTACATACGCCTGAGTTTGGCGGCGAAATCTACATGCAGGGTCCATTTGATGTGCATGCGCCTGCCACCATGGGTTATCAAATTCCGTTTACCCCGCAAGAGATGTATCACACCGGGATTAAACTGGTGAATCAGTGGACACAGAGCACCTATCAAAAGGCGTTCCACGAGCTGTCGCTGGAAGAGAAAGATGCGGTGCTGACCAAGGTCAACAAAAACGACGGTATCGACTTCGCTGCACTGGGCGAGCCGAATCTGAAAGCCTCGCAGTTCTTTGGCCAACTGCTTGCAGATACCAAACACGGCTACCTCGCCGATCCGATGTACGGCGGCAACAAAGGCATGAAAGCCTGGATTGCTATCGGCTTCCCTGGTGCGCGTGCCAGCTTCACCGAATGGGTGAAACAGCACAACGTGCCGTACCCGCTGGGACCGGTCAGCCTCTTGGGTGAGCGCGCCTAAGCCTCCCCCCGTATTTGGTATGTGAGACAGGATTAACATGGCACAGATTACAAAGAAAGAAGTCGACGTCGTCGTTTGCGGCCTCGGCTGGGCCGGTTCGTTGATGAGTATCGAACTGGCATTAGCAGGATTAGAAGTACGCGCGTTAGAGCGTGGCGGTGAGCGTGATTACCCGGATTTCGCCTACCCGAAACCGGCGGATGAATACGCCTACAACGTCCGTAACAAAGTGTTCGCGACCCCGAAAGAAGTGGCGGTCACCGTGCGTTACAACATGAGCCAGACGGCACTGCCAACCCGTAAATGGGGTGCATTTGCTCCGGGTACTGGAGTGGGTGGCGCAGGTATGCACTGGACGGCAGTACTGATTCGTCCAACGCCGACCGACATCAAGCTGAAGACCTATGTCGATCAGGCTTACAAGCCAGGCGTATTGCAGGAAGATATGCGCGTGATGGACTTCCCGTTCACCTGGGAAGAGATCGAGCCGTATTACTACAAATTTGAACTGATTTGCGGCCAGTCGGGTAACACCGGCAACTTGCGCGGTCAGATTCTGGAAGGCGGCGATCCGTTTGAAGGACCACGCTCTGAACCTTATCCGCTGCCAGCGCTGGAAGACACGCTGAACAACGTGATGTTCAAAGAGGCGGCCACTAAACTCGGTTACCATCCGTTCCCGAACCCGTCTGCGTGCGTTTCACGCGCGTGGAAAAACCCGTACGGCAACCAAATTGCGCCTTGTAACTACTGCGGTTACTGCTCGAAATACCCGTGCCTGAACTACTCGAAAGCTTCGCCACAAACCGCGGTGATGGATGCGCTGAAGCGTCTGCCGAACTTCTCATACGAAGTGCACGCTGAAGTGTACAAAGTGGTTCTGCATGATGATGGCAAAACCGCGAAGGGCGTTCTCTACTTCGATGTGGACGGCAATGAAGTGTTCCAGCCGGCCAAAATCGTGGTGCTCTCCAGCTTCCAGCTGTACAACGTGCGTCTGATGCTGCTGTCCGGCATTGGCAAGCCGTACAACCCAATCACCGAAGAGGGTGTGGTAGGTCGTAACTACGCGTTCCTGTCGAACGGCGGTGCAACTCTGTTCTTCAAAGACAAGAACTTCAACTCTTACGCTACTGCGGGCGCGACGGGCCAGATGTTCAACGACATCTCACCAGGTAACTTCGACGGTCCAGGCCTTGGTTTCCTCGGCGGCGCGAAGATCCACAGTTCGCAGGCCACCGGTACACCCATGGCAGCAGCACTGCCGAAAGGCACGCCAAGCTGGGGTATGGGTTACAAAGAGGGGCTGGAGCAGTGGTACAACCATTCCATGAAGATCAGCATCACGACCACTTGCCAGTCGTATCGCGATATCTATCTGGATCTGGATCCACACTACACCGACCATCGTGGCCAGCCGCTGCTGCGCATGACGTTCAACTGGAAAGAGAACGAACTCAAGCTGCAACAGCACCTGAAAGGCATCGTCGGTGATATCGCGAAAGAGTTGAATCCAGACAGCATGAGCATGAGCTTCCTGCCAATGGGCGCGGACTTTGACCTGACCAAATACGTTTCTACCCACAACGTGGGCGGTGCCGTCATGGGCGATAACCCTAAAACCTCGGCGCTGAACAAATACCTGCAGAGCTGGGATGTGCATAACGTGTTTGTACCGGGCGGTAATGCCTTCCCGCAAAACTTCCAGGCGAACCCGACCGATACCATCGGCGCGATTACCCTGATGGCGGCGCAGGCGATCAAAGAACACTATCTGAAAAACCCCGGTCCACTGGTACAGGCATAAGCACATGAAATTAAAATCATTGTTAATCGCTAACGCCGTGCTGCTGGGAAGCTTTGCGGTACAGGCACACGCGGAAGATGAAGCCGCACTGATCAAGCAGGGCGAATATCTGTCACGCCTTGGCGACTGCATGGCGTGCCATACCGTGGCGGGCAAGGCGGATTATGCCGGTGGTTTGGCGATTGAGTCGAATCTTGGCACCATCTTCTCCACCAACATTACGCCGGACAAAGAACACGGTATCGGCAATTACAGCGAGCAGCAGTTCTCCGATGCGGTGCGCAAAGGTGTACTGCCAGATGGTTCACGCCTCTATCCGGCGATGCCTTATCCGGATTACGCCAAAATCAGTGATGAAGACATGCACGCGCTGTATGTCTACTTCATGAAAGGCGTGAAGCCGAGCAGCGAGCAGCCAGAAGAGACCAAACTGAGCTTCCCGTTCAGCCAGCGCTGGGGCATGCGCTTCTGGAACTGGGCGTTTACCTCTGACAAACCGTTCCAGCCAATTGGCGGCGCGTCTGAAGAAGTGAATCGCGGTGCTTACATCGTGGAAAGTCTTGGCCACTGCGGCAGCTGTCATACGCCGCGCGGTCTGGGCATGAACGAGAAAGCACTGGATAGCGGTGACGATCAGTTCCTGGCCGGTGGCAGCCTGAATAACTGGGATGTGCCGTCATTGCGTGGTTTGCCGCGCTGGAGCGAGCAGGAGATCGTCGATTACCTGCAAACCGGCCGTAACGACAAAGCGGCAGTGGGCGGAGAGATGAAGTCAGTGATTGAGCACTCCAGCTCACACATGACCGATGCCGATCTGAAAGCGATTGCCGCTTACCTGAAGTTTATTGGCGGCAACCCGCCACTGCAGGCATACAACGTGCAGAAGCAGCAGGCAACGGAAGCGAAACTGACCGCAGCGAAAAATCTGTCGGAAGGTGAGCGTCTGTACATCGATAACTGCGGTGCGTGTCACTTCGTGACCGGCAAAGGTGCGCCAGGTATCTTCCCAGAGCTGGATCAGGCAACAATTGTAAATGCCAAAGATCCGACCGGTTTGATCCACACCATCCTTGCGGGTGCACAGCAGCCATCGACTGAGAAAGCACCGTCAACACTGGCGATGCCGGGCTTTGGTCAGCGTTTGACGGACGATGAAGTGGCGCAGTTGGCGACCTTTATCCGTCAGGGTTGGAGCAACAATGCACCAGCGGTGACCAAAGATCAGGTTGCAGACGTACGTAAGACTTTGAAATAAAAAATTGAAAACCAGGTGCGCCATTGATGGCGCCCTGGATTTTAGTGAAAACTCCGCACCACTTCTAACACGCCGTTAATCACAAACTGCACGCCCATACACACCAACAAGAAGCCCATCAGACGCGAAATCGCTTCAATTCCGCCTTTACCGACCAGCTTCATTATGGCGCCCGAACTGCGCAGCGAAATCCACAAAATCACCGCCACGGCCAGGAACGTCAGCACCGGCGCTACCGTCACCACCCAGTCAGGGAAATCGACGCCAGATTTCACCGTTGACGCGGAGCTGATGATCATCGCAATGGTGCCAGGACCCGCCGTGCTCGGCATCGCCAGCGGTACGAAAGCGATATTCACGCTTTCGCGCTTTATGTTGGCGTCGATTTCATCCTGTTTATGCTCGGCTTCCACCGAATGGCCCACGGGTTTGGCGGGGAACAGCATACGAAAACCGATAAAAGCGACGATAAGCCCGCCCGCCATACGCAGGCCAGGAATTGAGATGCCAAAGGTGTGCAGCACCGCATTACCGGCATACCACGCCACCATCATGATGAGGAACACGTAAATCGACGCCTGCAAAGACTGGCGATTACGTTCCTGGAAATTCATGTCTCCCGCAAGACCGAGAAACAGCGCCACCGTGGTCAACGGGTTAGCCAGTGGCAACAGCACCACCAATCCCAGACCGATGGCCTTAAACAGTTCAAACATCTTTTTTCCCAAGGATGTGGTTTAAAAGGTCGCCATAATTGGCGACCTTACAATCTGAAGGATGCGCATTTATGCGCACCTGAAATGATCAATGCTTCGGCGTTTCCAGCGCTTCCAGCAGCTCGGGGAAGAAATCCTCCAGCAGTTCTGGCGTCATCAGTTCTGGGTAGCTAATCAGATGCTCGCGAATGCGCTCATTCACCTCTGGCAGCAAACGCTGTGCCGCTTCACCAGCGGTGATTTTTTTCTGCTTCATCAGACGCAGAACGTCATCGGGCAAGCCATCTTCATCCTCGACTTCATCCACGGCTTCCAGATCGTCCAGCTCATCCAGCATATCCATCAGCGTTTCAATCTGTGGCGTGCGTGACTGATATTCAGCGGGCTTTTCATTTTCCAGATAGCGCAGCAGCGCACGCACGGGGGAACCATCGGGCGTCGTCGGCGGCTCGCTGGCAAACCAGCTTAAGAGGTCGTGTTGGCTGACCTGATGGACGTGATAACCGTTATCCACCAGTTCATCGGCAAGGATATCGGCAGTATCGTGCTCAATCAGGCAAATGTGAGTGCGATTCGGGGTGAACTGCTCCAGCCATTGATATATCTCTTCAATGACGCTGTCGTCGTAATTGAACGTCTGGCTGAGATAGCTCTCATCCTGCTGGTGAACGCAGATGCGAATCAGGTCGGGGTCGAAGTAAATCGCAATGTTGATGCCTTTCATGCGCGCTGTCCTGTGTGGTGCAAAATCTCACTATAGCGTCAGGCAGCGCAGATGAACATGATAACGCCAGCAGCAGTGGCTACTGGCGGGAAAAATTAACGCAAATCAGCACGATCTAACCCATAAGCGCTGTCGAGTGTGCCCGGAGCCATCTGCGATAAGATCATCAAACGGTTCCAGGTGTTGATGGCGGCAATCTTGAAAGTCAGCTCACTGATTTCACTCTCAGAGAAGTGCTCACGCAACTCACCGTACAGCGCTTCATCGACACCCTGCTCGCCGATGCGGGTCAGGGCTTCAGTCAGCGCAAAGGCCACTTTTTCGCGGGCGCTGAACAGCGGAGACTCACGCCAGATTGACACATGATGAAGACGCAGTTCGCGCTCGCCATCAATCTTCGCCTGTTTTACATGCATATCCAGGCAGAAGGCGCAGTGATTCAGCTGCGAGGCACGGATATCGATCAGATGTTTCAGTGATTTCTCCAGCGCGGTATTGGCAACGGTGTTGGAGAAATCGGACATAGACTTGGCCAGCGCTGGCGCAGTTTTAAAATGGTTAACACGTGAAGTCATGATGTTTTCCTCATTCAGAATAGACGGTCAATAGCTTGCAGAGCATGGGGTAAGGCGGTGTCGCGGCTGATGGGATCATGGGTGCCATCAACACGAATAAAATTCACATCGGTGATGCCGATGTATTCCAGCGCCACGCGAATGTAAGGCGTGAACTGGTCATCCTGTACAAAGGGGCCGTGGGCAAACACGCTGCCGCTGGCGACCACGCTGTAGACTTTTTTGCCGTTTACCAGGCCCACTTTGGTGCCTTCTGCAGTAAAGGCGAAGGTCCTTCCGGCACGGGTGATGTGGTCGAACCAGGCTTTTAACACTGACGGCAAGCCGAGGTTCCACATCGGCGATGAGATAACCAGGGTGTCGCAGGCAAACAGCTGATCCACCAGTTTTTCGGATGTGGCAATCGCAGCACGCTGTTCATCGTTACGCTCCTCAGGGCGGGTAAAGAAAGCGCCGATGGTGAAGGCGTCGAGGTGTGGCAGCGGATGCTGTGCCAAATCGACAATGGTCTCTTCCAGATCGCCATGCTGCGCGCGCAGTTTCTCAACCAACCGCGCCGAGGCGATGCGTGAGGCCGATCCGGCCAGATCCGGGCTGACCTGAATGTGCAGCAGTTTCATGAATTCCCCTTAATGAGATAGCGCGACGAATGCAGGCATCTTAAACTTCTATGTCTGAGGGAAAAGGGTCAATATCGGTAAAAACAGGTAGGACATAAGATGGGCTACAAAGAGATCTATACGCGCTATCGCGATCAGATTGTGGCAGGGCGCTTGAAGCCGGGCGATCGTGTGCCTGCGATCCGGGTGCTGGCCAGTGAGCTGCAAGTGGCGCGGAAAACCATCGAAACCGCCTATGAAATCCTGATCGGTGAAGGCTATTTCGTGAGCCAGGGCGCCAGAGGTACGCGTGTGAATCCCGCACTCAATCTCGGCGATGCGTCACCGGTCTCACCTGCGCCAGAGCCCGCCCGTCTTGAGCGCCCGGTAATTGAAAGCAAAGGCGAGCTGCGGCTGGGCATTCCAGCCTTAGATGAGTTTCCGCACAAAAAGTGGCTGCTGATTTCTGGCAAGGCGGCGCGCACATTGCGTCCGGACGAGATGATCATGCCCTCGATCATGGGCTATCAGCCGCTGCGTACAGCTATCGCCAGTTATCTGAATATCTCACGCGGGCTGAATTGCCAGCCGGAGCAGATCTTCATCACCACCGGCTACCGCGCGAATCTGCGACTGATTCTCGCGGTGTTAGCGCATCCTCATGACAAGGTGTTATTTGAAGATCCCGGCTACTTCTTTGGCCAGAAACTGTTGAAGCGCATCGCACCTAATCTGCACTACGTGCCAGTGGACCGTGAAGGCGTTGATGTTGATTATTTGCAACGTTATCACTCAGACGCACGCTTTGCGGTGGTGACGCCCACGCATCATAGCCCTTTGGCTGTCACGCTCTCTTTGCCGCGCAAGCATCAATTGCTGGAGTGGGCGCAGCAGAATCAGAGCTGGATCATCGAAGATGATTACGACGGGGAGTTTCACTACACGCGCAAAGTGATCCCCGCGCTAAAAAGCCTGGATGCTCACGATCGCGTGATTTATACCGGTACCTTCAGCAAAACCATGATGCCCGCCATGCGCGTCGGTTACCTGGTGATGCCGCAAGAGACCATTGAGCGCTTCCGTGAGCTGGGTGAGATCCTGGAAACCGGCATGCCGCTGTTGCCGCAAAAAATTCTGGCGCAGTTTCTCAGTGAAGGGCATTTCTATCGTCACATCAAGAAGATGCGCACACTGTACCAGCAGCGACGTCGCATGATGCTGGATGCACTCCAGCACTGTTTTCCCCAGCTGTTTGAGTTTGAACTGACCGATGGCGGTATGCACATTGTCGCCTTCCTGCAACGGGGCATTCAGGACGTGGCACTGGCAGAGATTTGGCAGCGGCACCAACTGCGCGTATTACCGCTTTCCGGCTGGTACACACAAACACAAAAGCGCTACGGGCTTGTGATTGGCTACACCAATATCCAATCCTATGAGCAAGCGGTGGGAGTATTGGAACGCGTGGCGGCGGAAACGCATGAATTGATGCGCTGAAGACAGAAAAAAGGCGCGAGGGACAGCTCGCGCCAGAATATTGCTATCCCAAACCATTCATGATGCAGGCAGGCGGCAACCGAGAGACACCCGATGAGCTCGGGGGAACGAGAGCAGCCAACGCACCTGCGCCTTGAATGATGGCGGATATTACATGCCGATGTATTTCTTGCCCTGTTTCAGGACCACATCACAGGCTTTGGTTTTTACCTTCTCACCCATTGGTGAGTTGCTCAGACTCTGCAGGTTGAGCTGCTGGCCGTTGCCGGTATTCAGCAAACCTTGCAGACCCTGCTGGTAATCGGTTTTCTGCTCTTGCGCGGTGGTACTGCTCAGACCGAGCTTGCTCAGTACCTGATCCTTCACCGATGCCACATTGTTATCCACCACGTTATGCTGCACGCAGTAAGACATCACGCCTGCGGCATTCGTCATGCTGTTAGCGCTAACCGCTTTATCACCGCCATTCAGCAACCCAGTCAGCGACGAAAGTGACAGACCGCCGTTCTGTGAGGTGCTGGTGGTAGAAGTGCTATTGTTTTGCTGAGACAGCTGCGACGCCGCGCTGCTCAGTTGGTCCTGCCAGCTCGCCGCCGATGCTCTTCCTGCAACCATTGCTGCCGCAATCCCCAATCCCCAAATCGTGCCTTTCGCTACTTTAATCATCTCAACCTCGTTGTCTTTATACATCTGACACTGTCAGTTTGGGTTATGAACCATGAATAGTAGGAAAGTTCCAAATCAAAGAGGGGAGTGTGGCACTTTGGGAGTGTTCTGGTTTTTCCAGCGTGGGCTCCAGTCTTGTAGGGGCGACCTTTAGGCCGCCCACTGGCTACACAGATACTTCTCTCGATGCACAAAACGGAAAATTACCCTGCTTTAGGACTCTAACTGCTGTATTCGCACACAGAGTGCTGATTTTTTCAACGCTTAGCGCACAACCCTGTCGATTCCGGTTGCGCACTTCGTTCGTAACGGTATAATCCCCAACGTTTTCCGCATCCTCTTCAGTGCCGAAGTGGCGAAATCGGTAGACGCAGTTGATTCAAAATCAACCGTAGAGATACGTGCCGGTTCGAGTCCGGCCTTCGGCACCATCGATTGATGCAAAAAATCAAGTCGCTTACGAGCGGCTTTTTTTTTTGCCTGAATATCCCTCCCTGACACATCCCACCCCCTTTATTTGCCTGATATTGATCGCCCTTAAGAACCTGTTAAGAACAATCCTTATAATCGCCCCTATATATTTAAATACTGGGTACATGATGAAAACGGTATTAATTTCTCTTTCAGTTTTACTGACCTCGCTGGTGGTGATGCCTGCACAAGCGGTCAATGCCGCAACCGGTTGTGAAGCCAAAAAGCAGGAGATTCAGCAAGAGCTGTCGCTGGCACGTGAGCAGGGCAATAAGGCGCGTATTGCGGGACTGGAGAAAGCACTGCGTGAAAACAGTGACCACTGCACAGACAGTAGTTTACTGAAAGCGCGCCAGGAGAAAGTGGCGGAAAAACAGCAGAAGGTGCGGGAGCGTGAACAGTCGCTACGTGAAGCACAAGCCGAAGGTCGCCACGATAAGATTGAGAAGCAGCAGCGCAAACTGGATGACGCTCGCGATGAGCTGAATAGCGCAAAAGCGGCGTTAGCGCAGTAGCAGATATTGTCTTCTGATATAGCCAATTAAGGTGTAACAACCTTAAGATCGTTCCTGAGACGTAGTCATTGCAAAATACTCAGGTCATTTTCAGCGGTTGCTACGTCCCTATCTTATGCAAATATTACGCGCCACGTTTTCCGTGCCAGAGGCCAGTACCTTACCATCAAGCATATATAAACCAATCATGCTGACATCACCTGGCTGAATATAGGGAAAAACGTAATCCTCAACATCGTCGTCGTGGCTTCTGTCACCCAAACCTCTGCTCAGATGTGTGACTTTAATTTTCAATAAGTTGTGATGAAATTGAGTCTCAAACCATAACGCGCGATGAATGTTCGTGACTGGCGCAATAAGTTCTCCATCAACAAAGCGAGACAAGGTTCCAAGATAACTCGTATGACCCTGGTTAAACCCATCACGATAGCTGCGGTAAACCCCTTTCGTCACAACCACTTCACGTTCACTTTTGATGTCATAAAATGCCATTGGAAAGCCGCATTGTATTTGTTGTGAAGACGTATACCACCACCCTCCAACAATGCTCGTTAACGCGAGAAAAAAACTGATGATGAATAGCCAAAGCAGCGTCAGTTTAATTGACACGAAAGTAGTAGGATTGGCACGCATTGTTAACTTCCTGGAGCGTTTGTTGACAGGCAATGACGCCTTGATGATGAAGTGAGCTGGCCGCACTCAAGGTGACATACAACTCTTTGGCAGCAGATTGATGAGGTTTAGCTTCCAGTACATAGCGCGTATAGGTACGTAAGGTGGCTTCAATCAAGGCATGTTGAGTTTGCATGCCTTTGGGCACCCATACTCTGCTTTCCACTGGTGTTAATTGCCCTTGCCACTCAATAAAATCCACTTTTTTAGGCGTGAGAAATAGCAGTTGTTTTGCTATTAAACCAATGATGGCTCCGGCAGCGATACCACTGGCAGTGATTAGCAAGGCCCGTTTCCAGTGGATCGCAAGGAATCCGGACGGCAGCAAGTCATTGGGTAATACACTGTCTTCAGCATGAGCAGCATCCAGAACGATTAAGCGATAACCGCTGCGAGTCACAGCCAGAAGATTGACCTGCTGATCGAGGTCCAGCGTCATCAGTGCACTGCGCAGTTTACTGATCATTACTCGAACGCTATTTTGAGTCGCGGCAAAACCAACGCTACGCCAGCCTATATCCATCAGTTTTTCTGGCGATAATACGTCACCGTTTGCCTCTGCCAGTGCATGCAAACAGAGTGCAGCGCTGGCAGGCAGCGTGACAGACTTTCCATCCTGATTACGCCTTAGTCGTCGCGTACGCGTATCCAGGGAGGCCGTTAAGCCAATAGGTATCATATTGTTCATAAAGCTTTTTTCTTTGAGGGTCGTGTTCAGGTGGGGCCTTAGTATTATGAATATCGTTGGCTCCTCCCCAGCAAGGCGGCTCAAGAGTGCCAGATTTTCCCTACTCAAAAGGTTTTATTTTTCCCAAAAAGCGCAACTTCACCCTTGAAACATTAAGCTTGTTTACGGAAAAGTCGGTCCTGTCATGGCAAGGTTATTTTTTTACGATAATTAACAATGTGTCAGCCGTTCAACTTGTTACGAGTTGTGCTAATAATGGTTAAAAGATTTCATCTGAAAGATTGCTTTGGCAGGGCGACTCTTGTACGGGCACCGTCATCAAAAATGGAGAAATGGGTAATACTGCATAAAAGGAAAATATCATGTCTGCCAGAATATATTCTTTGATCCCAAATATAGTTATTAATTAAATTGGTCAAGTTACCGTGCTCTTATTGCACTATGCAATAAGAACTTTTCATTCAATACTTTTCAATGATGATATTGAGTGAGAGGCAATATGGACGATTTGTATGAGGAGGTGGGTTTTGAAAACAAAGACGCTCTTTGGGTAAAGTATAAATGCTTAGTGAAACATGAAGTGTTAATGCTACAAAGACGTTTGCCAGTAAATGTCGAGTATGATGATTTATTTCAAGTGGGTGCCATCGGATTTATTTTAGCTGTTGATAGTTTTGATGCGAACAAAGGTGTGGAGTTGAGTGTCTGGATTAAACAACGGGTGCGTTGGTCGTTAATGGATGAGCTTCGTGAGCGAGATTGGGTGCCGCGACGCATAAGAGAACATGATCGACAGATGGCGGGTATTATTAACATACTCGAGCAAGGAAAAGGAAGGGTTGCAAGTAACAGAGATATCGCTGAATACATGGGGGTATCACTTGAGGCGTTACAAAAGATACGGTTAGATAATCATATTATAAAGATCCGCTCACTTAATGAATTGCAAGGGAATGATGAGGTCTGTTGGGAAAGACTCAAGGAAAAAAATGAATTTCAGGATCCTTTGAATAAACTAATTAAAGGTGATGTAGCGTTGTGCATGGCTAAGCAACTTGAATATATACCCGTTCGTGAGCGAAAGATAATTCATCTCTATTATTATTATGGTTTAAATATGCGTGAGATTGCCATTGTACTAAACGTAACTGAAACCCGTATAAGCCAACTTCACGCACTGGCAATAAAAAAGCTACGTAGTCAAATGGTTTTGATCCTCTGATCAAGTGGTCTTCCTCTCGTTTAAATCTTTAATATAATCAATAATAACATTTAATAATATTATTTTATAAATATATCAATGTGTTGTGTGTTTCTGTTTTTCTGGTGCCTTGTTCGTGTCTCTAGAGTGTCTATTATGTTCCCCACTAAGATAGCCAGTTTTTTATTGAGTTGATAGTTGCCAGTATCAATTGAAGTGTCACTGTTTTTTAATTCATCTGCTTTTAATTATTAAGGTGTTTTTCATGTCTGACTTTGATGAGTATCTGTCACAAATTCATGATTTAAATTTATCTTACCTTTTGCTTGCGCAGCAGTTAATAAGGAAAGATAAGTTCTCTGCAGCTTTTCGCTTGGGATTGTCAGAAGAGATGATCGATAATATAAAGCTATTAACACTGCCACAGTTGATGAAACTGTCTGCGACAAATCAATTTATTTGCCGTTTACGTATTAATGATCCAGTGTTGCTCGACCAGCTTACTAAAGAATCACGAATCGAGGCTTTGCAGAAAATCCATACGGGGATTCTTTTATCGACAGATCTGCTTAATTCAATAAAAAGAGATCCTCGAATGTTCGGCTAAGGTGAAAATATGTATGACAAGAAATTGTTGCGGGAGTTACAAGAAGTGCATCTAGCTATTGAGTTAATTTCTCTGGGGGCACGTATGCAGGTTCTGGAGTCCGAAACGTCATTGAGTCGACGAAGGCTATTACGGTTATACAAAGAGCTGCGTGGGTGCCCGCCCCCCAAGGGAATGCTGCCTTTTTCCGAAGACTGGTTTATATCATGGGAGCAAAACATTCATTCGTCAATTTTTTATAATACCTACATTTATTTAATCAATGCAGAAAAAGCTACTCCTATTAATACGCTACTGAAAACTTACCGACTCTATCTGGAACAGTGTTATTACCTAAGTAACGAAAAGCCGGTGTTGGGTCTGACACGGGCATGGACATTATTACGTTTTATTGACTGTGGCATAATTTCGCGAAAAACATGCCGTGTCTGCCAGGGGGGATTTGTGATGATTACGGAGAACATTGAAAAATCATTTACCTGCAGTTTTTGTCACCCACCCTCGCGCGCGCAAAAGCGCTTGCAAAACGAACATGTCCATTCGAGAAATGAAGTGGTTGAGCTAGATAACAACCAGGAAGATTGAGCGAAACGCCTGACTAGCGCACAGTTTTTTCACCCCGCTTGTCAGATAGCATGGCAGAATAGCCCTCTCATTTAGCAGGAGGGTAGCTCATGACCGATGACATCGACCAGCGCATCTATGAATTAGTGCGTCGCTACGACGGCGTTTATCTGTTCAAGCAGAAGACCTTAACTCCACAGGTTGATATCGACAGCGATCTCAACTTTGAGCGTGAAGAAGCGCAGGCGTTAATGGATGAATTCTTTGCTGAATTTGCTGTTGAACGTGGCGGTTTTGCGATTGAAACCTACTATCCCAATGAGCCTTCTCTGGTGCAGATCCTCAACCCGTTTAACAAGCGTGAAGTCCCGGTGGTGCCGGACTTCACGCTCGCTATGTTGATTGAGTCGGCCAAAGCGGGGCGTTGGCTGTACGAGTAAGCTAGCGCCGCGTCATCACTTCACATGGACACTAAAGCCACTCTCATTGGTCGCCAGTGTGGCTTTCAGCGTCAGCGCCGGGATCTCATAATCGCCGCCATTTTGCTGACGAAACGCAATCGGTGCCGTCTCGGCCAGTGTATCCAGCCGCGTCGCTAACGCATCGCACCAGCTTGCAAAGCGCTCTTGTGCGGATTTCTGTACGCGATAAAACACCAGCGGGGGCAGAACACTAAAGCCTGGATAGAACAGCATGCCGTGCTGGATCGGGAACAGCAGCTGATCAATCGAGCCGTTGATGCCCCGTGGACTATAGTGTGATTCCCAACCGCCAGTGGTGATAACCAACATTGCACGCTTGCCTATCATATTGCCCTCGCCGTAACGATCGCCCCAATGCTGTTCATTGTGCTCCCCCACGCCGTAGGCAAATCCGTTAGCGTATACGCGGTCAAACCAGCCTTTCATGATGGCGGGCATGGTGAACCACCACAGTGGGAACTGAAAAATCACCGTGTCGGCCCAGCGCAGTTTTTCCTGTTCTGCCGCGATATCGGCAGGCTGTTGCTGATGGTCAAACGCATAACGTGAATCCAGCGTCGCGTCATAATGCGTACCGACCAGGGGCGCTAACGTATCGGCTGCATCAAGCTGCGCTTTCCATTGCATGGCGTAGAGATCCGATACTTGCACCTGATGCCCTGCGTTTTGCAGGTGTTCGATGGCGAAATCTTTTAATGAACCGCTGAGTGAACGGGGTTCTGGATGGGCATACACAATCAGTACATTCATGGCTGAATCCTGTGAGATGAAAACCACTGCAGGTTAAGCCGATGCTGACTATAGTAGAAATCAATTGCGGATATCTCAGGTATAGCCACGGTGAATATCAACTCGCTGGATTTAAATCTGTTGCAGACACTTGATGTCTTGCTGGAAGAGCTTAATGTCACGCGTGCGGCACAACGTCTTAACCTGTCACAACCCTCGGTGAGTGCACAGCTTGCCAGGTTACGCGCGGTTCTTGACGATCCGCTGTTGCTGCCGGGACCACGCGGGATGTTACCAACATCACGAGCGGAAGCACTGCGCGATCCGTTACGGCTGGCGCTGGAAGCATTAACCCGCGCCGTGGCGCCGCCTGACGTTTTCAATCCTGCCCACGCCGACCAGACCTGGCGCATTGCCGCAACGGATTACATGTCCTCGGCACTTGTGCTGCCGGCGCTCAATTTAATTCGCGATGCTGCGCCGCGTAGCCGTATGGCGGTCTTCACCTTGAATCCACCGCAGGTGGCGCAGCAGTTGGAAAAAGGCGAGTTGGATCTGGTGTTTCATACCGGTGACAACGCGCCCCCGACCTTACATCAGCGCAAGTTGTTCAGTGAGCGCTACGTGCTGGCCGGGCGACGAGATCATCCACAACTGCAGCAGCCGCCCACGCTGGATCAATTTTGTCAGCTGGAGTTTGTGCTTATCTCACCTGATGGCGGCGGATTTAGCGCGGCAACCGATAGTGCGCTGGCCAAGCTGGGCCGTAAGCGGCGGGTCGCGCTGTCAGTGCCCCATTTTCTGTTTATGCTGGAGGTGCTGGCGAGCAGCGATTTAGTCGCCGTGGTGCCGGAACGACTGGTGCGCAACACGCCACATATTCGTATCTTCACGCCTCCGCTGGAGATACCGGGTTTTGATATTTTGATGCTGTGGCATCAACGCCTGCACCGCAATCCGGCGCAGCAGTGGCTGCGACAGCAGATTGTGGCGTCGTTATAAGCTCATGCTTAGCGCAAAAAATTCACTTCTCCCGCGCGCTAAAAATCATCACACTAGCCACCTTTACCATTATGGAGAGATGGCATGAAAACCCGATTGCTGCTGGCGTTAGCGCTGCTCACCAGTTTGAGCGCGCCACTGTTAGCAGGCGAAGACGGCGTCTCCTTTAGTCACAAAGACTGGGAGCTCGCTTGTGATAATACCTTAACCTGTCGCGCTGCCGGTTACAGCGCCGAAGAGGGCGCTGGCGGTTCGGTGTTGCTCACGCGTGATGGGGGGCCGAACGCCGTTACCCACGGTCGTGTGGTGTTGGCCGATACCGGTGATGACGACTCCAAGCAGGTAGATACGCTGGCGCTGTGGATTGATGACCATGCGCAGGGTGAGGTGGTGAAAGCCGAGAATGATGAGTGGACGCTCACCGATGCGCAAACCCTGGCGCTGATCAATGCCATTAAGGGCAACGGTAAAGTGGAGTTTCGCGGCGGCGAAGAGCCGTTTGAGCTTTCCAGTAACGGCGCGTTCGCCACGCTGTTGAAAATGGATGATGCTCAGGGGCGGCTCAGTACGCCACGGGCATTGGTGCGCAAGGGTAATAAGCCTGAGAACAGTGTACCAGCGGCGGTATCCATGCCAGTGATCCAACAGGTCAAAGTAGAAAAAGCCACACCTCGCCCCTTGACGGAGGATGAGCTGGCGCTACTGAAACCAAAGTTGATTGCTTCGCTAACTGACGATGACAGTTGTGACAACCTGGCACCGACCGACGATCAGCCCGAAGAGGGGGCCGAACCGCTAACGTTGACGCCGGTGGATGATGCACATGTGTTGATCGCCGCACTTTGCTGGCGCGGGGCGTATAACGAAGGTTATGGCTACTGGTTAATCGACAAATCCTTGCAGGGCAAACCACAGCTGATCACCGATTCCGGTTCAGATTACAGCGAAGGGGTGGTGTCCGAAGCGCAAAAAGGTCGTGGCATTGGCGACTGCTGGAGCACTGCTGCCTGGGTATGGGATGGCAAAGATTTTGTGCAGAGTAGCGATGCGACAACCGGCATGTGTCGCGCGATTCGTGCAGGCGGCGCATGGCAGTTGCCAACGCTGGTGACTGAGGTCAGACCGGCACCGTAATCCAGTGAGGGCGCATTTATGCGCGTCGGGTCGCTAATGCTTGCCAGTTGAGTTACCGGCACTAACGCCGTCTGGAGCCGCACCGGGGCTGGCGGTCCTCGCGCCGCTAGCGCGGTGCCTTCACTTCACTCGTCTGCCTCACGGACCGGTGCCGATGGAACATCCATGTTCCAGCGCCACCTTTCGCCCGCGTCCTGCGGGCTCTCCTGGCATACTCGCTCAGCTCAGCGCTGCGGATGCCTGCCCCGGTGCGGCCCCAGCCTGCTCTTCAGCACAGGTGTGTGTTGTCAGAAAGGGCACATTGTCTGAAGCCATGCTCCCTAAATGGCGACCGCTACAAAAGCCAGGTTACTTACCGCAGCACTGCTTGTATTTCTTCCCGCTTCCGCACGGGCAAGGGTCGTTACGACCGGTTTTCTCGCCGGCAAAATGGGGCAGTTGCGGCTCAGGATCGGGCTGTGCCAGGCGCTGCTCTTGCCAATACTCGTGCAGCTCCAAAGCGGCAGGGCGAATGGCCTCGATGCTGGCTTCAAACTCTTCCGGCGAGAAGGCTTCGCGCTTAGCCAACTGTGTTTCACTGCCGTGCAGGGTGATGGCGTCCATAGCGGGTTGTAGTGCTTCCGGCAATTCGGACCAGTCTTTATCCAACGCCACGCCACGCAGATATCCGTAGCACCAGTCTTCCACCACGGTGAACTCCTGGCCCTCCATCTCCTGGAAGCCAAATAGCGGATCAAACTGATCCGGGAATTCAGCCAGACGCTCAGCGATATCGTTGAAATGCTGGAAGATCAGCGCCATAAAGCGATCCATCTCGCGCTCATTGGCCCATTTTGGAATCTGCTTTTGCCCGCCCCACATTGCCACCAGCCACTCGCTGGGTTCGATATCATTGGGGCCAGAGAGCAGCGCGGTCAGCATGCCGTCCAGTTCAGACGTATCCACCACTGACTGTTCGTTGCCGTATTTCTCCAGCATATCTTCCAGCCAGTTCAGCTCTTTTTCGGTTAATGGACCCTGGTTCATATGACATCTCCTGTTCGGGGCTTGGGCAGACATAAAGTGGCCGCGATTATAGCCACAAGTGACCACGATTTATCGCTTTTTGCATAACGATTGCAGAAGCTTTTATAAAAATCATTCGCCATAACATATTGCCCAACAGTATTGGCTGGAATTGACGCCAGATGTCAGCGTAAAAGCAGAATTTTTCTGCATAAAGGACGCCAAACAATGGCTGAAACATTGCCTGTACTGGATCTCGCGCTGCTGGAATTACCGGATGCTGAGCGCTCACCGTACCTCGCTGAACTGCGAACCACCGCGCGCGATGTCGGTTTTTTCTACCTGACTAATCATGGCATCAATCCGCAACTGCTGCAGAACGTTCAGAGCATCACTCAGGCGTTTTTTGCGCTGCCAGATGAGGAGAAGCAGCGCGTTTCCATGATCCACTCGCCGCATTTTCGCGGCTACAACCGTGCAGGCGTGGAATACACCCGTGAACAGCGCGATCAGCGTGAACAGTTTGATATTGGGGCCGAGCGAGCTGCGTTGACGTTACAGACGGGTGATCCTGCCTGGCTCCGACTGCAAGGGCCGAATTTGTGGCCGGAAGCGCTGCCGCAGTTGCGCCCAGTGATTCATGCGTGGCAGCAGGCAATGACGGCCGTTGCTCTACGTCTGTTACGCGCCTTTGCAAAATCCCTGTCTCTGCCCGCCGATGCCTTTGATGCGTTATACGGTACGCATCCCAATGAGCATGTGAAGCTTATCCGCTATCCCGGTCAGGCGGCCAGCGCCAGCCAGCAGGGGGTGGGGGCGCATAAAGACTCCGGTTTTTTGACCTTTCTGTTGCAGGACGTTCAACCCGGCTTACAGGTGGAAGTGACCCCTAATCACTGGGTAGATGCGCTGCCTAAACCCGGTGCGTTTGTGGTGAACATCGGTGAACTGCTGGAAATCGCCACTAACGGTTATCTGCGCGCCACGGTGCATCGCGTGGTGTCACCCCCTGCGAATAAAGCGCGCGTCTCCATCGCCTTTTTCCTTGGGGCGCAATTAGATGCCGAAGTCCCTCTCTATCAATTACCCCCGCATCTGGCTGCAGAAGCAAGGGGGCCGACCAGCGACCCGACTAATCCGCTGCTGCGGGAAGTGGGCTGGAATTATCTCAAGGGACGCTTGCGTTCCCATCGTGATGTGGCGGCGCGGTATTACGCCGACGCTCTGACTCCCGTTAAATAATCATAAAAGTAAGGAAAGCCCATGACTAACAAGGTGATAGCAACGCTGGTAATGATCTCAGTCATGAGTTCATACGCTTCAGCTGCCGCTCTGCGCGTAGCGGCCGATCCGGTGCCACACAGTGAAATCCTCAATCACATCAAACAGAGTGACAAAAACCTCGATCTCAAAGTGATTGAGCTGAATGGCAACCTCAATGCGAATGAATTGCTGGCGCGCGGAGATATAGATGCCAACTACTTCCAACACGTGCCTTATTTGCGCGATCAGGAAAAAGCCTTGGGAGAGAAATTTGCGGTGGTGGCAACGGTGCATATTGAGCCACTGGGGATTTACTCGCACAAAGTAAAATCCCTGAAAGATCTGCCTGATGGGGCGCAGGTGGCGGTGCCGAATAACGTCACTAACCTTAGCCGAGCGCTTTATCTGTTACAGTCCAGTGGCTTAATTAAACTCAAGAGTAGCAGTACCACGACGTTGGTCACGACGGCGGATATCAGTGATAACCCGCGCCACCTGAAAATCATTGAAATCGAGGCACCGCAGCTACCGCGAGCGCTGGATGATGCACAGCTGGCGATCATTAACGGTAATTATGCGTTGCAGGCGGGGTTAGTCCCCTCAAAGGATGCGCTGGCGCTGGAACAGGCGAAGGACAACCCGTATGCGAATGTGCTGGTCACCACGCCAAAGCTGGCTCATGACCCGCGCATTCTCGAATTAGCGAAAGATCTGGAGTCAAAGCAAACGGCTGAATTTATCAACCAGCACTATCACGGTTCGGTTATTCCGGTTAATCAATAATCCCTTGCCGCCACCTGATTCTGGCAGGTGGCGGATAGCCTCTTCTGTGTTATATTTCGCCACAAACACCCATCGCACGTTTTGCTAAAAATAAAAAACATTATATAAATCAACTGCTATGAAAACTTTCGCCAGGAATAAGCGGTGATGCGCTGCATCATGCCGCGCTTGCTGCTGTTGTGCTGCAGTTTGCTGTTGAGCGCCTGTGGCACGCTGTCACAAACCTCCGCGCCGGTTGGCGATAGAGTCTATCTATCGCATGCCACCTTCAATGAAAACGTCGATGATATTGTGCAGCATTACATGCAGCAAAAGCAGGTGTCTGGCATCAGCATTGCGATCATCCATGAACGCCACGCGCCGAAATTTTATAGCTTTGGCGTCACCGATGCCGTGCACCGTTATCCCATTACGCCGGATACGCTGTTTGCACTCGGTTCACTCAGCAAAGGCATGACGGCTGAGGTGATCATTGAGCTGGTGGATCGCGGTGTACTGCACTGGAATGACACCCTCGCCACACTGTTACCGCCAAGTGTGCCGCTCAGTGCCGATGCCAAACGTATCACCCTGCTGCAACTGGTGACGCATACCTCCGGCTTGCCGCGGCAGGATATGGATCTGCCGATGTTCATGAAGTTTATGGCTTATCTACGCAGCGGTGAGAATTTTTACGGCAATCTCGATAGCGATGCGGTGCTGAGCTATCTGTCTGATTTTGATGCCCCCGCAAAACCTGCGGCGCAATACTCCAATCTGGGTTACGCGCTCCTCGGTTACATTCTCAAGTATCGATTGCACCAGGATATCGAGACGCTGGCGCAACGCAATCTGTTCCAGCCACTGGGCATGACCAGCAGCAGTTTCCACCCACAAACCTTATCTGGCTATCCATGGCGCGCCTTGGGGCATGCAGGCGATCAGCCTAAGTTCATCCCGCGTGGCGATCTGACGCCGGATTGGGCGTTCAGTAATAATATGGTGGCCGCCGCGAGTCTCTACAGCAACGCACGTGATCTGATCCGCTATCTGGATGCGCATCTGCACGATGATGCGAATGCGCCGATTAACGCGGCTTTTGCTCAGGTGAATCGCGGTTATGAGCAGCACGGTAATCAGACGCAGAATATTGCCTGGGTTACCGATACTTACGGCCAACAGAAAATTACCTATCAAGTGGGCTATATCGGCGGATACGCCAGCTTTATCGGCTTTGATAAGCAGAATGGTAATGCCATCGTCGTGCTGCAGAATGCATTTAACTGGAGCAACTATTTGGGTATCGCCTTACTAATGGACCTGGTGCAGAAAAAAAACGCTGAACCCTGAACACGGTTGCTTGCAATTTTGCTGCGCCAAAAAAAGCTAGCGCTGAGGTATGCTGTGCAGCAATATTTGACGCGCTAAGTGCGTGGAGGGAACCTTCTGCGTGCTGCACTTGTCACTAAATTGGACAGTTAATAATTAACCAGAGTGGAAATCACCAATGCGCAGGACACACGTCACCCTTCTTTCTGCAGGAATTTTTCTGGGCGCTTTGAGCCTGACCCCAGCCGCGCTGGCTGAAGGCGAGCAAACGGATAACGTACCACCGCCACCACAAGTTCAGCAGGTGGCACCTGATGCACAAACCCAGACCCCGGCCGCAGATGCACCAGCCAGCAATCAGCCGGCTGAGTCCTCTGGTGATGTTGCACCGATTCGCCCGTCACAAAATGGCATGCAAGATGCACCAGCAGGCCAAAATAACTACGACCTGCATACCATTGTGATCGACTACAAAGAGTACAAGGTCGGTGATGTGGTGCCGGATGAGTACCGTAAAAAGCAGTACACCATTGTAGAGTGGCAACCACGCCATCTGCCAGCACCTCAGCCAGGGACGCACTGGGCTTATATTAATGCCAATTACATCCTGATCACCGACGATAGCGGCAAGATCGTGATGGGTAAATCTGGCGATATCTTCTTTAAAGGCTAATCCCTTTTTGCGGCGGCCATGATGCCGCCGCGATTATCCAGATATATATTGTGCGATATGTGCAACGCCAGCCAACATCTGGCTGGTGCTGGTGTTGCCATAACCCAGCACCAATCCCTGCTGTTTTTCCTCTCCCCAATAAAATCCTGATAGTGCGCCAGGTGCGTAACCATGGGATATCAATCTATCCACCAGTTCGCGGTCCTGTTGATCTTCAGACAGACGCAACACCAGATGCATACCGCATTCACCACCCAATAGCGGAACCTGTGCCCCAAAGACCTGCTGTAGTGCGCTACGTAAGCTGGCCTGGCGCTGGCGATAAAGACGGCGCATTTTGCTGAGATGGCGATTGAAATCCCCATTACGGAGGAACAGGGCCAGCGCTTGCTGTTCGAGGCGGTTTCCCCCGCGCAGTAATTCATGCAAAGCCGGGCGTAACTGAGGCAGTAATTGAGGAGGAAGCACCATAAAACCGATACGCAGTGATGGAAACAGCGTCTTGCTGAACGATCCCACGTAAATCACCGGCGTGGGCTGCATCATGCCTTGCATCGCAGCAATCGGTTCGCCGCTGTAACGAAAATCGCTGTCGTAATCATCTTCGATAATCCATGACTGATGTTGTCGAGCGGCAGCCAGCAGTGCCAAACGACGAGGGGCGCTCATCACTACGCCAGTGGGATATTGATGGGTGGGCGTGGTGTAAATCAACGTCGGTGCGCGTTGTTGCCAGTCACTGGCTTGCGGTGCCAGTCCTTGCTCATCCACCGCGATGGGTTTGATGCGCATATCACCCAAGTGCATGGCGGCTTTAGCCCCACGGTAGCCCGGCTCTTCCACCCAACCGATATCTCCGCGCTGGCTGAGCAGCGCCACACACAATGTGAGCGCTTGCTGTGCGCCATCGGTAATGACGATCTGTTCGGGCGTACAGCGCACCCCACGCGCCAGTGCCAGGTGCTGTGCCAACGCTTCACGCAGCCTGTGTTCACCGAGCGGATCGCCATAGCCCAGCAATGGCTGGGGTTGATGCTGCATTACATGATTGAGTGCTCGCCGCCACTGTGCCAGCGGAAAGTGCGCCAGCGCTGGGATGCCAGGCCGCAGAGCCATCTCCTGGCTCAAAATACGATGAGTTGAACGCAACTGAGCGACTCTGGGGGATAGCGTGATATTGCTGGCATCAACTTCATTGTATGGAGAAGAGGGAAGTTGAGCGATAGCACTGATGCGGCTGCCCTGGCGATCGCTGAGCAAAAATCCTTCAGCCTGTAATTGCGCCCAAACCCCGGTCACGGTGTTACGTGATACCTTGAGATCACCCGATAATTGGCGGGTCGAAGGTAAACGCGTGCCAGCAGGGAGCGCGCCAGTCAGAATGGCCTGCTTGATGCGCTTAAACAGCTGCTGTTGGAGCGTTAGCTCGCTGTTCATTTCCAGCGGAGCCAATAAGAGTTGATGCAGTTCGCTCTCGTTCATGGTCATCACGTGGACCCATAAATTTCATCGAATGTGGTGCTTTTTAACATGCCAGCTAACTGGCACGCTGTGCAACAGGCTTTCACTGACAAGGGAATTGAGCAATGACGCAATACACCAATGCTTACGGGCAACCCGTTGGCGCGCCACTGACTGCATGGCAACCGCGCAGCTGGCCCTCTTACGAAATATTTACGGGCCATTATTGCCGCCTTGAGCCGTTAAGTGCTGAACGTCATGGGGGCGATCTCTACAACGCTTACGCGCAAGCTGCTGATGGGCGCGACTGGACCTATATGTTTGCAGAGCCTTTCCCGGATGAAGAGGCTTATCTCGCGTATGCGCGTAAAATTGAACAGGGCCGAGACCCAATGCATTTCGCGGTGATTGACTTGCGCAGTCAGCGAGCGGTGGGCACTCTGGCGCTGATGCGTATTGACCCGGCGCACGGGTCGGTTGAAGTGGGGCATGTGGCTTTTTCACCGCTGCTCAAGCAAACCTGTATGGCGACAGAGGCGCACTATCTGTTGATGCGTTATGTGTTCGATCAATTGGGTTATCGCCGCTACGAATGGAAATGTGACAGCTGCAATCAGCCATCACGCAAGGCAGCATCCCGCCTGGGCTTCCAGTTTGAAGGTATTTTCCGTCAGGCAATTGTGTATAAAGGCCGCAGCCGTGATACCTGCTGGTTCTCGATCATTGATGGTGAATGGCCGGAATTGAAACAGGCATTTGAGCGCTGGCTGGCGGTGGAGAATTTCAGTGAGGGTGGAGCGCAGCGCAACAGGCTCGAAACACTGCGTATGAGATGATGATCGTGCCGGGCATCAGGCCCGGCTAACCGACAAAAATGTATTTGGCGGCGGCGAGTACAGTTGCGGTGGTCATCCCGAGTAGCAGCCGGCGGAACCAAATATTGTCTCGCTTTAACTCAGCAAAGCCTATCTGCATTCGCTGATCTAAATCGCTGATCCTGGCGTCCATTTTTATAAATTTAAGGTCGATTTGCTCGAATTTTTCGTCGATCTTAGCGAACTTCTCATCGATTCTGTCAAATCTCTCGTCAATCTTCGCGAATTTCTCGTCGATTTTTGCGAATTTCTCATCAATCTTCGCGAATTTTTCGTCAATCTTAACGAATCTCTCATCAATCTTCGCGAATCTCTCGTCAATTTTATCGAATCTCTCGTCAATCTTAACGAATCTCTCGTCAATCTTAGCGAACTTCTCGTCGATCTTAACAAATCTCTCATTGATCTTGATGAATTCCGCATCAATTTTGTCAAATTTGTCGTAGATTTTGACGAATTCGGCATCGATTTTATCGAATCTTTCCCTGAAACTTAAAATGACTTTATCATTAGCATCAAAGCGTTGTTCTATGCCCTGAAACTGTAAACGCACCTCCTTTTCAAATTGCGCAATGCGAATATCTAGCTTATCGATACGATGATTGGTGTCACTCTGGGCGCGCACCAAACTCCCCATCGCCTGAGACAGGTCAGACTTAGTTAAGGCATTTTCTTGCTGCATCTCCGCAAATATTTCAACCAAGGCTTCTGCTTGCCTGTCTTCAATACCGGCCTGTTGCAGAGATTTGTAGGCTTTGTGCGTATTCATCATCGCGAGTGTCATCCGTGTACTCCTGTCATCTTCCTCAATAAAAGGAAGACTATCCGACAGGTGATAGTTTACCTATGTAATCGTTGTTATTTTGCGCGATGCCTCGAAAAAAATCAATTAGTACAAAGGGTAACGATTTTTCGTATAAGAAAAAGCCTGCTTAAATAAGCAGGCTTGAGGGGTTAATTGGCGGCGTATTTTTTACTCACCGAGAGGTCGGAAGTGGGGGTGTCTTCCTCGTCATCACTGATATCAGGTTTAGGTAAACTGGCCTTAACCCCCCAGAAGTAACACACCAGAGCAGCTACGATCGTCAGGATCATATCCAAAGGTGAGCTGATTATGCCGCTGCCGCCATAGCTGCCCAGCATCGAAATGACCAGGATCGCAATGTAGTAGGCCAACAGCCACCAGGCGCATCGGAGATCTTGCTGGAATTCACTGTTCTTCTTGCCAAAAATCGCATAGCCAATCCATGCCACCATTAAAATTGGCACCAGGATTTCGTTTACTGACCAGCCACTCCAGTAAATCAGCAGAGTACTGGCGACAAACGCCAGCGGGCTCAAAACAGCGGCAACTGGCAAGTGGAAGGGACGCTTAAGTCCTGGAAGGTGATTTCTAAAAGCACCAAGCGTAATTGGGCCAGGCATATAGGTGAAGACGGTGGCTGAGGTCACTGCGCCAATTAAGCCTCCCCAGACCTGAAATTCTGAAGGGAGTGTCCAGACGATAGCCAACAGCAGTGATAACCATAACGCACCACGCGGCACGCCAGACTTAGCATCCACTTTGCCAAACACCTTAAACAGATGGCCATTACGTGCCCACGCAAAGAGCACGCGCGCAGCGCCCGCCAGATAAATATTGCCGGTGCCAGCAGGCGAGATGACCGCATCGATCAGTATTAAGTTGATAAGCCAGGTTAACCCCAGACTGCGTGCTAAATCAGCATAAGGAGACTGGAATACCTGCTTCAAGCCGGCCCATCCATGTTGATTAAGCACGTCTGTCGGCACTGCACCCATAAAGGCATACTGCAACGCCAGATAAATCACAAAGCTCACCGCAATCGCAATGCCAATCGCCAGGGGGACATTGCGTTGAGGATTTTTCGCCTCACTGGCGAAATCAACGGCCTGGCGAAAGCCGAGATAGGCAAAAACAATTCCCGCCCCGGTTAATGAAGAGAAAACACCATGAGCGCCACCCGGAGGTGCGGGAGGCACGGAAAGGTTAGGGGCGTGGAAATAGAGCAGCAGGGTGATAATGGTTAACAGAGGGACGATAAATTTAAACGTGGTGATAATGGTATTCACGCGGCCAAAGAAGCTGACACTCCAGTAATTGAGTAAAAAGAAGGCCACTAACAAACCAATTTGCACGGCAAAACCGAGCCCGGTTGGGCTGCCATCACTGTGGCCTAACGCTGGCCACCAATAAAGCGCGTACTGACGCACGGCTTCAACTTCGACCCCCGCCGTGCTGGTATACGCCAGTAATGAACTGACGCCAATCACAAAGCCCACGATATTACCGTGCGAGTAATTGGGATAACGGACAAAGCCCCCAGCACGGGGAATGGCGGAGGAGAGTTCAGCATAGACCAGCCCGATTAACAGCACTATCACAGCACCTAATACCCAGGCCCAGCCAGTATTACTACCGGCGTAGCTTGAGCTGTTTAATGCTGCATACAGCCACCCGGAGCCAATCATCGATCCTATGCCTAACAAGGATAAATCGACTAACCCTAATTTTTGTTTTAATCCGCTCGATGCCATAAATTACCTCTGCGATCTGGTCATTTAATTGATTTATATATTCGCTCAAGGGTTTATAAGCATGTTGCGTGCCAGAATAAGTTTTAAGACGTCATAGTTCATTGGGTAAATTAATTGTTTGCACAATTGAGTATCTATGCGGGGTTGAAGGGGTTGTTATTGCATGTGTTTCATCGATGCAGGGAAAAATAAATCAGGACGAAATCAAGGATTGTGCATGCTGCACTTAAAAGATCCAAAATATATAATATGTGACCGTTGGAAATATTATGTCACTCCAATGGTAAGAGTGACATAATATTTTATGTTGCTACTGCGTTGGGACGATTTTTATATCTACCATGCCAATACCCAATTTGCGTGGGTCCTGCCCGGTGATATTACCCTCATTGGAGAGTTGTGGCTCAGGTGGCGTAATAACCAAATTACGGCTTCCGTTAGGATTGTTGAAATGCAGCGTGGTGGTGGAGAAATCATCACCCAGATTAAGCTGCTGCTCCTCATCACCGACGCGCACCGGGATGGGACGATGCGCGTTCGGACCGAAAGCACGTGCGGTGATCACCACATCAAATCGTGCCGGTAGGGGATCGACATATTCGATGTTGACCTCCGGTGCCAGATTGGCGTTTGACCAGCGCCCCCAGCTCTCAGGGCGTGATATCCCTTTAAAATTCTTCACGCCGTTGGGTGCGCCCGGTACGGTCAGTAAGAAACTGTCTGCCTGGTAGCGAATAGCATTGTCCTCAATGCGTATCTGCTGCTCATTAAGTTGATAGGTCGCAGCACTGACTTCGGCTTTGGGGAAACTGGCTTTGCCTTTCCACAGCGGTTTATCTATGCGCGTGACGGTGGGCTGCGCACCCATTTGGCCCATCGCAAGGCAGAGGTCGGTAGACAGCGCTAAATCAGGTTGCCACAAACGGCCCATTTTAAAGCAGCGATCGACCCAGACGAATTTATCGGAAGATGTGAAATCAGCCAGCTGGAAACGCAGCGGTGCCGAGTATTCCCCCTCGGGCAGCGGCTCAACACGATCGCTGCCCACGCGAAACAGAATCGGCAATTTGAAGGTTGAACCGGAGAAACTGAAGGTATTTTTTTGCTGATCGATGGTAAAGGCATCCAGTTTTTTCGGGAAATTCCACAACTGAATGATGTCAGCTTTCCACGCAGTGACCTTCTGTGTCATGTCCTGGAACTGGGTCGACAGAGAGGTTGAAGATAACCCACTGCGGCCCAGACCAATGGCATTGTCACCGCCCAAGATATCCAGCACCGTGGCGCCATTATCCAGGGTGCTACGTTTGCCCGTTAACACTTCTGCCTGAGGTTGATCGCCACGGATAACCATAAACAGGTCGCGGCGTGGCTGTTTAATCAGGTATTGATGCGCGGTGTTGTTCATCGCCAGATGATCGGAGCTCACGACGATGATGGTATTTTTAAACCAGGGTGAGGCTTTGATGCGCTCGATCAAACGTGCAACATGCTCTTGCGAACAGGCAACAGCACTGAAAGATTGGTTTGGTTTGCCGTCGTAGCTGTAGCTTTTCCGCTGACAGCTACGTGAGATAAAACCATCGGGATGATGGGTGTCCACTGTAAGCGTAAACAGAGCAAAGCGTTTCTGCTGACGCGACAGCTCCTGATACTTCTCGAACACTTCGTCCATCACCGTGTCATCGTAGTAGCCCCAGTTGTTACGATAACTGGGATCGGTCACGCGGTTTTGCAGCTCCTGCGAACCATACATATTCGCGGGGGAGAACCCGTGTGATTTCAGGAAGGTATCTTTTCCGGCGAAGCGCAGGTCGGCCCCCTGAATAAACCAGTTTTCATAACCGGAGTTCTTCAGGATGTCACCCAGACAGATGTTCTGTGGATAGAAGCTGGAGAGCGAAGCCGACGCATTACCATCAAAAGGCGCAAACAACGGAATGCCACATTGTGAAGCGACCATACCGGCAATGGTGTAATCCGTACCAGGCAGCTGCTCGGTCTCGCTAAAGTCGATGCTCTGATCTTTCTCACGACTGAGCTCAGGTGCCAGGCCGGGAAAGGCTTGCTGATCAAAGTAGGTGCGCTCAAGACTCTCGCCGTAGATATACACCAGGTTGAGCTTGGGTTCGGCGATGACCTTTTTGGGCGTTTTATAATAATCATCGAAATCAGTGTCTGCCTGCTGCGTATGCGAGGCAATAAGATCCTTCACCTGGCGAAAAGCAGGTGTGGTTTGCACTGAACCGGCGGCACAGGCAATCGCCAGTAGACTCCAACCTAGATTATGCGGCCGTTTTCGGCGGCGCAGCAGCCAGGAAAGCAGGCAAAATAACAGGAACAGGCCAATGATTAATCCAATGGCGGGCACCACATATTTGCTGATACCTGCTCCGGTCAAACTGTTGGTTAAGGTGTAAAGCACTGCATCGGTAATGCCGTCGCCGGTAAAATAGTTGCTGGCATACAGCGTGGCGTTGAGCACGATAAACAGTGTTAACAACAGCAAGATCAGGATAAACCAGAATTTATTTCGCCCGGCTTTGTAGGAGTAAACGGCGATTGCAGCCAAAAAGAGAACAACCGAAACTATCTCGGACAAGATCAGATCCTCACATTGAAGAGTGACGCAATCCTTGCGCCCACGGCCCTCTTTGGGGGTTATGCGTCAATTTATCCAGGCTGTCACAGGGCTGCAACATAACCAAACAGATTTGTGCGGCGCATTCCGATTCGTTTAATGCGGGTTTAAGCTGACTATGGTTTTACCTGGCAGCAACGTCACCGTGGCTGCCAGCGAGGGAAGGGAGAGGAGATTAGAGTTTGCCAGTAAGGTACTGCGCTTCACCGTCAGCAAAGCTCCAGTCGCCTTTACTGTTAGTGATAAAACTAATCATCAGATCGGTGCCCTTTACGCCACAATTTTCTAAAAGCTCGCGTGCTAACTCTGCCATGAATAACGATTTCTGTTCTTCACTTCTCGGGCTGGTATAAACCCGTACCATCACCAGGTTATCGGTGCGTTCAAATCCCAGTCCAGTGTCCTGAAAAACCATTTGGTAGCTTTTGTTTTCATGAACAATCTGATAGCGATCGCGTGCGGGCACTTTAAACGCAGTCAGCACGGCGCGATGCGCAGCGTCCAGTAAGGTACGGACCTCTGATTCTGAACGGCCCTGAATGATGTCAAATGTCAATAACGGCATAAATAAACCCTCGTTTTTGCTCACAAGATAAGAGTAGGATGTGGCTCTATGCTGCCGCTTGCTGCAGGAAAGAAAAAGCGTGCTGGTTGAAATGATTATTTATTATTTTGAACAATACCGATGAAAGAAATCAAAACTGATGCCCTCTGGGTGCATTTACATTGGCTTACTGTTTTAGCCGAGTTGGGCAGTTTTACTCGTGCAGCTGAACGATTAGACGTCAGCAAAGCAGCCATGAGTCAAAAGATTAAAGAGCTGGAAGAGATGGCGGGCGTTTCGCTGGTGCAGCGCACCACCCGTAGCGTGCGGTTGACCTCAGCCGGTGAAAAGCTGGTGGATGAATTGCGTGACCCTTTTGCGCGCATTGCACAAAGCTTTTTCAGCGTGCGTGATGAAGCCGGGCCGGTAAGGGGTCTGGTGCGGGTGAGTGCGCCCGTGGCGTTTGCCCGTCAGCAGCTGGTGCCGATTATCGGCGATTTCCTCAGAGAATATCCTCAGGTACGTCTGCAACTGGACGTGACCGACCGTTTGGTCTCGCTCGGCAGTGAAGGGTTTGATCTGGCGATTCGCCACAGCCAGACATTGCCGGAAACCCATGTGGCATTGCCGCTATGTGAGACGAAAGCGTTGCTGGTGGCCTCGCCCGCTTATCTGGCACAAAATGGCGTACCACAGACACCCGAGGGACTTCTGCAACATAACTGTTTGTACTATCCGCGCGGGCTGGAGTCACCGCAATGGCGTTTCCGTCCTCTTAACGGGGGAAGCGAGACCGTACAGGTGAAGATTCAGGGGAATTTCGCCACCAATAATAGCGAGTCAATTCGCGATGCCGCGCTGCAAGGGCTTGGGATCGCCATGCTGCCGGATTTCAGCGCGACCGCCGCGTTATCCGCAGGGACGCTTTCACAGGTTCTGCCGCAGTGGCAAACGGTGGATGCTTTCGCCGACCGCTTATGGGTGGTGCGCCCGTATGCCGCACAGGTGCCACGGGCGGTCACCACCTTTGTCCACTGGCTACGCGCGCGCTTTGTTGATGGCTGAAGCCAGTGCAACAGTGGCCTGCGGTTGCATCATCTCACCTAACAGGCTACTGCGGTTGTAGTTACCTAAGCGCAGGTTAAAGTCGAGATGTAGTTGCTCATTGCCGCTCAATTTGATCACCGGCGGCGGTGTCATTGGGCGTTGGTTGAATAACACCGCATGGGCAAAGGCTTCACTTTTCCAGCCGCTCAAGCGTTGATAGTAGTAAGCGTTGGCTTCACATTTTCGCAGATAGAGGTTAACGCGACGATATTCGCGCATGGCCGCTTGTTGCGCCAGTGAACCCAACTGATGTTGGGGTTGCTCAATTTTTTGTGTTAGCAACGCATAGTCATCGCGCTTTGCGAGCTCGATGAAGTAGTTTTGCTCGCCAAGGTTTTTAATCGGCGCGTACTGCTTCTGCCATTCGCGAATAAACGGATTGTTAGGTGCGGCCGCGAGGAACCAGTTTTCAATCACCGGTGCCAGATAATTGACGGTAGAAATTTCGCGATAGTAACCAATGACATCCATACGGCGATCCTGATGGGCACGATGCACCCAAGATAGATCTTCAAATAACAGTGTGCTGCAATCAATGGCAATGCCGCCGTAGCGTAATAACAGTTCCAGACGAATGACTTCGCTTTTCTGCTGTTTGCTTAATTGCGTTGAAGTGAAAATAAAATCAGGCAACACTTCTTTTACTGTTAAACGATTTAATAAATAAATATCGTGATCGGGATTATCTTTTCGTAATTTTTGAATATTTAACATCATTGATTTCGGTAAATACTCATCATCCCAATACATCCAGACTTTTTTCGGGATCTCCGGCAAGGCTTTCTCGCCAGAAAACAACACGATATTGTCCTCTTCGCTAGGATCGTACTCCGGCGCGCAGAGCGCAGTATGCTGTTTTTTCTGTAGTAAGGTCTGGCTGGTAAAGGCAATTCTTTTCCAGTTCTGCCAGAGCGCAAGCGCTGGCTGGAGGCGTTTTGTTTTCATGATGCACCTAATTATTGTGATTATGGTGGCAAGGATTCCCTGATGCTGGCGGCTTAAGCGCTCTTATGTTTCCTCACGGCTGTGTGTAAAAAGTACTCACCTCAGCTTAATAAAACATTCTGGCCTTAGAGGCTATTACTTTTTTTTGCTTTCAGATAAACCGGAAAATGAAGGATCCGTTAAGCATAAAATTTTCGATAAATAAGTGCGTTGATTGCTGAATCTTTAATTAATTATCATTAGGACTATTCCTAATAAAATAACGTGCGCATGGCGATAGCTGCGGCCTGGATTAAAAGTGTCCGCTGATCCGACCGGTTAAGGCGGCTACATTTTCTGCTGGCCTGGCAGGGATTTGCCCTTGCTTGATGCCGATTAGCTACGCTTACACCACTGGGTTAACACAAAGGAGGCATTATGCAGTCATACACCCGTGGGTTACTGGCGGTGGATAAACAGGGGAATCGTGTCCTGTTTCTCGATCCCGATACCTATGCTGTGCAGCAGGAGTTGAATGCGTTTCCGCCGCGTCCGCATGAGCTATTGATGCTACCCGAACAGGAGAAGGCCTATGTGCCGATCTATGGCGATGGCATTCACGGTGACAACCCGCATCCGGGCCATAAAGTGGCTGTGATCAATTTACGCCAGCGCCAGATCAGCGGTTTTATCGATTTATCGCCGCTGCAATCCCCCCACAGTGGCCAATTAGGGCGTGATGGTAAAGTCTATCTCTGTTGTGAAAACAGTGCGGCCGTGGCCGTTATCGATCCTTTAACCGACAAAGTCGAGAAAGTGATCACCCTGCCTTCACACAATGCCCATCGGCTGACGTTGTCTCCCAGCGGGCGCAAGTTGTTTACTGAGAACGAGGAAGACGCGAGCATCACGGTGGTGGATCTGTGTGAGGCAGAAGGGCGCATCATCGATAATATTCTGATGCCTGGCCCCATCGCGGGTATTGCGGCTTCACCAAAGCATCCCTATTTAGTGGCGAGCGCCGCAGATGCGCCGTTGTTATATGTGGTCGATCGCCAAAGTCACCGTATTCGTCAGCGCATCAGATTGTCAGGCCATCAGCGACCCTGTCAGGTGGTGCGTTTTAGTGCCAACGGCGAGCGCTTGGTGGCGATTGGCGATCAGGAGCCGTTGGTGACGTTGTTTGACGATCTGCTCAATCCGCTGGGTGACATTCCGGTTGGCAATAAACCCATGGATGGCTGTTTCAGCGCAGACAACCGCACGCTGTTGATCGCCAATGAAGGTGATGGTTCGTTGAGCGTGATTGATTTGCAGCAGATGAAGGTGGTTGCTACACCGACGGCGGGGAAGGGGTGTGAAATATTGAGTTATTTCCAGCTTAAATGAATGGGCGGTGGTAAATCGCGCTGCTCCAGTGGCGGCTGCTGGCATGTTTCTCAGCTTGCCAGCCGCGCTTACGTAACTCACGTGCAATCAATTTGTTCATGATGCCATGGCCGACTAACAAAACGGTGCCCTGTTTGGACAGCGTGACCAACTTGTCTGCGGCCTGACGCGCGCGTTCTCGCGCGTGTTTAACCGATTCCACATGCCCGGCATAACCACACAGCCATAACAGGCGCAACAGTGCCAGCCAGACCGTCAGCGGCAGATGCAGGCGCTCAAACGGCAGCAGGGGCATCGCCACTTCGCTGAAAATGTCATCCACGGCATGCGGCTGCAAACCGAGACGTGCCAGGGATGAGCGTGCGCGTGGCAGCGGACTGGAGGCAATCACGCTGGCCAGATGCGCAATCGCCCTGCTGCGCGCCGGTGGCGAGTCGCAAATGTCAGCGAGGTCGTATCCTTCGCACCAGTCAGCCAACGCTCGCGCGGAGAAGCGTCCGCTCACCGGATGGTCAGGTTTGCCGTGTCGCATAAGGATGATAGTCATAAGCGTCCTGATTGATTTTTATCCAGTGTAATGCAGGCGTCGGCTAAACCGCGTAGGCAAGCCCGTTTTAAGATTAATTCGCAATTGTCATCAAAGCTTAACTGTATTGTGCGAAAAAAACCGCGATGAAAGATCAGCTGCCACTCTGCCAATGATAAGCATTCATCGTTAATAACGTGCAGTTTGACGAATGATGACTCAGGCGTGTGAGATGTAATGTCATGAATTGACGCCATTTTTGCCTTTTAATTCCGAGTTATAGTAAAGATAAATTAATTGTTTTTACTTTTATCACTTGATTTATCTACGCGCGTAGATAGACTGTGCACACAGTGATAGCTCACGGTGCCAAAGACGAAGTTGGCCTTGAGATGACCCAGTTACATTTGCCTTACTAATGCGATCGATGAAAATAACATCGGCGAGAACAGGCGAATAAGCGAATTCCAACACCAGGGGAATTCTTTGACTTTCATCCAGGTTTGCCTACTGAACGTCGTCACCGGGGTGTTCCGCTTGTTGCAAGGGAATCGACCCACGGAAGGGCGTTTGCTGTTTTCACCTATTTCAGGGAAAGGGTTATGACGGTACATCAATCCGTTTCGCAACAAACTTCACTGACCTCCACTTCAGCTGCCGATGCGCGGTTGGAAACCCCCTCTGGCCGCAAAGATTTCTGGCGCGCTACTTTCTCATGTTGGCTGGGCACTGCCATGGAATACGCGGATTTCGCGCTCTATGGTCTGGCTGCCGGCATCATTTTTGGCGATGTATTCTTCCCCAATGCCACCCCGACAATGGCGTTGTTGTCCAGCTTTGCCACCTGGTCGGTCGGCTTTATTGCCCGTCCCATCGGCGCGCTGCTGTTTGGTTGGATAGGCGATCGCAAAGGCCGAAAAACCGTCATGATCGCCACCATCATCCTGATGGGTGCTTCCACCACTTTAATTGGCTTAATTCCTTCCTACGCGACCATTGGCGTATGGGCGCCTGCTTGTCTGGTGTTGCTGCGCTTTACGCAAGGCCTGGGCGCAGGGGCAGAGCTTTCAGGCGGCACCGTGATGCTAGGTGAATATGCACCGGTTGAGCGTCGTGGTCTGGTCTCCTCTGTTATTGCACTCGGCTCCAACAGCGGCACGCTGATCGCCTCACTGGTGTGGCTGGCGGTGATTCAGATGGATAAAGAAAGCCTGCTTGCCTGGGGCTGGCGCATCCCATTCCTCAGCAGTGTGCTGATCGCGGTGGTCGCACTGTGGCTTCGTCGTCACCTGCGTGAAACCCCGGTCTTTGAACGCCAGCAGGCGGCATTGCAGGCCGAGCGTAATGCCACCTTGCAACAGGCTGCTTCCGAGATTGATACCCGCAGCTTCTGGCAACGCAGCCGTGCTTTCTGGACCATGGTGGGTTTGCGCATCGGAGAAAACGGTCCTTCATATCTGGCGCAGGGCTTTATTGTGGGCTACGTCGCCAAAGTGCTGATGCTCGATAAATCGGTGCCGACCACCGCGGTGTTTATCGCCTCGGTGCTGGGTTTCCTGATCATTCCTTTTGCCGGTTGGTTATCAGACCGCTTTGGTCGCCGCATTACCTATCGTAGCTTCTGCCTGTTGCTGATGATCTACGCCTGGCCCGCCTTTAGTCTGATGGATAGCCATGATCCGGCCATCGTGATTCCGGTGATTGTGGTCGGTATGGCACTGGCTTCGCTGGGCATTTTTGGCGTGCAGGCTGCGTGGGGCGTTGAGATGTTTGGTGTCAAACACCGTTACACCAAGATGGCGGTAGCGAAAGAGCTAGGGTCTATCCTTTCAGGTGGAACGGCACCTTTAGTGGCTGCAGCGCTGTTGTCTTACACCGGTCACTGGTGGGCGATTGCCGTGTACTTCTCGGCGATGGCGAGCATCGGATTCCTCACGACTTTTGTGGCACCCGAAACGCGCGGGCGCGATTTAAATCTCCCGGAAGATGCCATTTAGCGCTCAGAGGTTGTGAGTTAACCATCGCCATTGGCCGGATTCTCCGGCCAATGGCATTGATACAGAGGCAAGATCCTTGGCGAAATCCCCAAGCGGAAATGTGACACGCAGTGATGTGGCAAAAGTCGCTGGAACCTCAGTGGCGGTGGTGAGCTACGTCATTAATAACGGTCCACGTCCGGTGGCGGAAGCGACGCGCCAGCGTGTACTGGATGCGATCAAACAAACCGGTTATCGGCCCAATGCCGTGGCGCGTGCGCTGGCATCTGGCAGCACCAAGACTTTTGGGTTGGTGGTGCCGAATATCAGCAACCCCTTTGTCGCTTCGATGGCGCATATGCTGTTGCAGGAGTCGCTTAACCACGGCCACGTGATGTTGCTGGGTGATGCCGGGGACGATCGTAAACGCGAACTGGAACTGATCCAGGGATTATTAAATCGTCAGGTTGATGGGCTGTTTTATAACAGCGTTGATCGGCATCCCTACATTGATGTGATTCAGGCCAGTGGAACGCCGTTGGTTATGCTGGACCGCGTCGAGCCGCGCCCGGGCGTCAGCATGTTGCGCGTTAATGAAAAAGAAGCTTCACGTCAGGTCACGGCGCATTTACTGAGCCACGGTTATCAGCAGGTTGGCATCATCAGCGGTCCGCTGGAGATGCTTAATGCTCAGGACCGTATTCAGGGCTGGCGGGAGGCGATGACAGAACAGGGCTTACCGATTGATGAAACCCTGATTTTCCCAGCCAACTTTACGCGGCAGGGCGGTTACGATGCTGCCAAGCGTATGCTGGCGAGCGGACGTGTTCCGCGCGCCCTGTTTACCAGTAATGAAGGTCAGGCAATTGGCTGCATCCGTGCGCTCTCTGAGCACGGTTTGCGCGTGCCGCAAGATGTCGCGCTGGTGTGCTTCAACGGGACCGATCAATCTGCGTTTCATGTCCCCACGCTGACCACCGTACGTCAACCGCTGCGTGAAATGGCTCGCAGCGCTATTGCCATGCTGAAAAATTGGGATGGCGACGCACAACTGGCAGAGTTTCCTCACTATCTCGAACTCGGTGAGTCCTGCGGCTGCCAGCTTATCCAACAAAAATAAACTTATAACATTATGAAAAGACTGATTATTGATTGTGATCCGGGGAATGGAATTGCAGGTGCGAACACTGATGACGGCCTTGCGCTGGCATTAGCGCTGGCTTCACCTTCGCTATCAGTAGAGCTGATTACGACGGTCACCGGTAATACACCGAGCGCCGTGGGCGCGCAGGTGGCTAAAGACCTGTTGCAACGCCTTGGCCTCAATATTCCGGTGGTGCAGGGGGCATTGCAGGCGCTGCGTGAAGACCCGGCGCCGTGGCGCGCCCGCCTTGATGGCGTGCAGGACGAGAAACTCGGCGAACTATGGCGTGGCGTGCGTCAGCCACAGGTGCTGGCGGCTGATGGCAATGATGCTGCTGGCGTGATGGGGCAGTTGATTTGCGATAACCCCGGTGAGTTTACGCTGGTAGCCATCGGCCCCTTGACCAATGTGGCGCTGGCGCTGCAGCGATATCCACAGATGGCGGAATCGGTGGCAGAGATTGTCATCATGGGCGGCGTCTTTGCGTTGGATGATTACATCAAAGACACCAATTTTGGCCTTGATCCGGAAGCGGCCCACCAGGTGTTACACAGCGGTGCCACTATCACCCTGGTGCCGATGGATGCGACCACGCAAACGCTGATGACGCATCAGGATCTTAACCGCCTCACCGCCAATGACCATCCTCTACCGCAGTTTGTGCGCGAGACGCTGCGCCCGTGGATTGACTACTCCATTCGTACACGTCATTTGCCTGGCTGTTGGATCCATGATGCGCTGGTGGTTGCCTGGTTGCTGAATCAACGAGTGGCGGATGGGGTCGATTATCATGTCGATATTGAACTGCGTGCCGGTGCCACGCGGGGCAAAAGCTGGCGCTATCGTTTACCCTTGCGATTGGATATCGGCGTGCCTGAGCAAACCGGCGCGTTGGTGCATGTGATGCACAGCGTGAATAATCCGTTACTGCTGGAGATGATCGAGCAGGCATTTAATCGGTTGAAACGCTGAACGATGTGCAATAAAAGGCACCGCGACCTTGCGGTGCACTATCCTCACCCTCCGACACGCTTCCTTACACCGCGAATCACTCCCTGACAATTCCCCGCCGCAGCCGGTCTTTCTGACATGCTATATACAAATGGTTAACACAATAATAACCAGTGAAACCATTTGCTGGATAACGTTCCAATAAATTCCGGTCAATGAACCGGAAGCAATCAGACAGGATACCCCTATGTTCAACTGGACTGCGACCCAGCGAAACGTGGCTTTTGCCAGTTTCGCCAGCTGGACGCTGGATGCGTTCGATTTCTTTATCCTGGTGTTTGTACTCAGCGATCTTGCCCAGTATTTCAACACCAGCGTCTCCGATGTTTCCATTGCCATTATGCTCACGCTTGCGGTACGACCGATTGGCGCATTGATTTTTGGTCGTCTTGCTGAGAAATATGGCCGACGCCCGATTCTGATGCTTAATATCGTGATGTTTTCACTGTTCGAACTGCTGTCGGCATGGTCACCCAATTTCTCTGCCTTCCTGGCGTTCCGCGTGATTTACGGCGTGGCAATGGGCGGAATCTGGGGTGTGGCCTCGTCTCTGGCGATGGAAACCATTCCCGACCGCTCACGTGGTTTGATGTCCGGTATTTTCCAGGCAGGCTATCCCTGCGGTTATCTGCTGGCATCGATTATTTTTGGGCTGTTTTTCGAAGCGGTGGGCTGGCGAGGTATGTTCCTGATTGGCGCGTTGCCGATTCTGCTGCTGCCATTTATCTATTTCAAAGTGCCGGAATCGCCGGTGTGGCTGGCAGCGCGTGAGAGAAAAGAGAGCACGGCGCTGCTACCGATCATTCGTCAGCACTGGAAGATCTGTATCTATATGGTACTGCTGATGGCCTGCTTTAACTTCTTTAGCCACGGTACACAGGATCTCTATCCCACCTTCCTGAAGGTGCAGCATCAGTTTGATCCCCATACCGTCAGTATTATCGCTATCAGCTACAACATTGCGGCGATGCTCGGCGGGATAACCTTTGGCGCATTGTCAGAACGTATTGGCCGCAAGAAAGCTATTATTCTGGCGTCTTTCCTCGCGCTGCCGGTGCTGCCATTGTGGGCGTTTTCAAGCGGCTCGTGGATGATTGGCATCGGTGCATTCCTGATGCAATTCATGGTTCAAGGCGCGTGGGGGGTGGTGCCTACCTATCTTACCGAGCTGGTGCCGGCAAACGCCCGTGCGGTGCTGCCAGGCTTTGTTTATCAACTGGGTAATCTGATTGCCTCCGTCAATGCGACCTTGCAGTCACGGATTGCAGAGGCCCACGGCGGCAACTATGGCCTCGGGATGGCCATTGTTGCAGGGACGGTGGCGGTACTGATTTGCGTGTTTGTCGCCTTTGGACGGGAGACACGCGGCATCGAAATCTCTGGTGCTGTGGCGCGCGAGCAACGTTAGAGCGCTTCGCAGACGTCAATCCATTTCGCCGCAGTGAGGTCAGCCATTCGCTGCGGTGAAATGCGCACGGCGCTGTGGATTGAGCCAGCAGCGGGCAACACTTCATCAAAGCTGCGCAGCGTCACATCACAATAGACGGTCAGGGGATTCTCTAATCCGAACGGGCAAACGCCACCCACCGGATGACCGGTCCAGTTCACCACTTCATCAACGCTGAGCATGCGTGCCTTGGCACCGAGCGCGGCTTTCAGCTTGCGGTTGTCAAGGCGGGCATCACCGCGCGTAACAATCAGCACAATGGCATCTTTCACTTTCAACGACAGGGTTTTGGCGATTTGCCCAGGCATCACGCCATGAACGCGTGCGGCCAGTTCTACCGTGGCGGTGCTCTCCGGCATCTCGATGATATCGATATCAGGTGCATGTTCGGCAAAGAAGTGCCGTACCGACTCCAGGCTCATTTTTTTCTCCGGCTAAAACAGAGACTAAAAGCTGCCATAAGGGGGGAAAAGTGTAAACGAGATAAAAAGAGAATCTGTAACAGAATGCGCGGAGGTTAAACCACTTTTAACGTGCAGTTACCACAACGTTCAACATCAGGAATGCGATAGCGCTGGCAGCAACTGCGACGTTCCATTTCACCGTTGCGCGGGATCATGGTGCGGTACAGCGGGTTGTCACTGCCATCTAAGAGTGTCTGGGTAAAGAACAGCGCCTGTTGCAACTGCGCTATGACGTGCTCAGGCAGTTGGTTTTTCAGCTCACCCAGGAACCAGTAAAATGAGAAACCCATGTTGTTCCAGATGAGTTTCGCATTGATATCCCCGTGCTGCGTCATGCCGTTGACGGCGGGTATCAGACATTGCTGGATCAGGCGATCGATACGCTGCTGTGCGCTGAGGTAGCGAGCCTCACTGTCTTCCTGCACATCAATCCAGAAGGCGCAGGGATGACCATTCTCGTGGAACTCGACATGAATCAGATGTGGTGCGCAGCTCAGTGCCCGTGGTTCCTGCAATAGCATCAGCATCAGCGGTGAGAGCAGCAATCCAAAATACCACTGCGCCCACAGTGATTGCAGCGGCTTGGCTTCCTGCTGCACATCAGGGTGATTGCGATACAGGTAATCGCTGTAGCGCTGGGTCAGGCGGCGATAATGCACGGGTGTCGACCACTCAGCGAGCGTCAAAGTTCCGGCCGGGGCGGGTTGTCCAAGTTTCACGTTATCCAGCATGTAGCTGCGTTGATCGCGCACCAGATCTTCCAGCGCGCTCGCTAAAGTGCGGTCGCTCTGCATAAAGATCAGGGGATGCTCGCTGTAGCGATGATCCTGACGCGTGATAATCGGCATGCCGGTCCTGAGTGATAACGGGAATCGAGAAACAAATGATAATCGTTACCAGATTAATGGACAAGATGTCATCAGCACAACCATCGTAACGCTGGAATTTATCCCGCCTGGTTTGGTACACATAAAAAAACAGCGCGATACATCGCGCCGCTATGTGATGTATCTGATTTTATTGTAACTCGCTGCTCACCGAACTCAGTTTCGGCAAATCTTCCCACGCCAGAATAGTGTTTCGGCCCTGATTTTTCGCCACGTACAGTGCACGATCTGCATTGGACACCGCCTGATCAAAATCTTCAGCGAAAATCGGGGCGATGCCCGCACTGATGGTGACATGAGTAGAGACCTTTTCGTTAAAGCGGTGGGGGATCTCTAAATCCACCACGTACTGACGTATCCGCTCTGCCAGTTTCATCGCAATCGAGGCGTTGACGTTGGTCATCAACACCAGAAACTCTTCCCCACCGTAACGTGTCACCACATCACGGGAGCGCACCGCATCACGAATGGCAACGGAGACGCGCGCCAGGGCCTGGTCGCCCATCGCATGGCCATAGTTGTCGTTATAGGCTTTGAAGTGATCGATATCCAGCAACAACACATAATGACTACCCGCATGGTTTTCCATGATGGTATCCAGTCGATTTTTTAGCCCGCGGCGGTTGTAGAGGCCCGTCAGCGGATCAAGCATACTCAAATCGCTGAAACTCTCTTTTTCCTCATACAGTTGGCTCACCAGGCGTCGCGTAAACATATCAAAGCGGCGGCGCATTAAATGGTGCAATGAGAAACCGATTAATGGCAGGGCAATCGTGAATATGATCATCACTAAATGCTGGCCATCATCCAATAACAGCACCGTTAATACTGGCGGCGTGATGTGTAAACAGAATGCAATCAAATAATCACTCAGCGCAATGGCACTGACAAAGAACACGCTTAACAAACTGATTATTAAAAAGCTGCCATCAAAATAAAAAACCTGATGGTATCTATGGTTAATATGCCAGGCCCACAGTGCACCTAATATCAGGGCGACAGGATTTAATAGCGGTAATTTTTGTTTTGGCATCACTAAACAGATCGTCAGTAATGTCAGGCTAAAAGCGGCAACCAACCCCACTGGCAGCGAACTTACCGGGCTATCTGTGCCTAAAAACGGTAACAGGCAAAAAAGCGAAACGGCGACATTCAAAAACAAAAAAAGCATCAGCGAAAGCCGATATTTGCTGTGTTTCAACTCATCATAAGATTGTAATTTCATTATTATTACTCGTGACAGCCCTGAAATATCAAAGCGCTACCCGAGGGAATTAACCCCGTAAAGTGGATAGTGAGCACGTTATTGTTGTGTTATTAAAAATGTTATCGGCGGCAATTTAGCATTTTTCAGTAAATCTGTCATCCAACGTAGCTTTGCTTAAAAAAATCGCTGCAAGATGAGAAATGTTGTCATATGATAATACGAATATTTATCATTTGAGGGTTGCGCGATGATCATGGCGATGATGGCCGCCTGCGGCTTATGGGGTGTGAGCTGGATGATGGGTAAGCGCCTGGACAGTGGCTGGGGAGTGTTACTGCCGTGTGCGGCACTGCCGATTTTTGCGTTGTGGGAACCGAGCTTTAGTCAGTGGCGCGTGGTGATGATTGTTGCGCTGCTGCTCACGGTGGTGATGCTGTTCCACCATCGTTTACGTCACTATTTACTGCTGCCTTCTTGCCTGGCACTGGCGGGCGGCGCAGCTGCCATCACGGTGAACTTCCATATCATCTAATGCCGTTCGCTGAACGGCAGAAACGACAACATCACGCAAAGGCGTGATATTTTCATTTTAAAAAAATAGGGGATTTTACTGCCAGAGAAGTAAGACAACGTGGTGCGAAGGGAGGGACTTGAACCCTCACGTCCGTAAGAACACTAACACCTGAAGCTAGCGCGTCTACCAATTCCGCCACCATCGCATTGTGTTGTCTTTTCTTGTTTATACCATCGCATTGGTGCGAAGGGAGGGACTTGAACCCTCACGTCCGTAAGGACACTAACACCTGAAGCTAGCGCGTCTACCAATTCCGCCACCATCGCGTACCTGCAACACCCTAAAGTATTGCTAACCACGGAGGCGCATTCTAGAGATTTTACTCATTGCGTCAATACATATTTCGCGACGATGAAACGATTGCTGCAAAAAACAACGTTTTTACCGTCGCGCTGATGCAATCACGCCATTAACGCGTTTTAGCACCACGACCGTATACCGCGCGGTACACCTTAAAGCGCCCGGTTTGGGCCAGCACTTCATGGTTGCCGAAGGTTTCATCCAGAATTTGCGGATAAGGCAGGAAGGCGTTGGCGACGATACGCAGTTCGCCGCCGCTGTTCAGATGCTTGAGTGCACCGCGAATCAGCGTGTTAGCCGCGTCCAGACTGGTTTGCAGGCCATCGTGGAACGGCGGATTAGAGATGATCATATCGAAACGACCGGTGACATCTGAGAAGACGTTACTGGCGAAGACTTCCCCCTCTAACTCGTTAGCGGCCAAGGTGAGTTTACTGGCTTCAATCGCGGCTGCATGAACATCACATAACCACAGGCGTACGCGCGGTGAGATCTGTGCCAGTACTGTCGCCAGCACGCCGCTTCCGCAACCGATATCCAGCACTTTACCGCGTGCATGCGGTTCCAGCGTCGAGAGCAGCAGATCGCTGCCGATATCCAGGCCATCGCGGCTGAACACGCCAGGGAGCGTATGGATAGTGAGATGCTCAATCATATAAGTGTTGCCATAGCTGCTGGCATCGAAGCTTGGCTGCTTATCCAGACGACCGTGATACAGTCCGCAGCGGCGAGCGCTATCGACTTTCTCCAGCGTCGCCCACGCTTCCAGCATGCCTTCTGCGCTGCGCACACCCGCGCGGTTTTCGCCAATGACAAAAATATCGCAGCCAACAGGCAGTAATGACAGTAGGTTCTGCAACTGGAACTGCGCTTCGGGCTTGTTTTTCGTCCAGTAATAGACCAGCGTATCGCAGCCAGCGACATCATCAGCCGTCGCTACCATGCTGTAAACCGCACGTTCACCAAGGCGACGGCTCAGGTTCTGCCAGTGATGGTACTGCTGGGTATGCACACGTGTAGAGGCCGTTTCCAGCTGGGCAGGCAGGTCATCCTGCAGGTCGCCAGCAAAAAGCACATGGCGGGTGGTAAATTCATCACTGTGGCGCAGAATGACTTCGCTGGCCGGGGTAAAAGCAGACATGGAACACTCCTGTTAAATCAGAGCAGCGATTATATACACGTCATACTTCAAGTTACAGGTGCGTTGGCTACGTGCATTCACCTCAGTCACTTACTTCAGTAAGCTCCTGAGGATTCATGTACTTGCCGCCTTCCTGAACCAAGAGTAGGCCCCATGAGGGGACTCCAATTATTTTGTGTAGAGTGCTTTGTTGGCGCATGTTCGATGGGTTTGCTAGCATAACGTCGCATTCTGGCAGCATAACGGGTAACAGCATGAGTACAAGACGCGACTGGCTCTTACAGCAAATGGGGATTACGCAGTACCAATTGCGGCGTCCACGCGTGCTACAGGGCGAAATTGCTGTCACGCTGACGCCGGGTACGCGTTTGGTGATGGTGACTGAACAGGCTCCTGAGTTGCAAGAACCGCTGATTCGCGACGTGCTGCGCGTGCTAAACATCCAGCCTGCTCAGGTCATGACGCTGACGCCAGAACAGCTGCCCATGCTGCCCGAGCAGGTCGATTGTGCCGGCTGGCTAATGGGCGTGGAGAGCGAACATCCCTTTAACGGCATCACCTTTACCACTGCCGTTTTCAACGAATTGATCAGCAGCGGTGCGGCAAAACGCGCCCTGTGGCAACAGATGTGTAACCATGACAACCATCTCTTTAGTCACCCCTGAAGACCAGCCGCAACTGCTGGCCATTGAACGCCGTAGCCACGCTTTTCCGTGGAGCGAGCAAACTTTCGCCAGCAATCAGGGCGAACGTTTTGTTAATTTTCGCCTGGAAGCCGAGGGTAAACTGGCAGGATTCGCCATCACCCAAGTGGTGCTGGATGAAGCCTCGTTGTTCAATATCGCCGTCGATCCCGATTTTCAGCGCCGCGGGTTTGCACGCCAACTGTTACAGCATTTGATTGCTGAGCTGGAAGCGCGCGAAGTGATGACGCTGTGGCTGGAAGTGCGGGCCTCGAATCATCCGGCGATTGCACTGTACGAACAGCTCGATTTTCATCAGGTCAGTATCAGGCCCAACTATTATCCCACCGCCAATGGGCGTGAAGATGCCATCATCATGGCGCTAACGCTGTAAAAAGGGACATTATGCTAAACGACTGGGACTGCATTCTGTTCGATGCAGACGACACACTTTTTCATTTTGACGCCTATGCCGGTTTGCAACGCATGTTCGCCCGTTATGACGTGCAGTTCAGCGACCAGGATTACGCGGATTACCAGGCGATCAATAAACCGCTGTGGGTGGATTACCAAAACGGCACCATTTCAGCCTTACAGCTACAGACTCGCCGCTTCACGCTATGGGGTGAGAAACTCAGCGTGGCACCAGAAGTGCTGAACAGTGATTTTCTCGGTGCCATGGCGGAGATCTGCTTGCCGCTTGAAGGGGCTGCCGAGTTACTGAACACGCTGAAAGGCAAGGTGAAAATCGCCATCATCACCAACGGCTTTACCGCGTTGCAGCAGGCACGCCTGGAACGCACCGGTTTCCGTGACTTCTTTGATGAATTGATCATTTCGGAGCAGGTCGGTGTACCGAAGCCCGATGTGGCGATTTTCGATCATACATTGCAGTTACTCGGCAACCCAGAACGTAGCCGCGTGCTGATGGTGGGCGATACGCCAGAATCCGACATTCTGGGTGGCATGAACGCGGGAGTGAAAACCTGCTGGATCGATCACGGCACACGTCCGCTGCCGGAACACATCACGCCAACCTGGCAGGTCAAAAACCTGGCCGAACTGCAGGCGTTGCTGACCAACAGCTAAAAGTATCTATTCACTGTTGATATGCATTTATCGTAAAAAGCCCGCCGTGCGGGCTTTTTTTTTGAAAGTATCTATGCATAAATCTATTCATGAATCTATTCATGAGATGATGGTTATGGTGGATTTGCAGAACTTCTTGCTGGCGGGACCGCTAAGTGCAGCTGAGCTGCTACAACGATCGGGCGTGAGCCAGGCGACATTATCGCGTCAGCTGCGGCAACAGCCGCACATCATTAAATGGGGCCGGGCACGCGCCACTCGTTATGCTTTGCTCCGTCCGATTCGGGGTGAAAATAAATTTCCGCTCTACTGCATTTCCGCTCAAGGGCAGGCCATCTCTGCCGGTTATCTGTTGCCGACATGGCCACAAGGCAGTTGCCTGTATCTTGATCAGCATGAACGCGGCCATTTCTATGATGGTTTACCCTGGTTCTTACAGGACTTGCGACCGCAGGGATTTATTGGTCGTCAATGGGGCAGAGAACATGCAGCACAGCTGGGATTAAATGATGATATTCGGCTATGGAGTGATGAGCAGTGCTTAATGGCGCTGGCAAACGGTGGAATCGATATGCCGGGTGCGTTTCTCATCGGTGAGCGCCCTTATCAGCGCTGGTTGCTGCAGGCGTCTCCGCACCCCATTCGCGAAGTGGAGAAAGTCAATCGCTATCCGCAGCTGGCGCAGCATGCGTTGAGCGGTGACGAGCCAGGATCGTCAGCGGGGGGGGAACAGCCTAAATTTCTCTGCTTTGCTGAAACGTCAAACGGTGCCCGCCACTGCCTGGTGAAATTCACTGCCTCACGGCAAAGCGATAATGCTCAACGATGGCGTGATTTACTGCGCGCTGAGCATCTGGCATTACAGCATTTAAATGCCGGTGGCCTGGCCGCGGCAGATAGCCAGTTAATTGAAAGTGAAGACCAGCTTTTTCTCGAAGTGCAGCGTTTTGACCGTACAGGTGAGCGTGGTCGGCACGAGATGGCTTCACTGGAAGCGGTGAGTGCGGAATTTATCGGTCACCCACAGCACTGGCCTGATGCGCTGCGAGAGTTACATCTGCAACATCGTATTGACGATGAGTCGCAACATCGTGGCACCTTGCAATGGGCATTTGGTCGCCTTATCGCCAATAGCGATATGCATGCAGGAAATGTGTCGTTCTTCACCGGACATGGGCCTTTTAGCCTGACTCCAGCTTACGACATGTTGCCGATGGCTCTTGCGCCCAATTCGCAGGGACACATGCGTGAGGAAGTCAAACTGACGCTGGATTTCTCGTTGTCCGCTGAGGTATGGCGCGCTGCCAGCGCAATGGCAAAAACCTACTGGCAGGCAATTGAAAGTGATGAACAGTTCAGCCTCGATTTTCGGCAAATTGCCGCACACGCCTTGCAGCAGTTAACTGCGTTAGATGCAACGCTGAACAAAATGGCTTAACTCTTTTTTTCATTCTCAGCGGACGCGACCGCCTCTTCTTCCTCTTTGTCCTCTTTCACTGCGCGGCTGGCGGTGAGCAAGAACGGAGACTGCTGCCAACGGGTGCGGCGGTCGCGCAGCAAGGTACGGGTCAGGATGATGCCAATCGCCAGCGCCAGCAGCATCATCAGGCGCAGGATATTGGTGGTGTTATCCACCTGGCGCGATTCGGTGACCAGTACGTGGGTATCGAGGGTGACGCGCAGGAAACCTTGTGGTCCCTCTTTGCCTTCCAGCGGCTGCACAATTTGATGATTGAAGTAGCTACCGGCACGTTTGCCGTCCAACGCCAGACGGTCGCGCACGTTAATGCTTTCGCCGCTGTGGGCCACCAGACTGCCATCATCGGCATACACTGAGGCATCCAAAATGCGGCTGTTATCCGTCATCTGATCCAGGATAGCTTCGATCTGCGTGCGGTTATCGTCGCTGTTGTCCATCAGCGGTTTTAGGCTAAACGCCACCTGACGCGTCAAGGTGTGCGCCAGTTCTTCCACCTGTTCAGAGCGCGCCATTTGATGACCGAGACTGAACCAGGATGCCCCTTGCATCAGCACCACTAACAGGGCCAGCGAGATAAGAACAATCACCGTGCGATGCAGGCGAAATTTCAGTGCGGTTTTAACCATCAGGAACCCGTGTGACGTAACAGCAGAAAGGCTGGCAATTATGTTGCCAGAACCCGCGCAGACAAGGTAGCCTCTTGCGTGGTTTTGTTGTCCCTACAGGAGCTGTAATGCCAAATCGTCTTACCTGGTGCGATCTGCCCGCCGATGTTTCACTTTGGCCGGGTCTACCCCTTTCCCTCAGCGGTGATGAAGTGATGCCGCTGGATTACCGTGCCGGTCGTACTGGCTGGTTGCTGTATGGGCGTGGGCTCGATAAACAAAAACTGACCGATTATCAGCATCTGCTGGGTGCGGCGATGGTGATCGTCAGCGCGTGGAATGTCGATGAATATCAGGTGATTCGTCTGGCCGGTTCACTGACGCCGCGTGCCGCTAAACTGGCGCATGATGCCGGTTTTGATGTGGCACCGCTCGGCAAAATACCGCATCTAAAAACCCCTGGGTTGCTGGTGATGGACATGGATTCGACCGCCATTGAGATCGAATGCATTGATGAGATCGCTAAACTGGCGGGCTGCGGCGATCAGGTATCTGAAGTGACCGAACGCGCGATGCGTGGTGAACTGGACTTCAAAGCCAGCCTGCGTGAACGCGTGGCGAAACTGGCGGGTGCTGATGCCAACATCCTCAAACAGGTGCGTGACACGCTGCCGCTGATGCCGGGCCTGACCACGCTGGTGCAGAAACTGCAGGCGCTGGGCTGGCAGGTGGCGATTGCTTCTGGCGGCTTTACCTACTACGCCGATTATCTGCGCCAGACGCTGCATCTGACGGCAGCGGTGGCCAATGAGCTGGAAATGCGCGATGGCAAGCTGACCGGCGAAGTGCTGGGGCAGATTGTTGATGCCCAATATAAAGCCGATACCCTGAAAAATCTCGCCGAACGTTATGAGATCGCCCCGGAGCAAACCGTGGCGATTGGCGACGGCGCGAACGATCTGCCGATGATTAAAGCGGCGGGTCTGGGTATTGCCTACCATGCTAAACCGAAAGTGAATGAGCAGGCGTCGATCATCATCCGCCATGCCGATTTGATGGGTGTATTCTGCATCCTGACTGGTAGCCTGATTCACGAAGAGCGTTAACAGAGGATTTGATTTGGCCAAAGCGGCAAAACGCGCCTTCGTTTGTAACGAGTGTGGCGCAGATTACCCACGCTGGCAGGGGCAATGCAGCGCCTGCCAGGCGTGGAACACCATCACCGAGGTGCGCATTGCCGCCTCACCCGCCGCTGCGCGCAACGACCGTCTGACGGGCTATGCCGGGAATGCCGGTACAAGTCGGGTGCAGAAGCTGTCAGAAATCAGCCTTGAAGCCCTGCCGCGTTTCTCCACCAGTTTTAAAGAGTTCGATCGCGTACTCGGTGGCGGCGTGGTGCCGGGCAGTGCCATTTTGATTGGTGGCAACCCCGGTGCCGGTAAATCCACTTTGCTGCTGCAGGTGATGTGTAAGCTGGCAGAAGGGATGAAAACCCTGTACGTCACTGGTGAAGAATCATTGCAACAGGTGGCAATGCGTGCCCATCGTCTGGGATTACCCACCGAAAACCTGAATATGTTGTCGGAAACCAGCATCGAGCAGATCTGTCTGATCGCCGAGCAAGAGCAGCCGAAGCTGATGGTGATCGACTCAATCCAGGTGATGCATATGGCGGATATCCAGTCTTCGCCGGGCAGCGTCGCGCAGGTGCGTGAAACCGCCGCTTACCTGACGCGCTTCGCCAAAACGCGCGGCGTGGCCATTGTGATGGTGGGGCACGTCACCAAGGATGGCTCGCTGGCCGGTCCGAAAGTGCTGGAGCACTGTATCGACTGTTCGGTGCTGCTGGATGGTGATGCCGATTCTCGCTTCCGAACCCTGCGCAGCCATAAAAACCGCTTTGGTGCGGTGAACGAGTTAGGCGTGTTCGCCATGACCGAGCAGGGCATGCGTGAAATCAGTAACCCGTCAGCTATTTTCCTGTCACGCGGTGACGAAGTGACGTCCGGCAGCTCGGTGATGGTGGTGTGGGAAGGATCTCGCCCGCTGCTGGTGGAGATTCAGGCGCTGGTGGATCATTCGATGATGGGCAACCCGCGCCGTGTTGCGGTGGGTCTGGAACAGAACCGTCTGGCGATCTTGCTGGCGGTGTTGCACCGTCATGGCGGCTTGCAGATGGCGGACCAGGATGTGTTCGTCAACGTGGTGGGTGGCGTAAAAGTCACGGAAACCAGTGCTGACCTGGCGTTGCTGCTGGCAATGGTGTCGAGCCTGCGCGATCGCCCGCTGCCACAGGATCTCGTGATCTTCGGCGAGGTGGGGTTAGCCGGTGAGATCCGCCCGGTGCCCAGCGGTCAGGAGCGTATTTCTGAAGCGGCCAAGCACGGCTTCAAACGCGCGATTGTGCCGGCGGGAAATGCGCCGAAGAAGACCATTGATGGCATGAAGGTGTACAGCGCCAAGAAGCTGGCGGATGCGCTGGCAATTTTGGACGAGCTGTAAAATGGTCTGATGCCCTCACCCTAACCCTCTCCCACAGGGAGAGGAAACCGAAATGAGAGGCTGTGAGCTCGCATCCAGAGTTACGATTTTGCAAGATGCATCGATTTCCCCCTCGCCCGCTTGCGGGAGAGGGCCGGGGTGAGGGCCAGCGCGCACCACACCCCATTTTTCCCACGCAGGAGGCACCAAATGTCATCATTCGACTACCTGAAAACAGCCATACGCCAGCAGGGCCATACGCTGCAGCAGGTTGCAGATGCCAGCGGGATGACCAAAGGCTACTTAAGCCAGTTGCTGAATGCCAAAATTAAAAGCCCGAGCGCGCAGAAGCTGGAAGCGCTGCACCGTTTTCTCGGACTGGAATTCCCACGCCGGGACAAAACCGTTGGCGTGGTGTTCGGTAAGTTTTATCCACTGCATACCGGCCACATCTATCTGATTCAGCGCGCCTGTAGCCAGGTCGATGAGCTACACATCATCATGGGCCATGACGATCCGCGCGATCGCGAACTGTTTGAAAACAGCGCCATGTCGCAGCAGCCGACCATCAGCGACCGTCTGCGCTGGCTGCTACAGACCTTCAAATACCAGAAAAATATCCGTATTCACTCCTTTGATGAAGAGGGGATCGAACCCTATCCGCATGGCTGGGATGTGTGGAGTGAAGGGGTGAAAAAATTCCTGTCCGAACAGGGGATTGAACCCGATTGCATCTATACCAGTGAAGAACCGGACGCGGCGATGTATCAACAGCACCTCGGCATTCCTACCGTGGTGGTGGATCCTAATCGATCCTTTATGAACATCAGTGGCGGGCAGATTCGTCAGGATCCGTTCCGTTACTGGGAGTACATCCCCACCGAAGTGAAGCCGTTCTTTGTGCGCACCGTAGCGATCCTCGGTGGTGAATCCAGCGGCAAATCAACGCTGGTAAACAAGCTGGCGAATATCTTTAATACCACCAGCGCCTGGGAATATGGCCGGGATTATGTTTTCTCCCACTTGGGTGGGGATGAGATGGCGCTGCAATACTCCGATTACGACAAAATCGCGCTGGGGCAGGCGCAGTACATCGATTTCGCGGTGAAATACGCCAGCAAAGTGGCGTTCATCGATACCGACTTCATCACCACCCAGGCGTTTTGCCTGAAGTATGAAGGGCGTGAGCATCCGTTCGTGCAGGCGCTGATTGATGAGTACCGTTTCGATCTGGTTATTTTGCTGGAGAACAACGTGCCATGGGTGGCGGATGGCTTGCGAAGTCTCGGCAGCTCAATGGATCGCCGCGAGTTTCAGTCGATGCTGGTCACCATGCTGCGTGAAAACAACATTGAGTTCGTCCATGTGAAAGAGGATGACTACGATGCACGCTTCCTGCGCTGCGTCGAGTTGGTGAAACAGATGCTGGGGGGATAATCTTCACAGCCATAAAAAAGGCGCCAATCGGCGCCTTTTTCACATCATAACCATTACTTCGCCATACGCTTGTACTTGATACGCTTTGGCTCCAGCGCGTCAGCGCCGAGGGTGCGTTTCTTGTACTCTTCGTACTCGGTAAAGTTACCTTCGAAGAACTCCACTTTGCCTTCATCCTGATAATCGATGATGTGCGTGGCGATACGGTCGAGGAACCAACGGTCATGCGAGATCACCATGGCACAGCCTGGGAATTCCAGCAGGGCGTTTTCCAGCGCGCGCAGGGTTTCGATGTCCAGGTCGTTGGTCGGTTCATCGAGCAGCAACAGGTTGCCGCCGACCTGCAGTAGTTTCGCGAGGTGCAGACGACCACGCTCACCACCAGACAGTTCGCCAACACGTTTGCCCTGATCGGTGCCTTTGAAGTTGAAGCGACCGACATAGGCGCGGCTTGGCATCTCAACGTTGCCGACACGCATAATGTCCTGGCCGCCCGAAACTTCCTCGAACACGGTTTTCGAGTTGTCCATGGCGTCACGGAACTGATCAACTGACGCCAGCTTGACGGTTTCGCCCAGCTCGATGGTACCGGAATCTGGCTGTTCCTGACCGGACATCATGCGGAACAGCGTGGATTTACCCGCACCGTTTGGACCGATGATGCCAACAATTGCACCCTTCGGCACAGAGAAGCTCAGGTCATCAATCAGGACACGATCGCCATACGATTTGTTCAGGTTGGTCACTTCCAGCACTTTATCGCCGAGGCGCGCACCAGGTGGAATGAACAGTTCGTTGGTTTCGTTACGTTTCTGGTATTCGGTGTTGTTCAGCTCTTCGAAGCGCGCCAGACGGGCTTTGCCCTTAGACTGACGGCCTTTCGCGCCCTGACGTACCCACTCCAGCTCTTTCTCAATCGACTTACGACGAGCCGCTTCAGAAGAGGCTTCCTGCGCCAGACGCTGATCTTTCTGCTCCAGCCAGGAGGAGTAGTTACCTTCCCACGGAATACCTTCACCGCGGTCCAGCTCCAGAATCCAACCTGCAACGTTATCCAGGAAGTAACGGTCGTGCGTAATCGCTACCACGGTGCCTTCGAAGTCGTGAAGGAAACGTTCCAGCCAGGCCACGGATTCTGCATCCAGGTGGTTGGTCGGTTCGTCCAGCAGCAGCATGTCTGGTTTTTCCAGCAGCAGACGGCACAGCGCGACGCGACGGCGTTCACCACCGGACAGGTTGCCAATTTTGGCATCCCAGTCTGGCAGGCGCATCGCATCAGCAGCACGGTTCAGTTGGGTGTCGAGGTTGTGGCCATCGTGTGCCTGGATCACTTCTTCCAGACGACCCTGTTCTGCCGCCAGCTTATCGAAATCCGCGTCCGGATCAGCGTACAGCGCGTACACTTCATCGAGACGTTTCAGCGCGCCAACCACTTCAGAAACCGCTTCTTCCACAGATTCACGCACGGTGTGCTCTGGGTTGAGTTTGGGTTCCTGTGGCAGATAGCCCACTTTGATGCCCGGTTGTGGGCGTGCTTCCCCTTCGATATCGGTATCGATACCGGCCATGATGCGCAGCAGGGTGGATTTACCCGCGCCATTCAGGCCGAGTACACCGATTTTGGCGCCAGGGAAGAAGCTAAGAGAGATGTTCTTCAGGATGTGACGCTTCGGCGGAACCACTTTGCCGACGCGATGCATGCTATAGACGAATTGAGCCACGTTGTAATGAGCCTCTGGTCTGTGAATGGTGGAACTTCAGATGGTGAAGTTTAGCCGTTTTCACCCGGCAATCACAGCCGCACGGCGTTGAATCTTCTGGAGTGGGGCAACAGAGCCGATAACTGATTGATTCTCACTCAACAGTCGCTATGCTGCTTTTTTGCCTGAAAACGGAGGGAGTTCGATGAAAGTGCTGATTGCTGCAGATGAACATGCCTGGGGTGGATTGATACCTGCGATCCGCCAGACGTTACCTGATATGGAATTTATCGCCTCGGCGGGCCATGCGGCGGAGAGCCTGGCCGGTTTCGATGCGCTGATCCCCGGCATGTGCCGTGTGGATGCACAGCTGATTGCCACCGCCGATCGGCTAAAGCTGATTCAGCAGGCGGGGGTCGGGCTGGAGGGTGTTGATCTTGCGGCGGCAAAGCAAGCCGGCATTATGGTAGCGAATGTCCCTTCCGATAATTCAGGCAATGCCGATTCAGTGGCGGAGTTGGGTATCTGGATGATGATTGGGCTGGCGCGTCGTCAGCATGAGATTGCCGATTGCCTGGCACAGCAGAGGCTCGGACAGCCAATTGGCCTGGGACTGATGGGCAAAACCGTCGGGCTGGTAGGCTTGGGCGGCATCGGTAAAGCGCTGGCGAAGCGCCTTGCCCCGTTTGGCATGCGTATGATTGGCGTAAAACGCGAGGCGGATGAAGCCTTTGCGCGTCAGCATCAGCTCGACTGGCTCGGCACTATGTCGCAGCTACCGGAACTGCTGCAGCAGGCGGACTTTGTAGTGCTCAGCCTGCCGGACGACGCCGATACCCATAACATCATCAACGCCGATGCGCTGGCGCAGATGAAACAGGACAGTTTCCTGATTAATCTTGGACGCGGTGGCTTGATAGAGAAACAGGCGTTTCTGACGGCGCTGGAGAGCAAAAAATTAGCCGGGGCCGGGCTGGATGTGTTCTGGCAGGAGCCGCCCGATCCGCAGGATCCGGTGTTCCGCTATAACGTGATCGCCACCCCGCACATTGGTGGCGTGACGGATATTTCACTGGCAGGCAACATCAAAGGGATCTGCGATAACCTGCGCCGTCTGCGCGATGGCGACGCGGTGATCGATCGTAAAGCCTGATCTCAAGGCAGGCGCAGTGGGATATTCTGTTGCGCCAGCCAGTTTTTCAGCGCCGCTTCTGGCGCACTGTCACTCACCAGCAGATCAAAACGACGCAGCTCACCGATGCGGGCGGGCAGCACTTTGCCAAATTTGCTGCTATCGGCCACCAATACACGGGTGCGCGCCCGTAACATGGCGTGATGCTTCATGGCTAATTCATTGATGTTATAGCAGGTTGCGCCCTGTTCCTGATCGATGCCCGCTGCCGAGATAAAGGCCAGCGTGGGGCAGAGATCGTCGAGAATCGAGTGGGCACCGATCGGCGTGAACAGCGCGTTATCTGCATGAAACTCCCCGCCGCTCAGGATCACATTACAGGCCGGTTTCTCTTTCAGCGCGAGAAAGGTATTCATGGCGCAGCAAATCGCGGTGAAGGGCAAGGTGTCCGGGATGGCATCCACGATGTAGGGCAAAGTGGTGCCGCAGTCAAAAAACACCGTATCGTTTTCGCTGATCAAACTTGCCGCCGCCTGCGCCAGACGTTGTTTACGTGCGGCGTTTTGGCTGTGTTGGTCAGAGATAAAATAGTGTCCGGCGTGGCTTTTCGGATCGCTGACAATATACCCGCCCAACAGCACAACCGCCGAAGCCGGTTCCGTCAGATCGCGGCGAATCGTCATCTCTGATACACCCAACAATTGAGCCGCATCTTTCAGGTGTAGCTTATCGGTACGTTTCAGCGCCTGCGCCAGCTTGTGAATTCGTTCGTCTCGCCGGGTTTCCATGATGATCTCTATTTGTTGAGTAGGCTGAGGTCGAGGATGCCGAAGGTGAAATCACGATAAATGATAAAAATTTTAATGATTTGCGACACTTCCAGCACACCGATTTTCAATATTACCTGTAATGGGATCGGCCCGCAAACCTCTCTCTCCAGTCCGTGATGGCCGTTTCGCTTAACACCATCTCGGCATTATCATGATGTTAAATTGTTAGAATAATAACACTCCCGCTCACTAATCTGTGGCGTTATATCGGTTTTGTCGATGATGTTGAGGTGTGAATTTTGTCACATTACAACCTTAATTTAACTGTTATTGTTAATTTAATAACATTATAAGGTTAAAAATTCACCGGGGAGTTAACAATGGATATCGCGGTTATTGGGTCAAATATGGTGGACCTTATTACCTACACCAATCAGCTACCGAAAGCAGGGGAGACGCTGGAAGCCCCCGATTTCGCTATCGGCTGTGGAGGGAAGGGGGCAAATCAGGCGGTGGCAGCAGCGAAAATGGGCGGTCGCGTGATGATGGTGAGTAAAGTGGGCGACGATCTGTTTGCGCCTAACACCGTGGCGAATCTTAAACAGCAGGGGGTGGATACCCAATATGTGACCACCGCAGCGGGTACGTCCAGCGGCGTGGCGCCCATCTTCGTTGACGATCAATCACAGAATCGCATTTTGATTATCAAGGGTGCCAACCAGCAGCTCAAACCAGCAGACATTAATGAGGCCGCGGAGGCCTTGAAAGCCTGCAAGCTGATCATCCTGCAGTTAGAAATCCCGCTGGAAACCGTCTACTACGCCATCGATTTTGCGCGTCAGCACGATATCAAAGTGATTCTTAACCCGGCACCGGCAGTGGCGAATCTCGATATCGACTATGCCTGCAAGTGCGACTTCTTTATGCCCAATGAAACCGAGCTGGAGATCCTCACGGGCATGCCGGTAGGCACGGATGACGAGGTGAAACGGGCAGGGCAGACGCTGCTCAAGCGCGGTCTGAAGAACCTGATTATCACCCTCGGAGGGCGCGGTTCGTTATGGATGGCGGGTGACACTCTGCACCACGTGGCCCCCACGCCAGTGAAGGCAGAGGATACCAGCGGTGCGGGTGATGCCTTTATCGGCTGCTTTGCGCATGCGCTGGTGAAAAGCGGTGATATTGCGGCAGCGATGGCGCAAGCCTCGGCCTACGCCGCTTGCAGCGTGACTGGGCGCGGTACGCAGCGCTCCTATCCTGACGCGGAAACCTTCCAGCGTTTTCTCAACGTACACTGAGGTCGAGCTATGCAACCGAACATTGTTCAGCAACCTGACGGCTATCTGAATAAGACGCCGCTGTTTCAGTTCATTTTGCTCTCGTGCCTGTTCCCGTTGTGGGGCTGTGCCGCGAGCCTGAACGACATCCTGATCACCCAGTTCAAAAGCGTGTTTGCGTTGAGCGACTTTGCCAGCGCACTGGTGCAGAGTGCGTTTTACGGCGGCTATTTCCTGATTGCGATCCCGGCTTCTTTGGTGATCCGCAAAGCCAGTTACAAGCTGGCGATCCTGATGGGCCTGGTGCTCTACATTGTGGGTTGCATGCTGTTTTATCCCGCCTCGCACATGGCCACTTACACCATGTTCCTTGCGGCGATTTTCGCTATCGCCATTGGCTTAAGCTTCCTGGAAACCGCAGCCAATACCTACAGCTCTATGATTGGGCATCGCGACCACGCCACGCTGCGTCTCAATATCAGCCAGACGTTCTATCCGATTGGCGCACTGATGGGCATCGTGTTGGGCAAATATCTGGTGTTCCAGGACGGCGAAAGTCTGCATGCACAAATGGCGGGGATGAACGCGGAGCAGGCGCATGCTTTCCGTCTCAGCATGCTGGAACATACGCTGGAGCCCTACAAATATCTGGTGATGGTATTAGTGGTGGTAATGTTGCTGTTCCTGTTCACACGTTATCCTCGCTGCAAACCTCAGTCGAGCGAAAAGTCGCTGCCTTCACTGGGCGAGACCTTCCGCTATCTGGCGGGTAATCGTCACTTCAAGCGCGGTATCGTCGCGCAGTTCCTGTATGTCGGGATGCAGGTGGCCGTCTGGTCCTTTACCATTCGTCTGGCGTTGACGCTGGGGGCGACCAACGAACGTCACGCCTCTAACTTTATGATTTACAGCTTTATCTGTTTCTTCATCGGTAAGTTTGTCGCTAACTTCCTGATGACGCGCTTCCGCGCGGAAAAAGTGCTGATTGCCTACTCAATTCTTGGCGTCATTACCCTCGCGTGGGTGATGTTTGTCCCCAACTTTACTGCGGTGTACGCGGCGGTATTTGTGAGCGTGCTGTTCGGACCATGCTGGGCCACCATCTATGCCGGCACGCTGGCTACGGTGGATAACAAGTACACGGAAGTCGCGGGTGCTTTCATCGTGATGTCAATTGTGGGTGCTGCCTTTATTCCGGCCATTCAGGGCTTCGTCTCCGATCATCTGGGTTCGATGCAGTTGGCGTTCGGCGTTTCGTTGCTGTGCTTCGCGTGGGTCGGCTTCTACTTCTGGGGCGAGCTGCGCCATAAAAACCAGGCGATTCAAGCGGGCCGTTTAGTGGAGGAGATGCCATGAAAACGCGTTTACCGCTGCGCCGGGAGCAGTTCCATGAAACGCCCAGTACGCTGCTGCACAATGCCTCTTTCCACGTCGAGTTATTCCGCTATCCGGCGGGTGTTGAAGCGGTACGCATCAGCAATCTGCGCGGTACGGTGATCGTGCTGCCGTTTTACGGCCAGATGGTGTGGGATGCCACGTTCGATGGCCACTTGCTGACCATGGGGCACAGTTTCAAACAGCCGATGCTCGGCAGTTCGATTATCGATACCTATGGCTGTTTTGCCTTTCATTCGGGTTTGCTGGCCAACGGTTGTCCGGCCCCGGAGGATGACCATCCGCTGCACGGTGAAATGGCCTGCGCGCGCATGGACAGCGCATGGATCGTGCTGGAGCAGGATCGTGTGTCGTTGGAAGGCGAAACCGAGTATGTGAAAGGTTTTGGCCATCACTACTTAGCCTCTCCAGCGGTGCGGTTGCATGCCGACACGCCGCGCCTGCAGATTGAAATGAACGTCACCAATCTGGCGGGGGCACCGATGCCGCTACAGTATATGTGTCATCTGAACAGCGCCTGGCTGGCAAATGGCCGCTTTAAGCAGTCGATCCCGCAGGATGCCTTTCAGCTACGGGCGTCGATCCCAGCGCATGTGAAGCCGACACCGCAGTGGAGCGCCTATACCGATCAACTGGCATGCGATCCGCAAGCCTTCCAGCAGTTGGATCAGCCGGAGATGTGCGATCCGGAGATTGTGTTCTTTGCCGATAATTTGCCGCAGTACGGCAACGAAGTGCAGTTTGAGTTGCATGCGCCAGAGGGCTTCGCACTGATGACCCGCTTTGATAGCCGCCAGTTCCCGCATGCCACGCGCTGGATGCTGCACAATCACGATCAGCAGGTCGCGGCTTATGTTTTGCCCTCCACCTGCCGACCAGAAGGATTTAAGGCAGCGCAGCGTGCCGGCACGCTGATTGAATTGGCGCCAGGTGAGAAGCGCCACTTTAGCGTGGAGACGGGGATTCTGTAATTCTTATTCCAGGTGCGCAGAAATGCGCACCCTACGAACACCGAGCACGATTCAATATATTAAATCGCCACCAACCCGCGCACGCCCTCGGCTTCCATATTGGCGCCTGCGCCGCGCTGCACAATCTCACCGCGCGACATCACCAGATAGCTGTCGGCCAGCTCGGCGGCGAAATCGTAAAACTGCTCCACCAGCAGGATCGCCATGTCACCGCGCTGTGCTAACTGGCGGATCACCGCGCCGATCTCTTTGATCACCGACGGTTGGATCCCTTCGGTGGGTTCATCGAGGATCAATAACTGCGGTTTACAAGCCAGCGCACGCCCGATCGCCAACTGTTGTTGTTGCCCGCCAGAAAGATCGCCGCCGCGACGTGCTTTCATCTCTCGTAGCACCGGGAACAACTGGTAGATCTCTTCCGGTACGGTTTTGGCTTGCGATCCGGAAAAACGAGCCAGCCCCATCAACAAGTTCTCTTCCACCGTCAGACGCGGGAAAATTTCACGCCCCTGTGGCACATAAGCGATGCCAGACTGCACGCGCTGATGCGGTTTACGGCTATTGATCACTTTATCCTGCCAGCGAATTTCACCGGACTTCGCGGGGATCAACCCCATCAGGCACTTCAGCAGTGTGGTTTTCCCCACGCCGTTGCGACCCAGCAGGCAGGTAATCTCGCCCGATTTAGCCTCAAAAGAGAGACCGCGCAGAATGTGGCTGCCGCCGTAATATTGGTTCAGTTCGGAGACTTGTAGCATCTTAACGCCCCAGATAAACGTCGATAACGCGATCGTCCGCCTGCACTTCGCGTAACGATCCCTCCGCCAGCACCTGGCCTTGATGCAACACCGTGACATGATCGGCGATGGTTTCCACAAAGCCCATATCGTGTTCGACCACCATCAGCGAGTGCTTGCCTGCCAGGCTGCGAAACAGTTCAGCGGTGTACTCGGTTTCTGCATCGGTCATGCCCGCTGCGGGTTCGTCGAGCAGCAGCAGATGGGGGTCTTGCACCAGCAGCATGCCGATTTCAAGGAACTGCTTCTGGCCGTGCGACAGTAAACCCGCTTTGCGCTGGCGTTCGCCACCGAGACGCAGCAGTTTCAGCACTTCATCAATGCGGTCTTGCTGCTCGCCATTGAGCTTTGCCCGCAAGCTGGCCCACACTGATTTATCATTTTTCAGCGCGATCTCCAGATTCTCAAACACCGTTAACGCTTCAAACACCGTGGGTTTCTGGAACTTACGGCCAATGCCAGCGCGCGCGATCTCCACCGGTGACATTTTAGTAAGATCGGTGTCCTGGTCGTAGATCACTTGCCCGTTATCAGGACGGGTTTTGCCGGTGATCACATCCATCAAGGTGGTTTTGCCCGCGCCGTTGGGGCCGATCACACAGCGCAGTTCGCCAACGCCGATCTTCAGTGACAGATCGGTCAGGGCGCGGAAGCCATCAAATGAGACGTTGATCTTCTCCAGCTGCAGCACCGGATCGCTCTGATCGCGGTGGCGGTCTGCTGGATGGGGTTGGGTAAACAGTTGCTCAGTCATCACGCCTCCGGCGCAGCAGGCCAATCACACCACGCGGCAGGAACAGCGTGACGAGGATAAACATCAGGCCGAGGAAGAACAGCCAGTATTCCGGGAAGGCCACGGTGAACCAACTTTTGGCTCCGTTGACAATCGCCGCACCTAACAGCGGGCCAATCAAGGTACCGCGACCGCCCAGCGCCACCCAAATAGCCGCCTCAATCGAGTTGGTGGGGGACATTTCGCTGGGATTAATGATGCCCACCTGAGGCACATACAGGGCGCCAGCCAGCCCACACAGTACGGCAGAGAGCGTCCAGACAAACAGCTTAAAACCCTTGGGATCATAACCGACGAACATCAGGCGGTTTTCTGCATCACGCACTGCGGTCAATACCCGACCAAACTTGCTGCGGGCCAGCGCGAAGCCAATTCCCAGGCTGATCAGCAGCAACAGCACGGTGGCGACAAAAAGGCCGATGCGGGTGCCGGTGGCGGTGACATTAAAACCGAGCAGGGTGGTGAAGCCGGTGAAGCCGTTGTTGCCACCAAAACCGGTTTCATTGCGGAAGAACAGCAGCATGCCTGCGTAGGTTAGCGCTTGAGTCATGATCGAGAAGTAAACGCCTTTGATCTTTGAGCGGAAAGCGAAGAAGCCAAACACCAGCGCCAGCACGCCGGGCACCAGCATGATCAGACACAGCGCCCAGGCAAAGTGCTGGGTACCGGCCCAAAACCACGGTAGCTCGTTCCACGACAGGAATGACATAAACGCCGGTAAGCCCTCGCCAGAGGCCTGACGCATCAGGTACATGCCCATGGCATAGCCGCCCAGGGCGAAGAACAGCCCGTGCCCAAGCGACAGTAATCCGGCATAGCCCCACACCAAATCCAGCGCCACAGCGACGGTGGCATAGCAGAGAATTTTCCCCACCAGCGTTAGCGTGTAGGTGGAGATCGCCAGCGGGTGCGTGGCGGGCAACAAGGCGCAGAACGGCATGATCAACAGCAGCGCGGTGACCACGATGCCGAGGCCGATGCTGAGGCGCGGTGCTTTGCGCGCCAGCGTTAAGGTGATGGGTTGGCTCATTAGTCGATGACCCTCCCTTTAAAGGCAAACAGGCCCTGTGGACGTTTCTGAATAAACAGCACGATCAACACGAGGATGAGGATTTTACCCAGCACCGCGCCAATTTGCGGTTCCAGTACTTTGTTGAGAATGCCGAGGCCAAAGGCTGCCACCACGGTACCCGCCAGTTGCCCGACACCACCCAGCACCACCACGAGGAACGAGTCGATGATGTAGCCTTGGCCGAGTTCGGGGCCGACGTTACCCAACTGCGATAACGCCACGCCGCCGAGTCCTGCAATGCCAGAACCGAGGCCGAATGCCAGCATATCGATGCGCCCGGTGGGTACGCCGCAGCAATCGGCCATGGCGCGGTTTTGCGTCACGGCACGCACGCTCAGGCCCAGCCGCGTTTTATTCAGCAGCAGCCAGGTGAGGCCTAACACGGCAAACACAAACAGGATCACCGCGATACGGTTGTACGGCAGCACCAGGTTGGGCAGGACCTGCAAGCCGCCAGAGAGCCAGCCTGGGTTAGCCACTTCGAGGTTTTGCGCGCCGAACAGCATGCGCACCAGTTGGATTAACATCAGGCTGATGCCCCAGGTGGCGAGCAGCGTTTCCAGTGGGCGGCCGTACAGGTGACGGATAATGGTGCGCTCCAGCAGCATGCCGATACTCGCTGTCACCAGGAACGCTACCGGCAGGGCCAGCAGCGGATACCACGCCAGCCACTGTGGAGCGAACTGCTGGAACAGGTTCTGCACAAACCAGGTGGCGTAGGCACCCAGCATCAGCATCTCGCCGTGCGCCATGTTGATGACGCCGAGCAGGCCGTAGGTGATCGCCAGACCGAGAGCGGCCAGCAGCAGGATCGAGCCGAGAGAGAGACCGGTAAAGGCCTGGCCCAGCAGATAGCCCCACATCAGCCGATGTTTGATCTGTTGCAGGCTGGCGGTTGCGGCGGCACGCACCTGGGCATCCGGTTCATTGCTGGCTTGCGTTAAACGATTGAGGCTGGCCTGCATATTGGGATCGCTGGATTCCCCAAGTAGCGTCACCGCTTTGAGGCGCACGGCGGCATCCGGGCTGGCCAGTTGCAGGTTGGCCGCGGCCATGGCTAATACGGCATGGACCTGTGCGTCTTTTTCTACGGCGAGGCGTTGTTCAATCAGTGGAAGCTGATCGGCAGCCCCGTCGTTTTGTAACTGTTGTGCGGCGCGCAGGCGCAGGGCCGGGTCATCACTCACCAGCTGGTGGGCGGCGAGGGCGCTGGCGATCAGCACGCGCAGACGGTTATTCATAAACAGCTTTTTGGTGTCACCATTGGGGTGTTGCGCGCTGTCTAATGGGGTGAAGGTGTCAGCCTGTTGGCTGAACGGCTGTTTGTCCTGGTCAATGACCACGCTTTCGTTGCGCAGTGCCTGCAGCAGCGGCACGCGGCTTGCCTGCGGTGCAGCGGCCCACTTTTGCAGTAGCATGGCTTGTTCGGTGCGGCTGGCGGCAGCGAAGTCAGCGCCATCGCCCGCCTGAGCCAGCCAAGGCAGGAGCAGCAGCAGACAGCAAAGATAACGGCGGATTGTCATGGTGATGATCCTGTTTGTTGTTTGGCTTGGGTGCGCGTAACGCCCTCACCCTAACCCTCTCCCGCAAGCGGGAGAGGGGACCGATCCAGCAAAGATTCAACGCTCTCACTCAAATGCGGCACCGTCTCCCTCCCCAACACCGCATCTGACATCTCCCTCTCCCTGTGGGAGAGGGCTGGGGTGAGGGCATCAGTACGCACCTGAGCTCTCCCTCTCCCTGTGGGAGAGGGTTGGGGTGAGGGCATCAGCACGCACCTGAGCTCTCCCTCTCCCTGTGGGAGAGGGCTGGGGTGAGGGCATCAGTACGCACCTGAGCTCTCCTTCTCCCTGTGGGAGAGGGTTGGGGTGAGGGCATCAGCACGCACCTGAGCTCTCCCTCTCCCTGTGGGAGAGGGTTGGGGTGAGGGCATCAGTACGCACCTGAGCTCTCCCTCTCCCTGTGGGAGAGGGTTGGGGTGAGGGCATCAGCACGCACTTTGCTCATTACTGCGTCGATTTCACCGGATAGTCAGGCTTCTTATCGTTACCCGCGATGTACGGGCTCCACGGCTGTGCACGTACCGTCTTATCGGTCTGCCACACCACGTTGAACTGGCCGTTCTCTTCCACTTCGCCAATCATTACCGGCTTATGCAGGTGGTGGTTGGTTTTATCCATGGTCAGGGTGAAACCGTCTGGTGCTTTAAAGGTCTGTCCTGCCATCGCTGCGCGCACTTTGTCGACATCGGTCGTACCCGCTTTTTCCACCGCCTGTGCCCACATGTGAATGCCGACATAGGTCGCTTCCATTGGGTCGTTGGTCACGACCGTGTTGGCATTCGGCAGGTTGTGTGCTTTCGCGTAGGCGCGGTAATCCGCAACAAACTTGGCATTGGTTGGGTTATCAACGGATTCAAAGTAGTTCCACGCCGCCAACTGACCGACCAGCGGTTTGGTGTCGATACCGCGCAGCTCCTCTTCACCGACAGAGAATGCGATGACTGGGATGTCCGTCGCCTTGATGCCCTGGTTCGCCAGCTCTTTGTAGAACGGCACGTTAGAGTCACCGTTGATGGTGGAGATCACCGCGGTTTTGCCACCAGCGGAGAATTTCTTGATGTTGGACACGATGGTCTGGTAGTCGCTGTAACCAAACGGCGTATAGACCTCTTCGATGTCTTTATCCTGAATACCTTTGCTGTGCAGGAAGGCACGCAGGATTTTGTTGGTGGTGCGTGGGTAGACGTAATCGGTACCGAGCAGGAAGAAGCGTTTCGCGCTGCCACCGTCTTCGCTCATCAGGTATTCCACCGCTGGAATCGCCTGCTGGTTCGGTGCCGCGCCGGTGTAGAACACGTTCGGTGACATCTCTTCACCTTCATACTGCACCGGATAGAACAGCAAGCCGTTCAGCTCTTCAAACACCGGCAGCACTGACTTGCGTGATACCGAGGTCCAGCAGCCAAACACCGCCGCGACTTTATCTTGCGTAAGCAGTTGGCGCGCTTTCTCCGCAAACAGCGGCCAGTTTGAGGCGGGATCGACCACCACCGGCTCCAGCTTTTTACCCAGCACACCGCCTTTGGCGTTAATCTCATCGATGGTCATTAACGCCACGTCTTTCAGCGGTGTCTCCGAGATCGCCATGGTCCCGGAGAGCGAAGACATGATGCCGACTTTGATGGTGTCAGCGGCTTGGGCACCAAAGGTAAAGCCCAAACTGGCCACGGTGGCGGAGAGCGCAAAAGCTTTAAGCAACGAACGTCTTTTCATCGTTAACCCTCTAAATGTGTTAGTGTTTTTATTCAATGGGTTGAAGCCGGGCCTGCTGTAACATATGCAATGTGATCTTTCTGACCTCTGCCTTACTGACGGCGATGTGGTCGGTTAAAATGCGCTGTGCCTCCTCGGTTTGTTGCTGGAAAATCGCCCGTAAAATCTGGGCATGTTCACGGTATGTCGCGTCTACCCGGTCATCTCGCGTGAAGTCGAGGCGGCGGATAATGCGAATTTTTTCGGTCAACTCGGCGTGGATGCGCGCCATTTCCTGATTACCGGCTGCTGCCACCAGCGCCATATGAAAGGCTTCGTCATGCGCCGATACGGCCTTGCCATCCTCCAGCCGTGGTGCATCAATCCAGAAGCTTTTCAAAGTGGTGAGGACTTCAGCACAAGCCAGCGGCGGCAGCGCACACAAACGGCGCACTGCTTCGCGCTCCAGCACGGTACGGAAGTCGTACAGTTCTTCGAAATATTCGAAGTCGAACGGCTTCACCTGCCAGCCGCTGCGGAACCACACTTCGACATAGCCCTCGCGCTCCAGCCAGAACAGCGCCTGACGCACTGGCGTACGGCTGACCTCCAGCCGTTCGGCGATTTCGTTTTCACTGAAGCGGTCTCCGGGCATTAAACGGAACTCAAATATGTCCTGTTTCAGTGCCTGGTAGACCTTCTCCGCCAGCGCTTCTGGACGGCCTTTGCTGCGTGGGCTTGGGTTCATGCGAGCTCCTTATTCCAGCCACAGCAGGGTGTCGCCCGGGCTCACCGGACGTCCTGCCTGGCAGGCAATGCGTTTCACCGTGCCGGCTTGCGGCGCGACAATCGCCAGTTCCATTTTCATCGCTTCGACAATAATGATGGTCTGACCGGCTTCCACCGCGTCACCCGGCTGCACCAGCACTTTCCAGATGTTGCCGTTCATGTCGGCGCACACCGCCAGCGCATCGTCATCGGCTTCGGGTGCAATCAGCGTCTCTTCACTAGTGAGTGGCGCGTTCTGCTCTTCCTGCGCCCACAGTGTCACTTCCTGGTCAAAGGCCGCTGACTGGCGCTGACGGAAGGCAGCAATCGAATCCGCGTTATCGTTCAGGAACTGCTGATGGGCGGCGAAATCAAACAGAGTCTCTTCGATGCGTACCGTGGCGCGGCCTTCACGGAAGTCATCGCGCAGTTGGGTTAACTCATCTTCAGTGACCGGATAGAAGCGCACCTGATCGAAGAAGTGCAGCAGCCATGGCTCATCCGCCGCGAACTGGTCGTTCTTGAGGAATTTGTTCCAGATCGGCAGCGTGCGGCCCACCAACTGGTAACCGCCGGGGGAGTCCATGCCGTAGATGCACATGTACATGCCGCCAATGCCCACCGTGCCCTCGGCAGTGAAGGTACGCGCCGGGCTGTATTTAGAGCTGAGCAGGCGATGGCGCGGATCGATTGGAACTGCACATGGTGCACCCAGGTACACGTCACCCAGACCCAGAATTAGATAGCTGGCGTCAAAGATCGTGTCACGTACCGCTTCGCGACTCTCCAGGCCGTTAATACGCTGGATAAAATCAACGTTGTTTGGCAGCCATGGCGCAGTGGCACGCACGGTTTCTTTGTAGCGTTCCACAGCACCGAGTGTGGCGCTGTCTTCAAAGGCCATTGGCATCCAGACAATGCGTGACGGCACTTTAAGCTGGCTGACGTCGCCCAGTCCGGCTTCCAGCTCCAGCAGCAGGTTCATCAGCTGTTTCTGGCTGAGGATCAGGCTGTCATAGCGCACCTGCAGTGAACGCACGCCGGGTGAAAGCTCCTCGACACCGGGAACGGCGCGCTCGCGCAGAGCGTTCATCAGCAGATGCACGCGCAGGCGCAGCGCCAGATCCAGTACGTTGTCGCCGTATTCAATCAGCACATATTTGTCACCCGCCTGGCGATAAACCGCCGTTGGCGTGGTTTCTGTCGCTGGGAGTGCTGCCAGCAAGGTCGCGGAGCCGAATTCAGTGACCGCTAAGGAAGGCACGTCAAAGGTGGTCGCGTGATGGCTGCGCAGCGTCTCAACGCTCTGCGCTTGCGCTTTTTCCAGCGCGACCGCTTCATCCGCACTGATTGGATGGAAGCGAATGGTGTCGCCCGGTTTGACCTGGCCGACTTTCCACAATTCCGCTTTTGCGATAGTGACGGGACAGACGAACCCGCCGAGGCTTGGGCCATCGTGGGTCAGAATCACCGGGAAATCACCGGTGAAGTTCACTGCGCCAATCGCGTATTCGCAGTCGTGGACGTTAGAAGGGTGCAGGCCAGCTTCACCGCCGTTGGCGCGGGTCCAGGTCGGTTTGGGCCCCACCAGACGCACGCCTAAACGGTTGGAGTTGTAATGCACCTGCCAGTCGCTGGCAAAGAACTCGTCGATGGCGGCTTGGGTGAAGAAATCCGGCGCGCCGTGCGGCCCGTAGAGTACGCCGATGCGCCACTCGGTGCCGTAATGCGGCACCAGGGCCTGATCGAGCGCTTGCGGTTCGCTGACCGGTGCAGGCGTGGTGCACGCCGCCAGCAACGGCTGGGAAATGGGCAGCATATCGGCCACGCGCAAGGTGCGCCCGGCGTGGCCGCCAAACTGCCCGAGTGAGAAGGTGGAACGGCTGCCGAGGTACTCTGGCACGTCAAAGCCGTTACGCACCGCAAGATAGGTGCGGCAGCCGCTCTGCGCGCGACCCAAGGTCAGCACCTGGCCGGCTTTGACCTGAATCGGCTGCCAGTAGGCCAGGCTCTCGCCATCCAGTTCCGCCGGGCAATCTGCACCGGTCAGGGCAATCACCGCATCGCTGTGGAAGCGCAGCGTCGGCCCTTGCAGGGTAAATTCCAACCCCGCGGCGCTATCGTGGTTGCCGACGATGCGGTTAGCCAGGCGGAAAGCAAAGTCATCCATCGGGCCAGAAGGCGGTACGCCGATATCCCAATAGCCGAGACGGCCAGGAAAATCCTGGATGCTGCTGAAGGTGCCCGGCTGCAGCACTTCAATCACGCTGGCAGACGGCGTGAAGCTATCGAGGAAGCGCGTCCACACCTTGCCGCTCTGGAAGGCTTCTGTGGCGATGATTTGGCGCAGGTAATCAAGGTTGGTCGCAATGCCGTGCAACTGCGTGGCATCCAGCGCCTGTTGCATCTTCGCCAGCGCCGCTTCTCGGGTATCCGCCTGCACGATAAGTTTGGCTACCATAGGATCGTAAAACGCGGATACCTCAGTGCCGGTATCGATCCAGCCATCCACGCGCACATCGTCCGGGAAGGAGACGCCGGTCAGCACGCCAGGGCTTGGCTGGAAGTTCTTCAGCGGATCTTCGGCGTAGATACGCACTTCAATTGAGGCGCCCTGTGGCGCCTGTTGCAGGCGTGCCCAGTCGATGGCATCGCCCGCTGCGACCATCAGCATGCATTCGATCAGATCGAGTCCGGTGACACATTCGGTGACCGGATGCTCCACCTGCAAACGGGTATTCACTTCAAGGAAGTAGAAGGCGTCTTTTTCGGCATCATAGATATATTCCACCGTACCCGCGCTGCGGTAGCTCACCAGCTCGCCGAGGCGCACCGCTGAGGCCAGCAACGCTTCACGTGTGGCCTGCGGAAGATTCGGTGCTGGAGTCTCTTCCACCACTTTCTGATTACGGCGTTGCAGCGAGCAGTCGCGCTCGCCCAGTGCGATCACCTTACCGCTGCCATCACCAAAGATCTGGACCTCGACGTGGCGTGCGCGGTCGATAAAGCGCTCAAGGAACACGCCGGCATCACTAAAGAACTGTTCGCCGAGGCGACGCACGCTTTCCCACGCATTGCGCAGTGCTTCGGCGTCATCACAGCGGGTTAAACCAATGCCGCCGCCGCCCGCTGTGCTTTTCAACATCACCGGATAACCAATGTTTTCCGCTGCGCTGAGTGCTTCCTCCAGCGAGTTCAATAACGGGGTGCCCGGTGTCATCGGCACGCCGGCATTGGCTGCCAGTTCACGTGCGCGGTGTTTCAGACCAAACTCACCAATCTGATGCGCCGTAGGGCCGACAAAGGCGATGCCAGCCTCTTCACAAGCGGCGGCAAACGGCAGGCTTTCAGAGAGGAAGCCGTAACCTGGCCAGATGGCTTCTGCGCCGGTCTCTTTGGCCGCCGCCAGAATTTTATCGATGCGCAAATAGCTGTCGCTGGCCTTATCACCGCCCAGCGCAATCGCCACATCGGCTTCTTTGACGTGGCGCGCATTGCGATCGGCATCTGAATAAACCGCAACGCTTTTCACGCCGAGGCGCTTGAGGGTACGAATGGCACGGCAGGCGATCTCGCCACGGTTGGCAATCAGTACGGTACTGAACATGATTATTTACTCCCCTGGGTGGCCAGCCAGTTACGCCAGCCGCCGAATTCAGTAATTTCCAGCGCCTGTGTCAGCACCGCCGGTTCGCAGATAAAGCCTTTCACCGTGCGGCCATCAGCCAGCGTCAGTGAGCCGATGCCGAGTGGGGCCGGGATCTCTGCCACGAACTCGCCGAAGCGCGCTAGTGGGATATCCCACAGTTCAACGGTGATCGCTGCACCGCTGTCGCCGCGCAGCAGGCCAGGTTTCTTGATCGGGCCATCGAGCAGGGCAAACAGGCGATAGTTGCTGGCGGTTTGCGTCTCTTCCACTAATACCGCATGGCGGGTGGTGAGCTGGAAGTTGAGCGGCATGCCAGTAAGATGCGCACCGACCACCGCCACGCGCACGTGATCGGCTGAGACCGGTAAGGACGTGTGCTGAGCCGGTTGTGGTTTGCCGGTGGCACCCAGCGTCAGCGCCATTTGCTGCTGCCATTGCATGCCAAAGCCCGCCAGTGCGCGATCCTGCCAGGCGGGAGCAATCAAGGTGATGCCAGCAGGTAAGCCATCGGCACGGAACGGGCCGGGCAAGGCCAGGGCGCTGAGATCGGCGAGGTTGGTGAAGTTGGTGTAGGTGCCGAACTGCGAGTTGTAGTGCACCGGCTCCTGTTTCATCTCTTCCAGCGTATGGATGGTGGGGGAAGTTGGCACCACCAGCGCATCAAACTGCGCCAGCGTTTGCTGGATTTGGCGCGTCAGTTCGGCGCGCAGATATTCGGCCTGATAGGCTTCGACAGCGGTGTATTTCAGGCCGCTGCTGACAATGCCATACACCACCGGGTCCATCTCTTCCGGGCGGTTGATCATCTCACCCACTGCGACGGTGCGCTCGGCGACCCACGGGCCGTAGTAGAGCTGCTCTGCGAGCTGGTGGAATGGCGTGAAATCAATGGCGTGCAAAGTGGCGCCCGTGGCTTGCAACTGCGCGAGGGCGCTATCCCAGGCGGCTTCGGCCTGTTTATCGCCAAAGAATTCTGGCGAAGCGGGAATAGCAAAATCTGGCTGCGCTTTGAAGCTGGCGGGCGCGGTATGCGGATTGCTGCGCGAATAAGCATCCCCGGCATCGTAGCCACCTGCGGCGGTGGCGACAGCGAAGGCATCTTCTACCGTTAATGCAAACACGGAAATGGTGTCGTTCAGGCGGCAGGCGGGCACCACGCCGCTGGCAGAGAACCAGCCTTTAGTGGGCTTGAGCCCGACAATGTTATTAAAACCAGCCGGTACGCGGCCCGATCCGGCGGTGTCTGTGCCGAGTGAAAAGCCGACCAGGCCGCGTGCCAGCACCGACGCCGAACCCGAACTTGATCCGCCACTGACATATTCTGGATTAAATGTGTTGCTCACTGCGCCATACGGGGAACGAGTGCCCACTAAACCTGTCGCATATTGGTCGAGGTTAGTTTTACCGACTACCACCGCACCTGCGGCTTTTAGCTGTGCGACAACAAAGGCATCGGCTTCGGCGGTGTAAGTAAAGGCAGGGCAGGCCGCGCTGGTGGGCCAGCCAGCGACATCAATATTGTCTTTCACAGCAAAGGGCACGCCAAACAAAGGCAGCGCCGCAGGATTACGCAGGTAGCTGGCCAGTAGCGGCTCGATTTGTGCCTGCAATTGCGCCGGAGTAGCAAGATAAAGCCACGCGTTATCCTGCTGGTCGAGAGCGTCGAGGTGCGCGGCCAGCAAAGAGGTAATGCACTGCGGGTCCTGCTGGTAGCGGTGTTGCCAATCCTGAAGCGTGTAACCGAAGGTTGATGCCATGAGTGAATTCCAACTGGTATACAAGATGGAATTCAATAGAGCAAAGCGCGTGCCATTTTTATAAAGCTATGATTTTAAACAATTAATTTACGTGTAATAAGTTTTTGTGATGAAAGATTGCACAATCAAAGCGCAGAAGTTGTGCGATCGCGGTGCGCCTGCGTAAATTTTGTGAAGAACATGGCAAGAGTGGATGGGCTTGGTTAGCATGAATGAGTCTGACATAAGCTGGACCGCAGCAGAGAGGAGAGCAGAGTGGAGAAGTGGCGTAACTGGATGATAGGGATCTGCCTGGTCGGCACGGCCAGCAGCGTATGGGCCGACTCGCTGGATCAGCAACGGCAGCGCTATGCGCAGATCAAACAGGCTTGGGATAACAATCAAATGGACCAGGTCTCGCAGCTGATGCCCACGCTGCAGGACTATCCGCTCTATCCATATTTACAGTACCGTCTGCTGGCGCAGGATCTCGATCAGGAAACGCCGCTGGCAGTGAAGAATTTTATTCAGCAATATCCAACGTTGCCGCCCGCGCGTTCGCTCTCTACTCGCTTTGTGAATGTGCTGGCGCATCGTCAGGACTGGCAAGGCGTGCTGAGCTTCAGCCCGGATGAACCGAAACCGGTGCAGGCGCGCTGCAACTGGTATTACGCCAAGTGGGCGACTGGCCAGCAGCAGGCGGCATTTGATGGCGCCAAAGCCATCTGGCTGCGCGGTTCAGCGCTGCCGAACGACTGTGACCAGCTGTTCTCCGTATGGCAAGCTTCTGGACAACTGTCGCCGATCACCATCCTCGAACGCATCCGTCTGGCAATGAAAGCGGGTAACGACAGTCTGGTTAACTACCTCGCTAAAATGTTGCCTGCGGATTACCAGACCACCGCCAGCGCCTTGATTGCACTGCAGCAGAACCCGCAGACCGTCACCACCTTTGCCAGCAGTCTCGGTCCAACTGATTTCACGCGCATGGCCACCAGTTATGCCTTCGCCCGCGTCGCGCGTGAAGATATGGATAATGCGCGCATGATGATCCCGCAGTTGGTACAGGCGCAGAAAATGAGCCCAGCGGAAGAGCAGGATCTGAAAGAAACGGTGGTGTGGCGCATGATGGGCGCGGATCTCACCTCGGAACAGGCGCGCTGGCGCGATGCGGTGGTGATGAACAGCGAATCCACCGCACTCATCGAGCGCCGGGTGCGTCTGGCGCTGAGCCAGAGCGATCGTCGCGGGCTCAATACCTGGATCGCCCGTTTGCCGGTGGAAGCCAAAGAGAAAGACGAGTGGCAATACTGGCAGGCCGATTTACTGATTTCCCAAGGGCGCAAAGAAGAAGCCGATGAGATTCTGCGTAAACTGATGCAGGCGCGCGGTTTCTACCCGATGGTGGCGGCGCAGCGTCTGGGCGTGGAATACCCGTTACAGGTTGACCAGGCACCGGCTGCTGACAGTTCAGTGGTGCAGGGGCCAGAACTGGCGCGGGTGCGAGAGCTGATGTACTGGGGGCTGGATAATCTGGCGCGCAGCGAGTGGGCCAATCTCATCTCCAGTAAAACGCATGTGCAGCAGCAGATGCTGGCGCGTTATGCCAATGAGCAGGACTGGTGGGATCTCAGCGTGCAGGCCACGATTACCGCGAAAATGTGGGACAGCCTGAAAGAGCGTTTCCCACTGGCGTGGCGCAATCTGTATCAGCAATACACCAGCGACAAAGGCATTCCGCAGAGCTACGCCATGGCGATCTCCCGCCAGGAGAGCGCCTGGAATCCGAAAGCGCGCTCGCCGGTCGGGGCCAGCGGTCTGATGCAGGTGATGCCGGGCACGGCGACGCACACGGTGAAGATGTATAACATTCCTGGCTACGTGAACAGCAGTCAGTTGCTGGATCCGCAGACCAATATCCAGATTGGTACGCAGTATCTGGAGTATGTCTATCAGCAGTTCGACCAGAACCGCATCTTCTCTTCGGCCGCGTACAATGCCGGACCGGGACGCGTGCGCAGTTGGTTGAACAACAGCGGCGGCAAACTGGATGCGGTGGCCTTTATCGAAACCATTCCGTTCTCGGAAACGCGTGGCTATGTGAAAAACGTGCTGGCATATGATGCCTACTACCGTTACTTCATGGGCAAGCCGGATAAGATTCTCGCCGATGGTGAGTGGAATCGCCGTTACTAGCTGTGCTATGCTTCCGTACTCGTCAATGAGTACGGAAGCCCTTCATGAGCCAACCCCTTTCATCCCAGCCGGATTCGGCTCAGCCTGTTGAAGATAACTGGCTGCGTTTTATTGATTTGATGCAGAACGCCTTTGCTGACGGCGTCTCCTTGCCTTTACTGCACTTGATGATGACACCTGACGAACGCGAAGCCTTCGGCACCCGCCTGCGTATTATCGAAGAGTTGATGAACGGTGAGATGAGTCAGCGTGAGTTGAAGCATGAGCTTGGCGTGGGGATCGCCACCATCACGCGTGGCTCCAACAGCCTGAAAGAAGCGCCTCCCGAGCTAAAACGCTGGCTGGAAGCGCGTTTGGGCCGTCGATAACTTACTGCTGATAAAGTGGATGAGTGAACGGACAGAGTGCCAGAATCAACGCCTGATGGTAGACGCTGGAACGACTTAACAGACCGTGCGTAAAGGCACCAATCGCGCCGCCTTTCTGCTTAATATTGTCCACCCCGGTCAGGCGCGCCATTTCATCCCCCAATTCGTGCCCATCGGCTAAACCGGCTAACACAATCGGCGGCAAAGTGAAGCTGGCAGAGCGTGATTCCCCGCGCTGCTGGGCGTTTTCGATCACCATCCAGGCAAAGGCGCAATCGCCTTCGATACCGGCTTCAATCGCCACCCAATAATCAGACTGTGGGCGCAGCTGACGCGCGTTCGCCACGCGGGTACGTGCGCCAGTTCGCGTTTCGACATCACTCAGCGGCTGAGCGGCTACGCCACTCTCGACCTCGACCCCTTCAATGTGGCAGGATCCTTCGCCAAAGACGTCGTTGAACGCCTGAGCAATCGCGCGGATTTTTGCCGGGTTGATGGTGGCTGCGACAACGTGGTACATAATTGTTTGAACCCTCAAGGCAAATTTGTCGCAGTATAACGGAAATTAAGCATGCTACAGGTCTATCTTGTTCGTCACGGCGAAACGGTATGGAATGCGGCCCGACGCATTCAAGGGCAGTCCGACAGTCCGCTGACGGAAAAAGGTGAGCAACAGGCCCAACAAGTGGGCGAACGTGTGAAATCGCTGGGCATTACTCACGTGATTGCCAGCGATTTAGGGCGTACGCGCCGCACGGCAGAGATTATCGCCGATGCGTGTGGTGTCACTGTGTCAGTTGATGCTCGCTTGCGTGAACTGAATATGGGTTGCCTTGAACAGCGCCCACTCGACGGTCTGACGCCGGAAGAGGAAAGCTGGCGTAAAACGCTGGTCGATGGCACGGAAGGCGGTCGTATTCCTGGTGGCGAATCGATGCTGGAGATGGCTACGCGCATGCATGAAGCGCTGAATGCCTTGCTGGAACTCCCCGCAGGTAGCCGCCCGTTAATTGTCAGTCACGGTATGGCATTGGGTGTGTTGGTCAGTACGCTGCTGGGATTACCGGCGCATGCTGAACGTCGTTTGCGCCTGCGCAACTGCTCTATTTCACGCGTGGATCATCAACAAAGCGCGTGGCTGGCAGCAGGTTGGGTAGTAGAAACGGCGGGCGACGTGTCGCATCTGGATGCGCCTGCGCTGGATGAGTTGCAGCGTTAATTGTCATTCGATTCCGGTGCGCATAAATGCGCACCCTACAAAATCGTAGGGTCGCAATGAATGCGTACTCTGCGAAAATCGCACCGAACATTGTAGGGTCGCAATGAATGCATAGTCTGCGAAAATCGCACTGAACATTGTAGGGTCGCCATTTATGGCGACCGTATCTTATCGATTCAAAAAAAATGCCGTCATCATGACGGCATTTTCATATCAGCGACTCTCTTGTGGGCGAATCGGAATCAGATATTCGCAACGGATCTCCGTTGGCGGCTCGCTGCGTTTCTTGCCACCGTGCGTGAAGAAGCGTTCGATATCCTGGCCCTGACGGCGCACCAGTCCGAGTGTTGGCATACAGGTACCGTACAGCAGCAGGATGAACTCCTGCAGTGCGCTACGTGGGCCGTTATAGGTAAACTGCACGTAATCACCCGCTTCCAGAATCACGCTCTGATTCGACTGCATACTCAATGCCTGTTGATCGGCAGGTACCGCCGTTGTGTAGAGAATTTCCTGCTCATCATCTTTTTCATGGCTGGCGCGTACCTGATGCAGGCCGTACAGCACCGGCGGTACAGTGTCGGTTTCCAGCAGGAACTGCTTCCAAAAGTGAATGCGCATCTCGTCACGGTAGCTGGAAATTTGTTCCAGCGTGCAGGTGTAACTTTGCGTCTGCCCGACCAACACGGTTTCCGGCAGCGTGACAAAACTCGCTTCAGGCATGTGGTGATCGTCAAGACGAATCGGCGGGCGAATGCCGAAGGAGTTCCACTCCGATGAGCGACGATACCAGGCAGGCGTTTGGTTGAACTGTTTTTTAAACGCACGGGTAAAGGTCTGCTGCGAATCGAAGCGGTACTGCAAAGCAATGTCGAGGATCGGGCGACTGGTCAGGCGCAGGGCCACAGCGGCTTTCGACAGACGACGCGCGCGGATGTAAGAACCGATGGCGTGGCTTGTCACTTCCTTAAACATACGCTGTAGGTGCCACTTGGAGTAGCCCGCTTTCAACGCAACATTATCGAGTGAAAGGGGTTGATCCAGATGGCTCTCCAGCCAGACAAGCAAATCGCGAATGATACCGGCTTGGTCCATAAAACATCCTCATAACTCTCTGGTGGCGCAACTATGAAGTCGTCGAATAATAGCACGAAATGCACAAAGGCGTGGGGGCGGTTTGTCAATCGGCTGTGCTAAATCAATGCGGGTTACAACCCGTTTAGGTTTGGTTCCGGGTTCGATTGACAGTACATTACAGTCTCATCTATTCGATTGCCAATGGTAACTCAATGACAATAACTCGCTTTCTTATAATCACGCTTGCAACTTGTGTGTTCAGCGCGGGCGTCCAGGCCGAAGAGATCGGCTCAGTTGACACGGTATTCAAGATGTTTGGCCCCGATCATAAGATCGTGGTGGAAGCCTTCGATGACCCCGATGTAAAAAATGTAACCTGTTATATCAGCCGGGCAAAAACCGGTGGGATCAAGGGCGGATTGGGTCTGGCGGAAGACACTTCCGACGCGGCCATCTCATGTCAGCAGGTTGGGCCCGTAGAGCTTAGCGATAAAATCGCACAAGGCAAGGCGCAGGGTGAAGTGGTGTTCCAAAAACGCACTTCTTTGGTGTTTAAGAAGCTGCAGGTGGTGCGCTTCTTTGACCAGAAACGCCATGCGCTGATCTATCTCAGCTATTCCGATAAGGTGGTTGAGGGCTCGCCGAAGAATGCGTTGAGCGCCGTGCCGATTATGCCGTGGAAATAAGGCATAAAAAAACGCCCTGTTGGGCGTTTTTCTTTTACCGCAGCAAACTTAATCCTGCAATTCGCCGCAGAAGCGGTAACCTTCGCCGTGAATAGTGGCGATGATTTCTGGCGTATCCGGCGTAGATTCAAAATGCTTACGGATGCGGCGGATGGTGACATCCACCGTGCGGTCATGCGGCTTCAGCTCGCGGCCGGTCATCTTCTTCAGCAGGTCACCACGGGTTTGAATTTTGCCCGGGTTTTCGCAGAAGTGCAGCATGGCGCGGAATTCACTGCGTGGCAGTTTGTATTGTTCGCCATTCGGGCTGACCAGTGAGCGGCTATTGATGTCCAGCTCCCAACCGTTAAAGCGATAACTTTCCACCGTGCGGCGTTCTTCACTCGGCATCGCCAGATTCATGGTACGCGACAGCAAGTTGCGCGCACGAATCGTCAGTTCACGCGGGTTGAACGGCTTAGTGATGTAATCATCGGCGCCAATTTCCAGGCCGAGGATTTTATCCACTTCGTTATCACGGCCTGTCAGGAACATCAGCGCAACGTTTGCTTGTTCACGCAGCTCGCGCGCCAGCAGCAAACCGTTTTTACCTGGCAGGTTGATGTCCATGATCACCAGATTGACGTCATTTTCCGTCAGAACCTGGTGCATCTCGGCACCGTCGGTGGCTTCATAGACCACGTAACCTTCCGCCTCAAAAATACTTTTGAGGGTGTTACGCGTGACCAGTTCGTCTTCAACGATAAGAATGTGCGGGGTCTGCATGTTTCGCTACCTAAAATTTGCCAACAAATCGAAAACAGGGCGTACCGGGTTGCGCACACTGTTCACCTGAACAGAATATCTTTCGCAACCGGTGTACGAAATAATCTTCGGAATACACCATCCATCAACGTCAACTTCAGTGTTAGCTCAGCCAGTCAGGATGAATATTTGCGTGCCCCGTGGGTATCGGACTGGCGCTTATCCTAACCGTATTAACAGCAACCTAACAGCACCAACAACAACCGATAAGCATAAAAACAACGCTTCGTTGACTTATATCAAATGCAAGTGTAGCACGTTAACACTTTTATGAAAAACTTCTCCAGGAATGCAAGCTTAGCTCACAAAAAGCAGCATTTTTGCTACATTTTGGCTGCATAACATTAAAACTAAAACCTGCAGGAAATAATATTTCAATAATATGAAAAACAATGATTTTATATTAATTAAACGTAGAAATTTCGCTTATATGCCACGTATTCCTCTCCCCATGGCTTTTATCCTCTTTTAACATCCTTAACATCTTATTTTCTCTCACCCGTGTGGTTGGTATTTTTGCCACTGCATGCCAACATAGGGCGAGTCGTTAACAGTTCGATGGAAAAATCATGCATTTCCCCCTGATCCTTGTCTCACCCGCCCGTCCAGAGAATATCGGCGCGGCAGCCCGCGCCATGAAAACCATGGGCTTTAGCGAATTGCGCATTGTGGCCAGCGATGCCTGGCAAGATCCCGCCGCACGCCGTGTGGCGCACGGTGCCGGTGAGATCCTTGATAACGTCAAAACCTACGGCACCTTGAGTGAAGCGCTGGCAGATGTGGATTTCTCTGTCGCCACCACCGCACGCAGCCGCGCGAAGTTCCGCTACTACGCCACGCCCACTCAGGTAGAAACCATCTTGCAGGAGAAGCGCCAGTGGCTGAGCCGTATCGCACTGGTGTTTGGTCGTGAAGACAGCGGGTTAACCAATGAAGAGCTGGAGCAGGTCGATCTGCTGACCGGTATTCCGATGGCCAATGATTATCCCTCGCTCAATCTCGGCCAGGCGGTGATGGTGTACTGCTATCAGTTATCCGCGCTCAATCAGATTGCGGTTGAACGCAATGAAGCGGCAAATGAACATCAGTTGCAGGCTTTACGTGAACGCTTCCATCAACTGCTGGTGAAGCTGGAGGTGAGTGACGATGCGAAAATGGCGGACTGGATCGACCAACGTATCGGCCTGCTGGAACAGCGTGATAGCGCCATGCTGCATCGACTGCTGCATGATGTAGAAAAAAAACTTATAGATAAATAATCGGTGAATGTACGTGTTCTTAGTGACAGATCGGGAAACCAGGCGATCTGTTGAACGATCCCGATATGATTTGCGTGCAGAAACCGAACTCTGCGCAGCAGTCGTAAAATCGTGGCTAAGACAAATTCGTTGACTTAACGTGCGCTTTGCTTTACTTCTGGAAGGCAGACGGACAAGACAAAGACAGACAGAAAAAATCTCAATGCGTAATCACAGCCTGAACACCACAATTATTATTACCACCACCATTACCACAGGTAACGGTGCGGGCTGACGCATACAGGAAAAACAAAGAAAAAAGCCCGCACCTAAACAGTGCGGGCTTTTTTTTCGGCAAAAATTCAGGAGAGCTTCAATCATGCGAGTGCTGAAATTCGGCGGAACCTCAGTAGCCAATGCGGAACGTTTTCTTCGCGTGGCAGATATTCTGGAAAGCAACGCGCAACAGGGACAGGTTGCCACCGTGCTCTCTGCGCCAGCGAAAATCACCAATCATCTGGTGGCGATGATTGAGAAAACCATCAGTGGCCAGGACGCGCTGCCGAATATCAGCGATGCCGAACGTATTTTTGCCGAACTGCTACAAGGCCTGACAGAAGCCCAACCGGGTTTTGACTTCGATGGACTGAAAACCCGTATCGAGCTGGAATTCGCGCAGCTGAAACAGGTGCTGCACGGTATCAGCCTGCTCGGTCAATGCCCGGATGCCGTGAATGCTGCCATCATTTGCCGCGGTGAAAAGCTGTCTATTGCCATCATGGAAGCGCTGCTGCAAGCACGCGGCCATAAAGTGACGGTGATTGATCCGGTTGAGAAACTGCTGGCGGTGGGTCACTACCTCGAATCCACTGTTGATATCGCCGAGTCCACCCGCCGTATCGCCGCGAGCCAAATCCCTGCCGATCACATGATTCTGATGGCCGGTTTCACTGCCGGTAACGAGAAGGGCGAACTGGTGGTGCTGGGCCGTAATGGCTCCGACTACTCGGCGGCGGTGCTGGCAGCGTGCTTACGCGCCGACTGCTGCGAAATCTGGACTGACGTAGACGGCGTTTACACCTGCGACCCGCGTCAGGTGCCGGATGCTCGCCTGCTGAAGTCGATGTCCTATCAGGAAGCGATGGAGCTTTCCTACTTCGGCGCGAAAGTGTTGCATCCACGTACCATCGCCCCGATTGCTCAGTTCCAGATCCCTTGCCTGATTAAAAATACCGCCAATCCGCAAGCGCCCGGCACCCTAATCGGTGGCGAAGGCGAACTGGATGAGAATCCGGTGAAAGGCATCACCAACCTTAACAATATGGCGATGTTTAACGTCTCCGGCCCGGGCATGAAAGGCATGGTCGGCATGGCGGCGCGCGTGTTTGCCGCGATGTCACGCACCGGTATCTCTGTGGTACTGATCACCCAATCCTCTTCTGAATACAGCATCAGCTTCTGTGTGCCGCAGAGCGAGCAGGCGCGTGCGCGCCGCGTGCTGGAAGAAGAGTTCTACCTCGAACTGAAAGATGGCCTGCTGGATCCGCTCGATGTGCTGGAGCAACTGGCGGTGATCTCGGTGGTCGGTGATGGTATGCGCACCCTTCGCGGTATCTCCGCCAAATTCTTCTCGGCGCTGGCACGTGCCAACATCAATATCGTGGCGATTGCACAGGGCTCTTCCGAGCGCTCTATCTCGGTGGTGGTGAGTAACGATGAAGTCACCACTGGCGTGCGTGTGGTGCATCAGATGCTGTTTGCCACCGATCAGGTGATCGAAGTGTTCGTGGTGGGCGTGGGCGGTGTCGGTGCGGCGTTGCTGGAGCAGCTGCATCGTCAGCAGGCGTGGCTGAAAGAGAAGCACATTGATTTGCGCGTGTGCGGTATCGCCAATTCACGTGCACTGCTGACTAACGTTCACGGCATCGATCTCAGCAACTGGAAATCTGCACTGAGCGAAGCCAAAGAGCCGTTTAATCTCGGTCGCCTGATTCGTCTGGTGAAGGAGTATCACCTGCTTAACCCGGTGATTGTGGACTGTACTTCAAGCCAGGCCGTGGCCGATCAGTATGCTGACTTCCTGGCTGAAGGCTTCCACGTGGTGACGCCAAACAAAAAGGCCAACACTTCATCCTGGAATTATTATCAGCAGATGCGTGCGGCAGCCGCCAAGTCTCGCCGTAAGTTCCTGTATGACACCAACGTCGGTGCCGGTTTGCCGGTGATCGAAAACCTGCAAAATCTGATGAGCGCCGGTGACGAACTGATCAAATTCTCCGGTATCCTCTCCGGTTCGCTCTCCTTTATCTTCGGTAAACTCGACGAAGGCGTATCGTTATCAGAAGCTACCAAGATGGCGCGCGAAATGGGCTTTACTGAGCCGGACCCGCGTGACGACCTCTCTGGCACCGATGTGGCGCGTAAACTGTTGATTCTGGCCCGTGAAGCTGGTCATCAGTTAGAGCTGAGCGATATTGAGATCGAACCGCTGCTGCCCGCCGAACTGACCGACATTGCCGACGTTGAGCAATTTATGGCTCGCCTGCCGGAACTGGATGATGCTTTTGCCGCCCGCGTTGCCAAAGCGCGTGATGAAGGTAAAGTGTTACGCTTCGTCGGCGCGATTGAAGAAGGCGGCGTCTGCAAAGTGAAAATCGATGCGGTGGACGGTAACGATCCACTGTACAAAGTGAAGAACGGCGAGAACGCGCTGGCGTTTTACAGCCGCTATTATCAGCCAATCCCGCTGGTTCTGCGTGGATATGGCGCGGGGAATGATGTCACAGCGGCCGGCGTATTTGCCGACTTGCTGCGTACACTGTCGTGGAAGTTGGGAGTTTGATGATGGTAAAAATTTATGCACCGGCCTCGATAGGTAACGTCAGCGTCGGCTTTGATGTGCTGGGCGCGGCGGTTTCGCCGGTGGATGGCACCCTGTTGGGTGACTGTGTATCCGTGGAAGCGGCAGAAAGCTTTAGCCTGGTCAACACCGGGCGCTTTGTCAGCAAGCTGCCGACCAATCCGCAAGAGAACATCGTGTATCAGTGCTGGGAGCGCTTCTGCCAGGCGATTGGTAAAGAAGTGCCGGTAGCGATGACGCTGGAAAAGAACATGCCGATTGGTTCAGGTCTGGGTTCCAGCGCCTGTTCCGTGGTGGCCGGTTTGATGGCGATGAACGAATTCTGCGGCAAGCCGCTGAATGATACCGAACTGCTGGCGCTGATGGGCGAGCTGGAAGGGCGCATTTCGGGCAGCGTGCATTACGACAACGTCGCGCCTTGCTTCCTCGGCGGCGTACAGTTGATGATTGAAGAGAACGGCATCATCAGTCAGGACGTGCCGTGCTTTGACGACTGGCTGTGGGTGATGGCGTATCCAGGCATCAAGGTCTCGACCGCGGAAGCGCGTGCGATTCTGCCTGCGCAATATCGCAAAGACGATGCCATCAAGCATGGTCGCCTGTTAGCCGGCTTTATTCACGCCTGCCATACCCGCCAGCCGCTGCTGGCGGCTAAACTGATGCAGGATGTGATTGCCGAACCTTACCGCACCAAACTGCTGCCGGGCTTCGCCGAGGCGCGTCAAGCCGCAGCCGATATTGGCGCGCTGGCATGTGGTATTTCGGGCTCAGGCCCGACACTTTTCGCTGTTTGCAACGAGATGGCAACGGCACAGCGGATGGCAGACTGGCTGAGCCAGCACTATCTGCAAAATGATGAAGGCTTCGTCCATATCTGCCGTCTTGATACGGCTGGCGCACGTAACTTGGGATAACGCATGAAACTCTACAACCTTAAGGATCACAACGAGCAGGTGAGCTTTGCTCAGGCCGTTAAGCAGGGCCTCGGCTCGCAGCAAGGCCTGTTCTTCCCGCTCGAACTGCCGGAATTCGAACTGACCGACATCGATGCGATGCTGGAGATGGATTTCGTCAGCCGCAGCAGCAAAATTCTCTCTGCTTACATTGGCGATGAGGTTGCCGCGCACCAACTGGCTGAGCGCGTGAAGAATGCCTTTGCCTTCCCGGCACCGGTAGCGAAAGTCAGTGACGATGTGGCTTGCCTTGAACTGTTCCATGGCCCAACGCTGGCGTTCAAAGATTTCGGCGGCCGTTTCATGGCGCAGATGCTCTCTTATGTATCTGGTGCTGATGAGCAGATCACGATTCTGACCGCGACCTCTGGTGATACCGGCGCAGCCGTGGCCCATGCGTTCTACGGCATGGAAAACGTGCGCGTGGTGATCCTGTATCCACAGGGCAAAATCAGCCCGCTGCAGGAGAAACTGTTCTGTACGCTGGGTGGCAACATCGAAACCATCGCGGTGGAAGGCGATTTCGATGCCTGTCAGGCGCTGGTGAAGCAGGCGTTTGATGATGAAGAGCTGAAGAAGGCGATTGGCCTGAACTCGGCGAACTCTATCAACATCAGCCGTCTGTTAGCGCAGATCTGCTACTACTTCGAAGCGGTGGCGCAGTTGCCGCAAGAGCAACGTAATCAGCTGGTGGTTTCGGTGCCAAGCGGTAACTTTGGTGACCTGACGGCTGGCTTGCTGGCGAAATCACTCGGTTTGCCGATCAAGCGCTTTATCGCGGCCACCAACGCCAACGATACCGTGCCGCGCTTCCTCGGTAACGGTGAATGGCAGCCGAATGCGACCGTGGCAACCTTGTCGAATGCCATGGATGTCAGCCAGCCAAACAACTGGCCGCGCGTGGAGGAGTTGTTCCGCCGCAAAACCTGGCGTCTGACCGATCTGGTGTCTGGCGCGGTATCTGATGAGACCACCAAATCCACCATGCGCGAGCTGGCGGAGATTGGCTATATCTCTGAACCTCACGCGGCGATTGCTTACCGCATGCTGCGCGACAACCTGCAGGAAGGCGAATTCGGTCTGTTCCTCGGCACCGCGCATCCGGCCAAATTCAAAGAGAGCGTGGATGAGATTCTGGGCCAGGAACTGCCACTGCCGCCAGAACTGGCAGAGCGCGCTGAGCTGCCATTGTTGTCACACAACTTGAAAGCGGATTTCGCAGAGCTGCGTAAGTTCTTGCTAAAAGCTTAATTCACCTCTGTTCGTTGCAAATAAAGCCTGCCGGATATTACGGCAGGCTTTTTTTTGTCTTTTTTCCACGTGACGACAGCGGGAGATAGCGTAGTTACATGTTTATTTACATTATCAGACTGGAAATTGGCTTAGCATGATCACATTAATTAAATTTAACTATCGTTATGAATTCATGTTACTAAACGTCCTAACGCATGAAAAAACGCACTTTAGTCACTAAAGAAATCACTAACCAAGCAGGAGATAAGTGAAATTTTGCTTATTAAAGCTTAACGCCATGGCCATTAACCAGGTGTTTTAAAGCCATTTTCTGCAATGGAATACAGATAAATCTTAATATTTTTACTGAAGTAAGATTGCTTTCTGGTGGTGATTATATATCAGATAATATTGCAACGATCTCATTTTAAAGGATATTTTCCATTAATGTTGAGAGTGTTACTAAATGTAAAATTGATTTCCTGTGATTTTGCCGCTTCGTTTCTTATGGATCTCTTATTATCGTTGGCGCTACGACAAATTAATTAATAGAACCTGTCACTTATTTTTTTTCACATTTTGTAACAGGTCGTCCTCCTCCGACCACAGACAGCACTCTTCAATCTGGTTAAAGTTCAGCCCTCAACAATTTCGGCTATCACCGCCAGGTAATAGCATTACCTGCTCACTCTCACGGTAGAGCCGGATACTTTTTCTTTCTTCGATGACATGGCGACTTTATTCCGTCAGGGACGCGCTCGGTCAAAAGACAAAAACAGGTATTCACATGGCTAATAGCTTTCAGGACGAAGTACCCGCAGCACGCGTCAATATCAAACTCGATCTGCACACCGGTGGTGCGCAGAAAAAAGTGGAATTGCCATTAAAGCTGATGGTGGTGGGGGATTACAGCAACGGTCAGGACGATCGCGCCGTTTCAGAACGTGAAAAAATCTCGATTAACAAAAACAACTTCAACCAGGTACTGGCGGAGTACAACCCAAAGGTGAATCTCACCGTTGCCGATACGCTGGCGGCAGATGGCAGTGAAGCCGCAGTGAAGCTGAATTTTAAAGAGATGGCTGATTTTGAACCCGAGCAGGTCGCCCGCCAAATTCCTCAACTGCGTGCACTGCTCTCAATGCGCAATCTGCTACGCGATTTGAAGTCCAACCTGTTGGATAACGCCACGTTCCGCCGCGAGCTGGAAAATATTCTCAAAGACGAAGCACTCAGTGATGAGCTGCGCGCAGAGCTGGCCGCATTGGCACCGCAAGCGTAAACGTCCGTTATCAGCAAGGAGCTAACTATGTCACAACGAGAAACTCAGGCAACCGCCAGCCCAGGCCATGCAACGCTGGAGGGTGGCGTCTATCAGTCGCTTTTCGAGAAGATCAACCTCAACCCGGTCAGCCAATTAAACGGCATTGATGCATTCCAGGATAACGATGCACTGGCCGATACCTCTGCCGACGAGCGCGTGACTGCCGCCGTCAGCGTCTTCCTCAATCTGCTCAAGCAGTCCTCGCAGAAAGTCGAACGTCTGGACAAGACGCTGCTCGATAATCACATCAGCGAACTGGATAACCAAATAAGCCGCCAGTTGGATGCGGTGATGCATCATCCAGAATTTCAGAAAGTGGAGTCTGCGTGGCGTGGTTTGAAATTCCTGGTGGACCGGACTGACTTCCGTCAGAACGTGAAGATTGAAGTGCTGGATGTCTCGAAAGACGACTTGCGTCTGGACTTTGAAGACGCGCCAGAAATCGTACAAAGCGGTTTCTATCACCACACCTACACTCAAGAGTACGACACACCGGGCGGCGAGCCGATTGGTTCAACTATCGCCAACTATGAGTTTGATCGTAGCCCGCAGGATATTGCGCTGTTGCGGAATATTTCCAAAGTGGCGGCGTCGGCGCATATGCCGTTTGTGGCTTCCGTGGGACCGGCCTTCTTCGGCAAAGAGACCATGGAAGAGGTCGCTGGCATCAAAGATATCGCCAACTACTTTGACCGTGCGGAATACATCAAGTGGAAGTCCTTCCGCGACAGTGATGATGCGCGCTACATCGGTCTGACGCTGCCGCGCGTATTAGGGCGCCTGCCTTATGGCCCGGATACCGTGCCCGTGCGCAGTTTCAACTACGTGGAAGAGGTCAAAGGCCCTGATCACGACAGCTACCTGTGGAGCAACGCCTCTTTTGCGTTCGCCGCTAACATGGTGAAAAGCTTTGTGAACAACGGCTGGTGCGTACAGATTCGCGGCCCACAGGCGGGTGGTGCGGTAACGGATTTGCCGATTCATCTTTACGATCTCGGCACCGGTAATCAGGTAAAAATTCCTTCTGAAGTGATGATTCCGGAAACGCGCGAATTTGAGTTCGCTAACCTCGGCTTTATCCCGCTGTCGTATTACAAAAACCGCGATTACGCCTGCTTCTTCTCAGCGAACTCGGCGCAGAAACCGGCGCTGTATGACACCGACGAAGCCACGGCTAACAGCCGCATCAATGCGCGTCTGCCTTACATTTTCCTGCTGTCGCGCATCGCGCACTACCTCAAGCTGCTGCAACGGGAAAACATCGGCACCACCAAAGATCGTCGCATGCTGGAGCTGGAGCTGAATAACTGGATCAACACGCTGGTCACGGAGATGACCGATCCCTCGGACGATCTGCAGGCCTCGCATCCGCTGCGTGAAGCCCGTGTGACAGTGGAAGATATCGAAGATAACCCCGGTTTCTTCCGCGTCAAACTCTATGCAGTACCGCATTTCCAGGTTGAAGGATTGGATGTCAACCTGTCGCTGGTTTCTCAAATGCCGAAGGCGAAAGCGTAAGTCAGGGAGCAACAATGAAGGTTTCACGCCCGCTGTGGATTGAAGGCGCATTCCTTGCGCCGCATCAGTTCCAGCAACAGGCGCGCTGGGAAGCGCTCACCAACCAGTGCATTGCACAGTTGAGTCTGACACACCCGTGGGGCGTGCTGAACGCGCGCTTCGATGGGGAGGCGCTGCGCGTCAATCGCCTGAATGCACAACATCTGGCGGTGCGTTTGCAGGATGGCACCCTGATTGACAGCGACCGTGCCGACGCGCTGCCTGCGGCGGTGGATCTGCAGCGGGCGATTCCCGCGGACTGTCATCAGGTGACGGTGCTGCTGGCGCTGCCACTGGAACACGCCAACGGCGGCAACTGCCAGACCGGTACGCAAGCTTCCGAGCGCCCACTGCGTTATCAGCAGGAGTGGGTGTCAGTGCAGGATGTGTTCGGCACCGAGCAAGAGTCGATCGCCGTTGAGCGTTACGCACTCTCGCTGCGTTTTGACATCGACAATAATGACGAATACTTCACCTGTCCGCTGGTGCGCTTGCAGCGCGATGGCCAGAACGGATGGCAGATCGACAACGCGTTTATCCCGCCACTGCTGGCGTTTGGTAGCAGTGAGCTATTGCAGGATCAACTGAGCCTGCGTGTCGCGCAGTTACGTGCCAAACGTATGCGTTTGATGGGCATGCGCCGCGAGAATAATCAGCGCATGGCTGATTTTGCCGTCGCGGATGTTTCGCTGTTCTGGCTGTTGAATGCGCTTAACACTTACGAGCCGGTGTTGGTGGATTTTGAAACCTCACCGATGATTCATCCTGAACTGGTTTATCGCGAACTGGTGAAGCTGGCGGGCAGCATGTTGACCTTCTCGCTGGAGCACGACATGGATGCCATCCCGCGTTATGACCACGCCAGGCCAGCTGACGTCTTTCCCCCGCTCTTTACCCTGATCAGCACGCTGCTGGAGGCGAGCCTGCCATCCCGCGTGGTGGCCGTGGAGCTGGAGTTGGTGCGTGAGAACCAGTGGCGCGCCCAGTTGACCGATAGCCGCCTGCGTGAAGAGGCTGATTTCTATCTGTCCGTGCGTTCCGACTTGCCTGCGCATCAGCTGCAGAGTCAGTTCCCGCCGCTGTGCAAAATCGGTACGCCAGATGAAGTGAACAACATCATCAATGGCGCACTGAACGGCGTGCCGCTCATTCCGCTGAGCCACGTGCCAGCAGCGATCCCACTGCGGCTGGAGAACCAATACTTTGCGCTGGATCTGGCGCATCCCTCGGCGGTCGCGATGCTCACGGCAGGCAGCTGTGCCATTTACGTTCCAGGTGTGTTGCCGGGCATTAAATTAGAACTCTATGCGGTGCTGCGCTCATGAAACAACAACTCTCCATTGATGAACTGCTGCGCGACACTTGGCTGCTGGTGGTTGCCCTGCGCAACGGCGATGTGGCGGAAGAGGGCGAAGCGCTCTATCAGCGCGGCGTTGAACTGGTTGAACAGACACGCCAGCGTTTGGCCGGGCAGGGGATTGCCAGCGAAGACAGCGACCACATTGCTTATGCGCAGTGTGTGCTGCTGGATGAGACAGTGCTCAATCGCCCGCTAGATGACAACGGCTATGCCTTTTGGATGCGTACACCACTGCAGGCGCGTTTCTTTAATACGCTGCAAGGTGGCGAGTTGCTCTATCAGCGTATGCAGCAGGTGCTGGCGCAGATCGCGCCAAACCCACTGGTACTGAGCTGCTTCCATCGTGTGTTGATGCTCGGCTTCCAGGGTCGCTATCGGAATCAGCCGCAGCAGGAGCGCCAGGCGCTGATCGCCGAACTGGCTGCGCGGGTGCCGCCGTTTGATGTTGCAGAAGATACGCCAATTCTCGCCCATATCGGCCGCCGTTCAACCGGACTGTGGCGTGGCCGTTCGCTGTGGTTCTGGGCAGCCAGCGCGGTGGTCATCGTTGCCGTGGTGTGGTTTGGCCTGCATTACCAGCTTCAACAGTCACTGAGTGACTGGTTACAGGAATCACAGGGCTAAGGAGCAGCCGTTGAGTATCCTCTTGAAACGCACGCTATGGCTGATGAGCTGCCTCGCTGCGTTGATCATCTGCGTGGTTTTCCTGCCTGTGAGCCGCAGTGCGGCCTGGGCAGGTGCGGTGGCTGCCGTGCTGGTCGCGGCCGTTGCCTGGTGGCGCACAGGCCGTGCCGCACAGGCCTTACGCCATGCGCCTTTAGGTGAACAACTGGTCGCCGCCCTGCCGGACGTGGACTATCGTCTGCCGGTGGTGCTGACCGTGGGCGAACGTGCAGAGGCGCTGTTTGCTGGCGAAGCGGTGCGTGAAACCGCGCAGGGATGCTACATCCTCATTCCTCAGCCGGATCAACTGGCACATTACAGCGAGATGCTGCTGGCGATACGTCCCGGCTGGAGCACACAACTGAGTGCGCTGCTGGTGCTGCAACCCGAGCAGCACCATGACCAGCCGGTACTGGCGGCACAGCTGCGCGAATTTCGTTTTCAGGTACAGCGCTGTGCACAACACAGCGGCCATGCGCTATCCGCAATGTTGGCTTGTCTGCTACAGGGCGCGCCATCGCCGTGGTTTAGCGTGGAGACCGCACAGGCCGGCGTGCGCGTGTGGGATGAACAGCAACAGGGCACACCTCTGAGCCGCTGGGTAGCGAATGCGGATGACAGTAAAAAAGCCTCGCGACTGGCGCAGGGCGTGATGCTAAGCAGCCAGATCGCCTGGCTGCGTGAGCAGGTTCTGCCGCAGTTCAGTGGCACTGAGCAAGCCAGTGCGCCACTGCATCTGCACGCGATGGCGATGAGCTGGCAGCCCGAGGTGGCATCGGTTCCGCGTAACCTGTGGCAGCAGTGGTTGCAGCAACGCACCACGCTGCGGGCGCTGGCAACCGATACGGTTTCCAGCCATGGGCGCTTCCCCGACTTTCTCTTGGCTCAGTTGCCGGTGCGTCGTGGCTACTCTCCCCCCCAACGTGCCGCCGTGTATGCCCTGGCGCTGGTGACGCTGTTTAGCGTGATCGCGCTGGCGTGCTCATCGTGGAACAACCACCGTCTGCTGCGCGCTATCGCCAGTGATGTCGCACGCTATCGGGCGATTGCGATGACCAACACGGCGGTAAAAGTCCCGGCATTAAACCAGTTACAGAGCGATGCGCGACTGCTGGAGAAGTATCAGCGCAACGGCGCGCCCGTGCATTTAGCGCTGGGGCTCTATCCGGGAGAGCAGCTCTATCCGCCGGTTATGGCAGAGATTCGCGGCTACGTTCCTCCGGCGAAACCGCCTGAAAAAGGGGTGCCACGTCTGGTACGTCTGGACAGCATGTCGCTGTTCGAGGTGGGGAAATCCGCATTGAAAACGGGATCGACCAAAGTGCTGGTGGATGCCCTGATAGATATCAAAGCCAAGCCCGGTTGGATGGTGTTAGTCACCGGGCATACCGACAGTACCGGCGATACGCGCGCTAACCAGCAACTTTCGCTGGCTCGTGCGGCCGCCGTGCGCGACTGGATGATCGCTACCAGCGATATCCCTGAAACCTGTTTTGCGATTCAGGGATATGGTGCAACGCGGCCGGTCGCCACCAATACAACCTCTGCGGGGCGGGCTGCTAACCGCAGGGTTGAGATCAGTCTGGTACCGAACGCAGCGGCCTGCCAGCCAGCTGCACGGCAATCAGACTTATCACTCTCGTCGCCATCAGGTGACAAAAACCCATAAACAACAGGAGTTAATCATGGCTATTCCAGCATACCTTTGGCTGAAGGACGACGGCGGTGCTGATATCAAAGGTTCCGTTACTGTACAGAACCGTGAAGGCAGCATCGAAGTCGTGGCACTGGACCATGCGCTGTACATCCCAACGGACAACAACACTGGCAAGCTGACCGGAACCCGCGTGCACGCGCCGTTAGTGTTTACTAAAGAAGTCGATTCTTCAACCCCGTATCTCTATAAGGCGGTGACCTCAGGCCAGACCCTGAAATCAGCTGAATTCAAATGGTACAAAATCGACGATGCCGGTCAGGAAAAAGAGTATTTCAACACCAAGCTGGAAAACGTGAAGGTGGTGAAAGTGGCTCCGCTGATGCATGACATCAAAGATCCCGCCAAAGAGAAGCACAACCACCTGGAAGTGGTTGAGCTGCGCTATGAAAAAGTTATCTGGACCTACAAAGACGGCAACATCATTCACTCCGATTCCTGGAATGAGCGCGCACAGGCGTAATGCCGCTGCGTGAGTAATCTCAGTGCGCCCCGCGTGGGGCGCCTGTTCTGCTGTTACGTACCTCATTGACATCGATGCGTCAGTGACTGGATTCATCGCGCAACTTGCTGTTCTACCCCAACGAACGATCCTCGGTCGTGCGGTAGCCATGGCGCAACACGATGAATGCCCCGATTTTTTGCCATAGGACGGGACTATTATGGATATCTCTTCACCTGCTTTACTTCGCCGACTAAACCCCTTTTGCGCCCGGGCGCTGGACGCCGCCGCCGCGCTCTGCCAAACCCGCGCACACCGGGAAATTACCGTGGAGCACTGGCTGTTGAAACTGCTGGAAAGCGGTGAAGGCGATATCGTCACCGTAGCCCGCCGCTATGAGTGGGATCTGGATGGGCTGTGGCAGTCGCTGCTCAGCCATCTTGAGACCTTGCCGCACAGCGTCACCCAGCGCCCTCAGCTCTCTTCCGCACTCAGTGGCCTGCTGCAATCCGCCTGGCTGGTGGCCTCGCTGGAAGAGAATGCGACATCGATTCGCTCTGCACATCTGTTGCAGGCGTTGATCACCCAACCGGCCTGGCTGCACGCGCAACAGGCCTGGCCGCTACTGAGTTTGAGCGCTACCCAACTGCAACGACTGCGTCCGCTGCTGGATGCTCAGTCAGAAGAGCGCCCCGAACAGCAGGCGCTGGCGGAGAGTGCAACGGTGCTGGCGGATGACAACGCGCCACCCGCATTGAACGGCAAACAGACCTTGTCTGACGCGCTGCAGCAGGTACTGAACAAGTTTACCCACGACCTCACCGCGCAGGCGCGTGCAGGTAACATCGATCCGGTTCTGGGCCGCGATAATGAAATCCGCCAGATGATCGATATCCTCTCTCGCCGCCGCAAAAACAATCCGATTATGGTCGGCGAGCCGGGTGTGGGTAAAACCGCGTTGGTAGAAGGACTGGCGCTGCGCATTGCCGAGGGCAACGTGCCGGAAAGCCTGAAACCGGTCTCACTGCGCACCCTCGATCTGGGTCTTTTGCAGGCAGGTGCGGGAGTGAAAGGGGAGTTTGAGCGGCGCCTGAAAAGCGTGATCGATGCCGTCCAGCAATCCCCTGAACCGGTGCTGCTGTTTATTGATGAAGCCCACACCCTTATCGGTGCGGGCAACCAGGCGGGCGGCGCGGATGCCGCTAACCTGCTGAAACCCGCGTTGGCGCGTGGCGAACTGCGCACCATCGCCGCTACCACCTGGTCAGAGTACAAACAGTATTTCGAACGCGATGCCGCTTTGGAGCGTCGCTTTCAAATGGTCAAAGTGGATGAGCCGGATGACGCCAACGCCACTCTGATGCTGCGCGGCCTGAAATCTCGCTATGCACAACATCATGGCGTACACATTCAGGATGCGGCGATTCAGGCAGCAGTGACGCTGTCGCGTCGTTACCTCACCGCCCGCCAACTGCCGGATAAGGCGGTGGATCTGCTGGATACCGCCAGTGCGCGTGTGCGCATGAGCCTCGACACGCAGCCAGAAGCGCTGATGCAGTTGCAGGCGCAGCTCGCGGCACTGGCGATGGAACAACAGGCGATTGAGGACGATCTGGCACTCCATCCACAAGCTGATGCCACGCGTCTGACCACAATGGCGGAGCAACGCAGTGCGCTGCAAACCCAATGCTCCGCGCTTGAACTGCGCTTCCAGCAGGAAAAAACGCTGGCAGAGCAGATCCTTACAGCTCGCCAGCAGCCGGAGCAGGGCGCAACCTTAAGCGATTTGCAGCAGCAACTCACTACGCTGCAGGGCAACGCGCCACTGCTGTCGCTGGATGTGGATGCGCGCAGCGTGGCAGAAGTGATTGCCGACTGGACCGGCGTGCCGCTGGGCAGTTTGCTAAAAGATGAACAGACCAACCTGCTCGAACTGGAACAGCAGTTGGGCAAACGGGTGATTGGCCAGGATGCCGGATTGCACGCGATGGCTCAGCGTCTGCGTGCCGCGAAAACCGGCCTGACGGCAGAAAACGGCCCGCTGGGGGTATTCCTGCTGGTGGGACCGAGCGGCGTGGGTAAAACCGAATCGGCGCTGGCGCTGGCCGACACGCTGTTTGGCGGTGAACGTGCGCTGATCACCATCAACCTCTCTGAGTATCAGGAAGCACACACCGTATCGCAGCTGAAAGGGTCACCACCAGGTTACGTAGGATACGGCCAGGGCGGCATTCTCACCGAAGCGGTGCGCAAGCGCCCTTACAGCGTGGTGCTGCTGGATGAAGTGGAAAAAGCGCACCGCGATGTCCTCAACCTGTTCTATCAGGTGTTCGATCGTGGCGTGATGCGCGATGGCGAAGGGCGTGAAATCGACTTCCGCAACACCGTGATTTTAATGACCTCCAACCTCGGCAGCGATGAACTGATGGCACTGCTGGAGCAGCAGCCGGAAGCTCCGGCCAGCAGCGTTAATGAATTGCTGCATCCGATCCTGCGCGATCACTTCCAGCCTGCGCTGCTGGCCCGATTCCAGACGGTGATCTATCGCCCACTCAATGCAGCGGCGCTGCGCGAAATCGTCAGCATCAAACTGGGGCAGGTCGCCAAACGACTGCAACGTCACTATGGCCTGCAGTGCCACATCGAAGAGAGCCTGTATGACACGCTGGTCAGCGCTTGTCTGCTACCGGACAGTGGCGCGCGCAACATCGACAGCTTGCTGAACCAACAGATTTTGCCAGTGCTGTCGCAAACGCTGCTGCTGCAACTGGCACAGCAGGAGAAACCGACGCACCTGACGCTGGGCTTCGATGATGAAACCGGCATCACCCTGAGCCTGACGGCACAGCATGGGGAGAACGCATAATGGCGCTGGCAGATATCGCGACAAAAATCGGCCAGACCTTAAGTGGCTCGATGAACCGTTATGACCTTACGGTGGAGGGCGGTGCAGCGGCGCTGGATGTGGAATCCTTTACAGGGGATGAAGCGCTGAGTGGTCTTTATGCTTATCAGATCATTTTTAGCAGCCTCGACAGCGGCATCACGCCGCAACAGATGCTGCTAAAAAACGCCAGCTTCAGCTTCAATGCGCCGGGTATGCAGCTCGCGGGTTTTTCTCTGCCAGGCATGGAATCACCGCGTACCGTGCATGGCGTGATCACTCAATTCCAGCGCCTCTCTTCTTCGCTGGATGAAACCCGCTATCAGGTCACGCTGGAGCCTCGACTGGCGCTGCTGGGCAATGCCAGCCGTCCGGCGATTTTCCAGAACCAGTCGGTGCCGGAGATTGTTGAGCAAATCCTGCGTGACAATCACCAGTTTGAAGGCTGGCAATTTGAGTTCCGCCTGCGTGGCACTTATCCGCGTCGCGAACAGGTGATGCAGTGGCAAGAATCGGATCTGGCGTTTATCGAGCGTCTGCTGTCTGAAGTGGGCATCTGGTATCGCTTTGCAGCCGATAGCCGCATGCAGCAAGAGATCGTGATTTTCGCTGACGATCAGCAGTTCTATCAGTTTGATGTGTCACTGCCGCTGCGCGCTCTCTCGGGCATGAACGACGGCGCCACCGAATCGGTGTGGAAGCTTAGCAGCAGCCACCAGGTGGTGAGCCAGGCGGTCAAAGTCAAAGATTACAACTATCGTGATGCACAAAACGGCCTGCTCACCGAGGGTGATGCCGGTGCCGACAGCACCGCTTATGGCGAAGTCTATCGCTATAGTGATAACTACCTGACGCAAGGCGCGCAGCAGGACGCCGAAACCGAGACCGGGGCCTTCTTTGCCCGCTTGCGCCACGAACGTTTGCTCAACGCCCAGCATCAACTGAGCGGTGCCAGCAACGCGGCTTCACTGCAACCAGGGCAGATGCTGGAAATCATCGGTGATGTGCCACCGCTGTTTACCGCGGGCGTAGTGATCACCGCCATCAGCGCTCAGGGCGGCCGTGACGCGTCATTTACGCTCAGCTGGCAAGGTATTCCTTACAGCGAAACTGTGGGCTACCGCCCGCCACTGCTCAAACGCCCTACCATCGCTGGGACCTTGCAGGCACGCGTTACCAGCGTGACGGAAAATGACACCTACGCGCATCTGGATGAGAGCGGTCGCTACAAGGTGAAGTTTGACTTCGACCTGACACAGTGGAAAACCGGTTACGAAAGCCTGTGGGTGCGTCTGGCCAAACCATACAGCGGCGATACTTACGGTTGGCATATGCCGCTGATCGCGGGCACCGAAGTGGCGATCGCCTTCGAAGCGGGCAATCCCGATCGTCCTTATATCGCTTATGCGCTGCACGACTCGCGCAATGAAGATCATGTCAGCGCTGCCAACCATAAGCGCAACGTGATTCGCACCCCGGCCAACAACAAGCTGCGCATGGAAGATGAGCGCGGCAAAGAGCACATCAAACTCTCTACCGAATACGGCGGTAAAAGCCAGCTAAACCTTGGCCATTTAGTCGATGGTGAACGCACCCAGCGTGGCGAAGGCTTTGAACTGCGCAGTGACAGCTGGGGCGCGATTCGTGCAGGGAAAGGGCTGTTTATTAGTGCGGATGGTCAACCCAAAGGGCAAGGAAACGCACTGGATATGCAGGCGGCTATTGCACAATTGAATAACGCTTTAGCCTTGGCAAAGGCGTTAGCACAGAGCGTCGGTACATCGGGCGCAGATACGCCCGACATTGCGGCTCAACAAGCCTTACAGGCTGAACTGAACCAGTTAAGTGGTTCAGCATTGCTCGCCAGCGCGCCAGCAGGTGTGGCGGTAACCACGCCGCAGCATATGCAAATGACTGCAGGTAAAAATCTCACAACCACCGCCGGAGCCAATGCTGACTTCAGCATTATGAAGCGCTTTACCGTTGCAGCAGGCGAGGCAATTAGCCTGTTTGCACAGAAAATGGGCATAAAAATATTTGCAGCGCGTGGCCCGGTGGCGATTCAGGCACAAACCGACACGATGCAGTTGCAGTCTGATCAGGCGCTAAGCGTCAACAGCGTGAATGGAGAAATCACGCTCAACGCGGCCCAAGGCATTACGCTGGTCAGTAACGGCGGTGCTTATATCAAAATCAAAGATGGATCAATTGAGTTGGGTGCGCCTGGCGCCGTCAATATCAAGAATGACAACCTCAGTTGGGGTGGTTCGGCATCACTCGAACAAGCGCTACAACCCATGACTGTTGCTGACCCTGAGTTCCAGAATCCGATGAGTGAGCGATTCCAGGTAATTGATAAAACCTCGAAACAGCCAAAAACTAATGTTCCTTATCGTATTGAAAGCGAAGATGGAACGGTGGTTCGCGGTGTGACAGATGCTGAAGGCTATACGCAATCACACTTTGGTCTGGAACAACAAAAAATTAACCTCTTTTTTGAATAACAGGGCAGGGACTGCAGATGACAGATAAAGCTACGCCAGCAGCGGAAGGACAGCTGAATAAAAGTGAAAACAGTGTCGTTCAAGTAGAACATGAATCGTCGTTGATTTATTTCAGACCTGACACAGAAGAGTTGGTTTTGTTGGCAGAGTCCGCTAGTCATGAGTTTGATGAGCACTGGACTGATTTACTATTATGCGTAGACAATCACCACAAAGCGAATGAAAACTACTCCTCACTCATTGAAAAGTATGGTTTGTTATACGCTCAGCCAGACAAAAAAAATCAATTGTCTGAGGCTGAAAAGGCGGTGCAAAAAGCACAGGATGAATTAGCGGCCACTCAAAAAGAATTAAGCAAACGTATAGGTGATTTTGATTCTAAAGGTGCGGGCTATAAAGATGTGGTTGAGCTAATCCCCATCAAAGGGACTTCAAACCGGGGTGGCCGAGCATTGGCAGGCAGTCGATATGTTTATGTGCAGAAAACCTATTATGACGATCTGGGTGCAGGGAAACGACATAACGTAAAAATTAGTGGCAAAGACAGAACATCAGCAGGTGAAAGCATTTATCAGAACGGGCGAGTTGACTTAAAAAAACTACGTAAGCAACTAACCGATTTGAAAATACCTAAGCCAAAAAAACAAGATGTTAAGTTGCCAAAACCAGCTGATTTTATCGATATAGACAAAACGCTTGTCGAGTGGGCCGGAAGTTGGAACGATTGTCTTGGTAGTGACGAAAATGGCAAACCACATAGCATTGATATTTCGGCAGGCGCACAATTTTTACGCTTCACTTCAAATGTTGGAATGTCAGGCAAATGGGACCCCAATAATGGCAAGGTAAGTTATAAAGGGGAAGCCAGCGCCGTTGTCAACGTCGCTTCCGGAACGGTTAACGCTAAGTGCTTTTATCCCGACCGAGTAGGTTGGCCACTGAAATATGAACCAGAATCCAGTTCACCCATCGATATGGGCATGCTCAGGTTGATTCTGAATACAGACTTGGTTGGCTTTGTAGGCGCTTCGGTACAAGCTGAAGCACAGTTGCAAGTCACGACCTTTATGAGTCAAGACGGTATTAAGCAGGTTCTTACAGGTAAGAAAAGTGACAAGCTGCCGCGTTTTACTGAAAGAAGAACGACTGGTGCAAAATTCCAAAAGCAAATGAATGATAATGATGAAGGCGTCAGTATTAACGCTGAAGCTTTTGGTGGTGCTCGTGCCGAGGCATTTTTGAAAGGCAGCATGCAATGGTTAGAGCCATTGTCCTCCCTCGATCAGCGCCATGCCAGCGCTGATGATAAAAAAGCCGCTGCTGAGTATGTGGATTTTTGCACCATTGGCAGCAGTATCGCTGGTTTGGCGGGTTTAGGGGCAGGAGCTACTTTCCAGTGTGACTTCATCAACGGCAAATTCGGCTTCAAAATTGCTGCTAGTCTCTGTTTTGGACTGGGTGCAAAAGGGGCATTTATTTGTGAAGTAGGGTACGAGCATTTTAAGAATTTTGCTTCATGGTTAATATATCAACTCTTCGCCTTGAACTACCACTATTTGGAAGTTATTGCAGAAGATGCATTTAAAACCTTTACACGCTTATGTGTTTTACAAGTGTCTAAGCTTAAGGATAGCGTTTATGAGGAGGTAAATAAATTTGTAGAAGATGTTGAAGATGTTAATGATAAGTTTAATAGTTATGTTTCGTCGGTGATATCTGATGCTGAGAATGGACTTTCTTCCTCAAGAAAGAGAAATCAGTTGGCTGACAATATAAATTCCAACCCATTGAATTTGCTTGATTACACGCCAGAAGCAAAGGGGATACTTCTTTACCTATTAACTAGACACGGGGTTTATGACCATTTTGACCATAAAGCCTATGGGCCAATGTTTGAAATCTATGCATCACGAAAGAAAGCTATAATAAACATTCTTCACAGCATACAAACTAAAAGTGAATGGAACCAAATTATGCAACATCGAACTTATGACGGTTCTACTATAATAGGAATAACCATTAATGAGGTCGAACAAGAAATTCGAGCGTTTCTTGACGAATCATGGAACAGGTCCAATGAATTCGATGAGTTAGAATTAAGCCTCACAAATGAACTTGATCAAATCTACGCGAGAATCAAAACAAATATTTCGTGGGGTTATGCTCTGGTAATGAATAATACTCAAGAGTATTTTCTTAATACTAACTCCAATCCATATTATCCTAATGGTAATTCTTCTAATCCACTGAGTGACAAAAGGACATATAATGTTTAGGGGTGAAATGAAAATCAATTTGCAACTGTTCGTTATATCTTCATTCTTATTGGTTTCGTGTGATAATAATTCAATGCGTGATGAAGGAGCGAAGAGCAAAAACGATTCATTATCAAAATTTACGAAAAACATTAAAGAGAATGTTGTATATGTCCAAGGGGGTAAGTTTCAAATGGGGGACTTTGGTATTGAGCATTTGGATGAACACTTACCTATTGATAGCAATAGTGACAGTAAACCATTACACGAAGTTGAGTTAAGTAGCTATTCAATTGCGAAATTTAAAACAACAAATGAACAGTTTCAATATTTTCTTCGCTATGAAAATTTAACTTTAAGAAAAGCAGGCGATATAATTAATCAAAAAGGTTGGGATGGGCTAAACAAAATAAATAATATGCCAGCACATGCTGACTGGACAGAAGCCGAACAATATTGTAGCTGGTTAGCCAAGGTAACTAATTTACCGTTTTCTTTGGCTACTGAGGCTCAATGGGAGTATGCGGCTCGTAGCAGAGGAAAATTTCTAGTAGTAGGAACAAATGATGGGACATGGAAAGTTGATAAAGATGGAAGGGGCATAAACTTTTCGACATTAATTGATAGGAAGTTATGGGCCGAAAAAAACGATATTTCATTGAAAACATTAACTGCTTTACCAGTAGGGATTTATCCACCGAACCAACTCGGTATTTATGATATGTCGGGTAATGGTTATGAGTGGGTAAAGGATTGGTATGATCCCAACTACTATAAGTACTCATCAATGAAAGATCCTCAGGGTCCTGAAGAGAATAAATATAAAAATTTCGAAGGGAAAGCAATGAAAGTTGCAAGAGGTATATCATATTCGGATCCAGGAAAAGGAACGACCATAACCAGAAAAAGTCGAACTATTGATAATAATGGCCATTTACCAATTTCCTATACTATTCGATGTGTAGTTAATAGCCCGCATCCAGTGCAATGAATTTTCATTTACAGGGGTTCCTGTCTTCCATGGGTTAAAATGACTATGCGTTTATGTGTCATATTTATCTGCTTATTTCCTTTGAGTGGATGTGATAATTTATCTTCAGATTCAACGTTGCAAGATGAGGTTGCTACGTCGACTTTTATTACTAAAGTAAAGTCGAGTTTGGTATACGTCAGAGGTGGGACGTTCATGATGGGAGACTTTGGCGTTGAACATAACAAAGAACACTATCCCCTGGATTTGAATCAAGACAGCAAGCCACTTCATGAAGTTGAATTAAGCAGTTACTCAATTAGCAAATACTAAGTTACGAATTCTGAATATCAATTTTATTTAAAAAAATCAGGAGGGAAAATGCGAAGTTCCCCAGAGATGCAAGAGGAATGGGATTCTTTAAATAAAATTGGTGACATGCCAGCCCACGGTGATTGGTATGAGGCTAATAATTACTGTAGTTGGCTTGCAAAAGAGTCGAAATTGCCTTTCTCGCTTGCTACTGAGGCTCAATGGGAGTATGCGGCACGTAGTCGGGGAAAATACCTGGTGGTTCCGACAAATGATGGGACCTGGAAAGTCGATGGTCTTAATGGGGGTAACGTCCCTACTGACAGAGACCGTTCAAACTGGGCTGAGAAAAATGGGATAGCAGTTGAGGAGCTTAGCGCAATAGCTGTAGGACGATATCCAGCTAACCCATTGGGTTTATATGACATGGGTAGTAATGGATTTGAATGGGTAAGTGACTGGTATGACCCTGACTATTATAAACATTCTGCCAAGAAAGATCCTAAAGGGCCGGACACACCCACTTGGATAAATCCCTATGGAAAACATTCTAAGGTAATGAGAGGAGATGAAGTATCAGGGCCAGGGCGAGGGCAGTCGGTGGTGAGAAATAATAAATCACCAGATAACAATGGTCGTCTGCCAATAGCAAATACATTTCGGTGTGTTGTTAACTCCATAACTCCCGTGCAGTGATGTATTAAATAAGGAGTGCTTATTCCTTGGGGTAATAAATGATGATGAGATTGTCTATCCACTTAATCCTTTTATTGTCATTGATTGGATGTGATGATTTTTCATCAGATTCAATGGAAAATAAAGAGCTTGCGATTTCAACATTCATTTCTGAAGTGAACTCTAATCTTGTATACGTCGAAGGAGGGACGTTCCAGATGGGTGATTTTGGTGTTGAGCATTATAAAGAGCATCTTCCTTTAGATGCCAATAGTGACAGCAAGCCATTACATAATGTAGAGTTGGATGGATTTTCCATTTCTAAATATAAAACAACTAATGAAGAGTTCCAGTATTTTCTCAAAACGAATGGATCGCCAATGAGGAAAACTAAAAACACTATAATTCAAAGAGACTGGGATGGTCTTAATAAAATAAAAAATATGCCTGCTCATGCTGATTGGTATGAGGCAGAAAAATATTGCACTTGGCTATCAAATATCACACATTTACCATATTCATTAGCGACAGAAGCTCAATGGGAGTACGCGGCAAGAAGTCAAGGTCAATACAGAGTAGTAGGAACTGATGATGGAACCTGGAAAGTTGAAAATGATGGTCGAGGCATTAATATTGGCACTACGAAGGACAGAAAAGAATGGGCTAAAATGAATAACCTCTCTTTTGGATCGCTGACTACCATGCCGGTAAATAAATACCCCCCAAATCCATTAGGCCTTTTTGATATGTCAGGTAATGGATCAGAGTGGGTTAAAGATTGGTATGACCCAAAATATTACAGCCACTCCCCAGTGAAAGATCCTCAGGGCCCTGAAAATCCTACTTATAAAAATTACAATGGTAAATACGCCAAAGTAGTTAGGAATATTGATCTTTCTAATCCAGGTAAAGGGATAACAGTTAGTAGATCGAACGAGTCACCAGATAATGATGGTGATTTGCCAATGTCATTTACATTTCGTTGTGTTGTAAATAGTCCATCTCCGGTGCAGTGATTTTTTAAAATTATGATAGCAGCCTTCTTTTCGGGTAAAGATAATGATAGTTCGCTTATGTTCCTCGTTAATCTGCTTATTGACTTTAGGTGGATGTGATAAAATTCCCTCAGATCCAATCGTGCAAGATAAGACTGTTACGTCAATTTTCATTACCAAAGTGAAGTCGGACTTGTTATTTGTAAAAGGTGGAACGTTCATGATGGGAGACTTCGGCGTTGAACATTATGAAGAACATTTACCTTTAGACTCTAAGAAAGATAGTAAGCCATTGCATGAAGTAGAGCTTAGTTCATATTCAATAAGTAAATATCAAGTTACTAATATACAGTACCAATACTATTTGAAACAGGCTGGTAAAAAAAATCGGCAAAATTCTTTGATGCAAAGTGAATGGGACTCGTTGAATAAAATACCAAATATGCCAGCTCATGCTGACTGGTACGAAGCAAATGGATATTGTGAATGGCTGGCCGGGATATCGAAATTGCCGATTTCATTAGCCACTGAAGCTCAGTGGGAATATGCGGCTCGTAGTAAGGGGAAATATCTGGTTGTACCAACTGATGATGGGAAATGGCATGTTAATGGAGAAAAAAATAATGTTGCAACATTTAAAGATAGAAATGTTTGGGCTAAAAAAAACAACATAGCTATTGGCTCCCTGAGTGCTTTACCAGTAGGGAGTTACCCAGCAAATCCAGTTGGGTTATATGATATGGGTACGAATGGATTTGAGTGGGTTAAAGATTGGTATGATCCAAATTATTATCAACACTCATCAAAAATTGATCCTCAAGGCCCTGTAAATCCAACGTGGAAAAATTACGATGGTAAGCATACCAAAGTGATGCGTGGAGATGAAATATCAGGCCCAGGTCGAGGAATTGTTGTAGTAAGAACTAACATGAGCCCTGATAATGATGGAGATTTACCCCTCGCTATGACTTTCCGTTGCGTTGTTAACAGCTCATCTCCCATTAATTAAATTCCCTTCTCAAATAAGGACATTAACGATGGCGAACAGACCTACATTAAATGGCAAACCGGTAGCGTTAAAAGGCGACAAGACCAGCACCGGAGGTGTAATTCTTGAGGGGCTGGACAATCATACTGTGCATGGCACGCCAGTCGCGCGTGAGGGAGATAAAGTCTGGTGCCCCGCTTGTAAGCAGACCGGTACTATTACAACAGGTGCTGGAATGGCGGGCACTAAAGTTAACGGCATTCCTTTTGCTGTTCATGGCAGTGCTGTTACCTGCGGCTGCTCCAATCATACTGTGATTTCACCTGGGCAGGCATCAAAAACAACATTGTCATCTTCAGCTGTGACAGAAGCTGAACCTGAACAGCATGCACAAGCAACTAAAAAGCCGAACTCTGGAGTTGACGCCATTACCTTGGTTATTGGCGTATTTTTTGATGGGACAGGGAACAATGCTGTTAATACTCGATCCCGATTGGATAATTGTACTGCAAATGAGCAGGGCCTTAACGATGAAGAAGCTATTTCTGTAATGAAACAGTGCCGGGCAAATGATTTTGGTAAGATTGGTGATATTGGCAGAACGAGCTATGATGGCTATTACACTAACATTCATTATTTACATGAGATGTATTTAGGCAACGAAGTTGTAGATAACAGTGTTCAGCTCGCAGTATATGTACCAGGTATAGGGACACGCAATGATTCCAAAGACAGCAAAATCAGTATGGCGCTTGGACTGTTGGATGAAGGGGTAGTGGGGAATACTGATTTTGCGATTGATGAGATTAATAAAGGATTGAAATCATTACTTAATGAAATCCATGTTAAGAACATATCCAATATCAAATTTGATATTTTTGGCTTCAGTCGTGGTGCAGCCGCAGCTCGTCATTTTGCAAATAGAGTAAATAAAAATGATAGAGCTATTATTCAAGCAGTTACTCGCTCTCTGGATGATGTAAGTTGTGGTGTTAATCTTTTATCGTCAAATTTGAAAAATAGATTTTTAGGCCTATTTGATACAGTTGCAGCTATTGGTAGTATTACTGATGGCTTTAATGTTCACGATAGTAATATCGGCGATGCTGATCTTTATTTGCCTGTTGGTGTGGCTGATTATGTTTTCCAATTGGTAGCAATGCATGAATGCCGTTATAATTTTTCATTGAATAGTGTGAAGCCCGGCTATCCAGAGTTATCAATTCCGGGAGTGCATTCCGATATCGGTGGGGGATATAATCCTATCGAGGAAGAATTTTATTTTATTAGTCGGCCTCGCTTTATTGTTGAAAATAGAGGGGTTCCGGATGATGAAACACAGGCATATAAAGATGCAATTGATCAACAGTTAAAATTAAAAATGTATGATAACATTCGTCCGTTAATGACAAATGCAAATGTTTCCGTCCAAACCTGGTCAGATGATTTTGTTTCAAAAAATGATTTTGGTATTAAGAAAAGGGTTGGTGCCGCTGTTACGTTAAAGAGACAGGTGAGCAATGCCCTTTCAACGATTCCATTAAATATTATGCTTGATGCTGCAAAAGATGCTGGTGTTTATTTCGTTCAAGAAGCAGAAAGTTTGTATCCAGTTCCTGATGAATTACTCTCAGTATTTAAAAAAATGTTAATTCAATCGAGAGCGATTCGTTTCGGTGGTTCTGTAGGTGAACTTTCATGTGAAGATATGGATCTTTTAGGAAAGTATATTCACTGCTCTGCTAACTGGAATAGTGTAATGCTCGATAGTAAGAGGAAAATAACAGGTGCAGTAAAAGCTTCTGAATTAATTAGTTTTGTGAATCGGCCCGGCGAGCAATGGAAAAGATCCTGTTTTGATCTTAATGGTAGGAGAGTGTAATTGATGAGCATGCCCCTTAAGATGAATATTTTTCTTTGTACAATATTCTTTAGTTATGTCTGTCCTGCTGCCCCAAAAAACCCGCCATTACCTTACGGTGAATGGACGTATGTTTTTGTGTATCCAAGCTATCTTCCTGCCCAAGTGACTTATGTACGATTTCTTGATACTGATGGTTATCTGAATCAAAATTTCGCGCCTGATCTCACGACTGCGGACAGTAAGAGTGTCAACTCTTGGAGAAAGAATATACTGAGGAGTACTGCTATAGCTAACAAAGGTATAATGCCACCACAATGGATACAAATATGTTGGGATTCTTTGGTGGATAAGAAAGTTTACCAGACAACCTTGGAATTTCCAGCTAAGGTCTGGAAGTTGATGCGTCAACCTATAGCTACGCCCTTAGGTGATTATTATCGCAATAATATGGTTATTGGCGTTGCTCCCGAAGGTAAGGTTCGAGCTTGGTTCAATACGCCAAGCATTCTTGGTGGTGAAAATATTCAGATAGCCGAAGGAAAAACTGTAAGCGGCAATGATTTAACCCTCTGTAAAGATATTGGGGCCTATAAAGGAGGCTATAAATTGTCTGCTGCGGCTAAAAAGTTTGTGGAAGGGAAAAGCTATCCTTACGGGAAATGGTGATTTTCACTACTCGTTACATGATGCTAAAAATTAGATTCTATAACTCTTGTTAATATTGGTTAATTGGCTTTGTCAACAGGCCTTGCGATAATTGGAAAAGAGCGATTTATGATATTAACGGGAATCTTCAATGACTAAATTTCTGCTAAAAGTTCCGATTTATTATTTATTTATGTTGTGGGTTTCATTCTCTTACGCTAAGGAAAAAAATCCACCACTACCGTACAAAAACTGGAGCTATGTTTTCATTTATCCTAAAGCATTATTTGCAGAAGTAACATTTGTACGGTTTCTTGATACAGATGGCTACCTAAACACTAATCCATTACCTGATTTAACTACTGAAGACAGAGAAAGCGTCAATTCATGGAGGCGTGATATTCGTCGACGCTCTGCCATTTCTAATAAGGGAAAGATGCCGCCGCAATGGATGCAGTTTTGCTGGGACTCGTTGGTGGATAAAAAAGTATATCAGACAACAATCGAATTTCCGCCAAAGGTTTGGTCTATGATGCGTACGCCAATGCCCGCCTCGATAGGGCCATATTTCCATGATAATATGGTCATCGGTTTAGCCCCTGGCGGAAAAGTACGAGCCTGGTTTAACATGCCCGGTGAGAATAATATTCTTATTGGTGATATTAAAACGGTAAGTGACCATGAGTTGACGACTTGCAAGAATAAAACGGCATTTAAAAATGGGTATTCATCTTCTCAAGAATTACTTTCTGCTATCAGAGGAAAAACCTACCCTTATGGAAAGTGGTGATTTTCCTACTCGCTACCCGGTGCTAAAAATTAGATACTATTATGCCTGTGAATCTCAATGAGTTGCCTGAACCCAAGCCGATACCCCTAAGGCCAAAGCAAAAAAAGGGAGTTGTACTCCCGTTACTGATTACACTATTGATAGGATGGGTGCAAAGATATCACCCTAGTTTATTATCATCGCTTTCGCCTCAGTTAAAAATATTTATAATTTTTGCTCCATTGGTAATTGGCGTCATTATTTTTATCCTGCGATTACGTCGCTATGAGAATCAAAGGGAATATGCTGAGCAGTGGAATGGAGTTCGTAATGCCACTGAGGCCGCTTTAATTAATCATGGTCAACAACCGGTTTTATTACTCGACACTTCATACCATACGCCGCTGGCGAACCATAACATAGTGAAATTGCTGTCAACTCAACTGCCTGAATTAAAGCCAGCCTTTATAGAGGCTTTAGGTAAACCATTAAGTGTTCGTTTATTCGCACCCTCAGTGACAACGGATGACTCGCATTACTACGGTGAGCAGTTAACACTGCACCTAAAACAGGTCTTAGCCTCCCTTGATGCTCAACGTTTCACTGAGCCTTGTTACGTGCGTGTCAGGCATAACGAAACGGTGGGCGATATGGCAATGCGTGCATTTGTGGGCCGAACACTGAACCAACTCCAGTTGCCTTTTAGTGAGGTTGTGATTGACCACCAGGGCGACGGTTTGATGTGGATCGACGACTGGCTGGACGGCGGTATTAGCGCTTCGCTGGTGTTATCGATTGAAATTGAGCTGCAGCTCTCGCCCGTGGCCGAAAGCAGCGAGGTGGTGAGTGCAGCATTAATCGCATTACCTCACATTAAACAGCCTCAGCACCTGAAACCTGTCGCTGCCATTCATCGACCTAATCGTTGGCAACAGTCAGAGGATGCTTTGCCTGAATCGCTATTGTGGGGTCATATCAGCCAACAGCAGCCCTTCTTTGTCTGGTTAAGCCAGCTATCTCAAGAAGCGGAAGTCGATGCGGTGGTGAGGCTGAATCAGGCAGGATATTTAATTAATGAAAAAAATACTCACCATCTCGATCGTTCATTAGGTAAGCCACTAGCTGCAGCAGGCAACATGTTGCTGATCTGTGCTAGTGAGCAATTTAATGCAACTCATCAACCCCAATTGGTCATGCTCCAGGATAAAACGGCTCATAGCGGTGTAATACGCGAATATCAGCAGGGATAAAAAATGAAGATAAGACGCCTAAGCACATGGATTTTAATTTTGTGTTTGTTAGTTGTTGGTGGCTGCGCCATTTGGATGGCTAATCCGCTCGTGTCGTTGACCGACGATAACCAAAGAATTAAAGCTAGCCTCGGGCTGTTGGTAATATGTTTGCTGATCATTATTGCAGATGGTTTAAATCTCTTCGGTTTGTCTCGCCTGGCTTCCCTCGATTTTTTTAACCGCTTTACACCTGATCGTGCTCCAGAAGATGTGCGACCAACAGGAACGCTGAGTGAACTGCAACAACACCTTCGATACCGCTATGGCCGTAACTGGGGACGTCGTGTGCAACTGCTGATGGTGTTGGGCGAAAGCCAGCATGTAGAACAGCTGTTGCCGGGGCTGGTCCAGCAGCAGTGGCTGGAGGGCGAGGGCAATGTGCTGATTTGGGGCGGTAGCGCCACAGCAGCACCAGATAGTGACAAGATTGCCGCGCTGCGCAAGCTGCGTCGTCAGCCGCTGGATGCGTTGATCTGGGTGAGTGACGATCAGCTGGCACGCCAGTCGGCACAGGTTGATGCGGTATGCCGACAGTTACACCAGCACTATCGCGCCCTGGGTTGGCAATTACCGCTCTATCTGTGGGAGGTGCAGCAGAGCCATTGGCAGCAGGATGCACGCATGACCCAGCCGGTAGGGTGTTTACTGGCTCACAATGCATCGCCGGAATCACTGGGTGAGGGGCTGCAGGCTTTGACGCCGCAACTTAGCCGCCAAGGCATGCAGCAGATCATGCAGAATAACAGCCACGATTTTCTGCTGCGTCTGGCGCAGCAATTAGCGAGCAGCGGTGCACAGCGTTTGAAACAAAGCTTGCAGCCGTTGCTGGCAGGGCCACACAGCTTGCCACTGGCAGGCGTGATGTTCAGTCTGCCACAAACCACTCCTCACACACTGGCGGCTCATAGTTGGTTAGCCGATGGCAGCTGGCAGAGCCTGCTGGCGGATGTGCCTCATCGCAGTGCTCGTCGATTAGGTGTCGCGTGGGAAAAAACCGCACAGTGGGGTGTGATCAGTTTAGCGGCGCTATGGGGCGCAGGCACACTGGGCGCTTATCTCACCAATCGCCATCAAATAAACAGCAGTCAGTTGCTGGCTCAGGCTGCGGTGAAGCCTCATTCTTCGTTGGACCAACATATTTTGCATCAGCTGGCACTACAGCAGCAGATTGCCCGTTTGCAATATCAAGCCGCGCAGGGCGCACCCTGGTATCAACGCTTTGGCCTTGATAGCAGTCGCCAACAACTGGCCGCGCTCTGGCCATGGTATGCGCGCAGTAATAATGAGTTGATGCGCGATGCCACCGCATCTCATCTTGAGCAGCAACTTGCCGCGATGCCAAAAGTGGCTAGCCGCAATGATTACAACCATCTCAAAGCGTTACTGATGATGGCGCATCCAGAAAAGAGTGATGCGGCATTTCTCAGCAAGACCTTATTGAGCAGTTGGCCTGAACGTGCAGAAGTTGATGCAGGATTGTGGCGCAGCAGCGCACCGGCGTTATATGGCTTCTATGCACAAAATCTGCCGCAACATCCGGCGTGGCGTATCACGCCAGATGCCAGTCAAATTAGCGCCGCGCGTCGCACCTTATTACGCACCACCGCAGCACGTAGCCTGGAAGACAAGCTATATCAGCAGATGATGCACCAGCTCGTTCCTGCCTTTAGCGACATGACCCTGAACCAGATGGTAGGTGATACTGATGCCGCTTCACTGTTCACCACCGATGACGTCGTACCGGGGGTGTTTACGCGCCAGGCCTGGGATCAACAAGTGAAGGCTGCTATTGCCAAACGGGTGGATCAGCGTCGGGAAGCCTTCGATTGGGTGCTGAGTGATAACAGCGCAACAGCAGCGGATGATTTGTCGCCTCAGGCGCTACAAGCGAGACTCACTCAGCGCTACTTCACCGATTACGCGGATGCATGGCAGCATTTCCTCAACAGCCTACGTTGGAACAGTGCGGAGAACCTCGCGGATGCCATTGATCAGATGACATTGATGACCGATGCGCGCCAGTCCCCACTGGTGGCATTGATGAGCACCGTGCAGTACCAGGCAAGAGCGGGTGAAGCGCTGGCTCCTGACAATAAGACACTGTTTAGCGCCGATGACGCCGCAGGCAAAGCGCCCACCACGTTGCCAGAACCGTTGGCAGCCACGTTTGGACCGCTGTTTGCGCTCAGCAAGGGCGATGCGGGCGGGCAGGGCAACAATAACCTCAGCCTGCAAACCTTTATGACGCGAGTGAATCGTGTGCGTCTGAAACTGCAGCAGATCACCAACGCAGCCGATCCGCAGGCCATGGCGCAGTCACTTGCTCAAAGCGTGTTTCAGGGGAAATCGGGGGATTTGGCGGACACCCGTGATTACGGCAGTCTGATGTCAGCCAGCCTTGGTCAGGAGTGGAATGGCTTTGGTGACAATGTCTTTGTGCGTCCGCTGGAGCAGGCCTGGCAGCAGGTGCTGTCACCGACTTCGGAAAGTCTGAATAGCCAGTGGCAGCAATCGATTGTCAGTGAGTGGGAGAAGTCTTTTGCCGGGCGCTATCCGTTTAATGCCACCCAAAGTGATGCCTCTCTGCCGCTGTTGGCGAAATACCTGCGCAGTGACACCGGGCGTATCGATGCCTTTATCAAATCGCGGTTGAGCGGTGTGTTGCACAAAGAAGGTAACCAGTGGATGCCGGATGCCATCAACAGCCAGGGCATGCAAATCAACCCGGACTTCCTGAAAGCAGTCAACCAACTCAGTGCGCTTTCCGACATTCTGTTTGCCAGCGGTGACGCAGGAATGCGATTTGAGCTGATGGCACGCCCTTCACGCAATGTGGTGCAGACCGACATCACCATCGATGGACAAGACATCAAGTATTTTAACCAGATGGAGAGCTGGAGCGCGGTGAGCTGGCCGGGCAATGTCTATAAGCCTGGCGTATTGCTGAACTGGTCGAGTGTCAACGCCGGAAGTCGCCAGTATGCCGATTATCAGGGAAGCTGGGGGCTGATTCGCTTGCTGGATCGCGCCACGGTGAAGCAACTTGATAGCAGCCGCTATCAGTTGACCTTCGCCGCACAGGATGGCCTGCCGCTGAACTACATTCTTCGCACTGAAGCCGGCTCCGGCCCGTTAGCGCTGCTGGCGCTGAAAGGATTCCGATTACCTCAGCAGATATTTTTGTAATCCATGAACAAATCCACACGAAAACGTGTTCGCCATAAGTGGCTAAAGCGAAAGCAGCGTGAGCAGCGTATAGACCTGCGCATTATGCGCGGGATCTTTTTTGGCGCACTGACAGGTATCCTGTTTTTCGGCTTTTTTGGCGTGAGGGGGCTTTGGCACTCATGGCACCAAATGATGTACTGGCAGAAAACCGAAGGTGTGATTGTCGATTACATTGAAAGGACGCGTTGGAAGACAAAAAGCGACGGTGACTACTCTTGCGAAAATGGCGTCTGTTACTTTGGCTCCGAGCGCGTCACTCGCATCCCAATTGTGGAATATCACTCGGCAGATGGTCAGCTCCGGCGCGTCAAAACGAGTGCTAACAGTTGGCTCGTCAGCGTTCAACGCGGTAATCATGTCACCCTCTACTATGATCCACAACACCCTGAAAATGCGCGGATGCTGTCGTTTTCCGGCGAGTTAGTGATGCTGGCAGGCTTGCTGTTGCTGATTGTGTTTCTGGTCAGAGTGATGCTGGCTACGCGTCACTCTATCAGCGCGCCCAATCCTGACAGTAAGGCGTCTTTATAATCGCATTCATTCTTTGCACGAATGCTACGGTCCTCGAACCGCTATTCACCTCTTCAGATTAAACACCATCATGATGTTACAAAAACTGATTCAACGCTGCTTCGGGCAGCGCGATGCCGATCAACAGGCGCAACAGCAGCTTGCAGCGTGGCAGCCGTGGCTGCAACCCATTAGCGCATCCTCTCCCGTTGGTGAAGACCCTTCCTATGAGGATGATTTCCAGCTGATGCGCGAAGAGGTTAATAAACTCTCTGGCGTGGATACCGCACTGATCGCGCAACTGGCGGAAAAACAGCTGACGCAGCAGTGCAAGGATGTCCGTGTCGCCACCTATTACTGCTGGGCGAGATTACATCAGGAGGGCGATGCCGGGCTGGCGGCAGGTATCACGCTGCTGTCCGGGCTGGTGGCAAACTTTGGTGAGCAGCTGTTGCCCACCAGAGGCAAAAGCCGTAAGGCCGCGCTGGAGTGGTTGGCGGGGAGCAAAGTCCAGGACAGCCTTTCGCTGTTTCCAGAGGCCAATCGCGAAGCAATCGAACAAGCCATCGCCGCACTCGGTCTGCTCAACAGCCAGTTTGCCACGTGGGAGGCAACCCATCAGCCCGATCTGGATGGGCTGGTCAAAATGCTGGAAACCCGTCTGCAACTGGCGGGCGGTGCCAGCCAACAAAGCCCACAGGGTACACCCAGCGCAGAGTCATCGACGGCGGCAGTACAGAGTGCGCCGGTTGCCGTGACCCGGATTCAGTCGGGCCGTGATCTGCTCGATCAGGCGCGAGAACTGACCCGCTACCTGCGCGACCAACCTCAGGGCTGGCTAGCCAGTTCGCGCATGATGCGCAGCGTGCGCTGGGATACGGTGCATCAGCTTCCGGCACAGGATAGCAGCGGCAATACACGCCTGATCCCGCCGCGTACCGAACTCCGCGCCCAGCTTAAACGCTTGCATCTGCAACAGAGTTGGATGGAGTTGCTGGAGCAGGTGGAACGCATGTTTATCGAAGGCGTGAATCACTTTTGGCTGGATCTGCACTGGTATGCCAATCAGGCGCTGAGTAAATCAGGCCATCCCTATTCGCAGTGGGCGGAAATCGCCAAACGCGACCTCGGCATGTTCCTCGAACGGTTACCCGAGCTGGAAAACCAGCGCTTCAACGATGGCACCGCCTTCGCGGATGACACCACGCGCCAGTGGATTGCCCAGCACGTGCAGGGTAATCAGCCGCGCTGGCAGCCGGAAACGCGTGTGGTCAGCAGCGGCGCAGGTTATGACATCACCGCGCTGGAAGAGGAGGCTCTGACCCGCGCTGATAGCGATGGCCTGGATGCGGCGCTGCGTTGGATCAGTGACGCGCCGGAGGTCAGCACCCGTCGGGAGCGCTGGTTGCAGCGCTTGCTGATGGCGCGCGTGGCGGAGTCATGCGGCAAAAATGATATGGCACAGCATCTGCTGAGCGAACTGGACCGGGGCGATCAGTCGCTGCGTCTGGATCAGTGGGAACCCACGCTGCTGTTTGAGGTGAAAGCACGTCTGCTAAAGCTGCTGCGCCTGAAACTGCAACGCAGCGAAGGAGATAAAGCCGCGCTATCAAGACAAATCGACGCACTGCTGGCGGGCCTGGTCGCCATCGACCCGGTGCAAGCGGCGGTGCTGTTTAACACCTGATACGACAAGAACCAATGAACCAATGAGGTTTACATGGATGACTTAACGCTGCGCTATTACGAAGCGGAAATGCGTTATCTGAAAGAGGCCGCACACGAGTTTGCCCAAGCGCATCCCGATCGTGCTGCGATGCTCAATCTGGACAAAGTGGGTGACCGCGACCCTTACGTGGAACGTCTGTTTGAAGGTTTTGCCTTTTTAATGGGCCGGCTGAGAGAGAAGCTGGATGATGACCTGCCAGAACTCACCGAAGGGTTGGTCAGCCTGTTGTGGCCGCACTATCTGCGTACCATTCCGTCGCTATCAATTGTCGAACTGGCGCCGCAGCACCGGGCGATGAAAGTCAGTGAAACCCTCGACAGCGGCTTTGAAGTGATGTCGCAACCGGTGGGCAGCAAAGGGACGCGTTGTCGTTATCGCACCACGCAGCCCATGACCCTCAATCCGCTGACGCTGAGTGATGCCTCACTCCAAACCGAGGCAGATGGACGTTCGATGATCCGTCTGCGCTTTGATTGCAGTGCTTTAGCCGACTGGCGAGAAGTGGATTTGAGCGCTTTGCCACTCTATCTCAATGCCGATACGCCAGTCGCTTCTGCATTGCACCTGGCGTTAACCCGACAAACCCACGCGATTTATCTGCGCTATCCCGGACAGCCAGTGCCGGATCGCCGTCGACTGGACGGATATTTTTCGCCAAAGGGTTTTGCCTCAGAAGACTGTCTGTGGCCGAAAAGCGACACCGCATTTAGCGGCTACCAGCTGCTGTTGGAGTACTTCACCTTCCGCGAAAAGTTTATGTTTGTGGCGCTTAATGGCCTCGAACAGGTGCTGCTACCCGCCTCATTACCCTGGTTTGAAATCGATATTGTGTTGAGTGAGCACTGGCAATATGACCTGCCGTTTAACCGTGACAGCTTCCGCCTGCACTGTGTACCTGTGGTCAATCTGTTCACGATGGATGCCGATCCGCTCACCATCACCGGGCTGGAAAACGAGTACTTGCTGCGGCCACTGCGTGTGCAGGATGGGCACACCGAAATTTATTCGGTGGATTCCGTGCGATCCTCCAAACGTGCCAACGAGCAGGAGTATGTGCCTTTCACCAGCTTCCGCCATCGTGGCGGGATGCTACGGCACAATGCACCCGAGCGTTATTTCCACACACGCGTCCGACGCGGGCCATCCGGTCTGCACGATACCTGGATCATTCTCGGAGGCGACGCGTTTGAGGATGACAAGCAGCAGGCGGGCGAAACCCTGTCGCTGCGTATCACCGGCACCAACGGCCAGTTACCGCGCAAAGCGCTGCGCAGCACCTTACTCGACACCGCGTTGCAAACCACCCAGGTGCCGCTGCGGGTGCAAAATCTCTGCGCGCCGACGCTGCCTTGTTACCCACCGGCAGAAGATCGTTTTCACTGGCGCATCCTGAGCCATCTGGGCTCGAACTTTCTCAGCATGATGGATAACGCCGAGGTGCTGCGCGGCACACTGGCGCTGTATGACTGGACCGACAGCGAGATGAACCGCCGTCGTCTGGAAGCCATTGTGGAGGTGAAACATCATCTGATTCAGCGCTTTGAGCAGGGTTTCTTACTGCGCGGCGTGGATATTGAAGTGACCCTCAACAGTGATGGCTTCAGCGGCGAGGGTGATATCTGCTTGTTTGGCGAGATGCTGAATCAGTTCTTTGCACGTTACGCGGATATCCATCTTTTCAATCAGTTGACCTTGATATTGCAACCGGGAGGACGATGCCTGCGATGGAAAGAGAATCACAGCCAGCGCATTCCGGGGTGATTGCGCGGATCGCGCCAGTGATCCACAAAACCAATTTCTATCGCTTCTGTCAGCTGGTGGAAAATGCCAATGCGGGTGCTGCGCCACTGGGATCGACATCATCGCCTGCTGACGATCCGCTGCGTTTTCGGCCGCATCCAGGCATGGGTTTTCCCAGCAGTGAGATGAAGCGCGTCGAGTGGGGAGAAACCCCCGATCAGTTGCCTTCGGTGCGCACCACCTTCCTGGGCTTATACGGCGTGGACTCGCCACTGCCCACACGCTATCTCGATGACATTGCCCAGCGCCGCGAAGGGCATCAGGCCATTGAAGGCTTTCTGGATATTTTTAACCACCGCATGCTGACGCAGTTTTATCGCATTTGGCGTAAATACTCTTATCCCGCCAGCTACGAAGCGGGTGGCAGCGATGCCACCTCACAGTGTTTGCTCGGATTGATCGGCCTCGGCATTCCGGGATCGGCCCGCAAGATCGCCACGCCCATGTCGCGCTTTCTTGCGCTCCTCAGCACCATGCGATTGCCAACACGTACTGCAGAAGGTGTGCAGTCGCTGGTGACGCTGCTGGCCCCACATACGCGCGCGAGGGTGATCGCTCACTGGCCACAATCGGTGCCGCTGGCGCAACCCGCCAGCTTTAATCCGCAGCAGCGCACCTTACTGTCACAGCGCCAGGTGCTGGGCAAAGTTGGCGTCGATGCCAACAGCCAGCTGTTGCTCAAGCTCTATACCGCTGATGCCGAAGAGGCACGCGGCTGGCAACCTGGCGGTCAACTACACAGCGACCTGCTGGTGCTACTGCGGGTTTACCTGGGCTGGCGTTGCAGCGCCAAACTCCAGCTGACATTACCGCACAGCGTGCTGCCCGATGCCCGGCTGCAGCGTCACCATGTGCAGTTGGGGCGCAGCGCGATTCTGGGCTTTAGCGCCAAACGCAAGCCGGCATCGCTGCCAGACAACATCACGATAAACCTGGATGTCTACCAGGGACTGACTCCTAATCCTGTTCAACGAGAGGCCATTGATGGCGGTTATCAATTTTAAATTCGCGGCAGTCACGATACTGGGCGCGGCACTGCTTAGTGGTTGTGGTTTAACGCAGAGCGTTTCCGAAGGCACGGCTTCAATGACGCGGTCCATCTTCTATAAGAAGATCACCACGCTGCATCTCGATTTCACCACGCGCACCGGCGTTAACAGCGATGAAGGTGATGTGCCGCTCGCCACGCTGTTGCGGGTCTATCAGCTGAAGGATCGTCAGGCGTTCGATAAAGCCGATTATCAGACGTTGTTAACCCAGGCGGATAGCGCGTTGAAAGGCGACCTGCTGGCACAACGTGATGTCACCGTGATGCCGGGTGGCAGCGTGTCACTGGATGTACCGATGGATAAAGAGGCCAAATACGTGGCGGTGGTCGGTTTGTTCCGCTCGCCTGATTTGCAAAAGAACAGCTGGCGTTTAGTGCTGGATCGTGACGATCTCGACGCCGATGATGCGCGGGTGATCGTGCTAGGCAATGGCGATTTAGCGCTGAAGCACAAGGAATAGCGATGAATCCTTCGCTGTATGAAATGCTCTCCTTCAACTTTGAGGGGGAGCTGGATCTGAACCAGGTGGATGAGCGGGAGCAGGTGATCCTGTCGGTGCTGGATAATATGCAGCGCATTCTCAACAGTCGCGCCGGATCGCTGGCGCATCTGCCCGATTATGGTTTGCCGGATATGAGTGTGATTTTGCAGGGATTGCCCGCCACCGCGCATCGGCTGATGGCGATCCTGCGCTACACGCTGCTGAAATATGAGCCACGACTTAAGGAGGTCCAGCTGACCTTAATGGAACAGCGCACGCCGGGCCATCTGCGCTATACGTTAGAAGCGGAGTTAAAGCAGGTGGGATTGGTGCGTTTTGGCACCGAGTTTATGCCCGAAGGTCGCGTGCTGGTGCGCCATCTGCGGCAGAAAGGTCATCTGCGCTAAGGCAAGCGCCACAGGGGCGACTTGGTTTCCAGGTGCGCATCAATGCGCACCCTACAGTGCTATGATTCGTGGCGCTTAAACACCAACTCGTTACCCTTGCTCTCATCCGCCGCAAAGAAATAACCATCCACATCAAACTCTTTCAGCTGCTCGGGCTTGCTCAGGCGGTTCTGAATCACGTAGCGGCTCATCAGGCCACGCGCTTTCTTGGCGTAGAAACTGATCACCTTAAACTTGCCGTTCTTCTCATCGAGGAACACCGGCTTGATCAACTCACCGTTAAGCTGCTTCGGCTTCACCGCTTTGAAGTACTCATCGGACGCCAGGTTGATCAGCACCTCATCGCCTTGCTCCGCCATCGCGTCATTCAGCTTTTCTGTTAACAGATCGCCCCAGAAACCGTAGAGATCTTTCGCTGCCGGGTTGGCCAGTTTAATGCCCATTTCCAGACGGTAAGGCTGCATCAAATCCAGCGGACGCAGCACGCCGTATAAACCAGACAGCATGCGCAGGTGCTGCTGAGCGAAATCGAAATCGGCTTCACTGAACGTCTCTGCCTGCAAACCGGTGTAGACGTCACCTTTAAACGCCAGAATCGCCTGACGTGCATTGTCGAGCGTGAAGGGCGGCTGCCACTGGTTGAAGCGATCGGCATTCAGATGCGCCAGTTTATCGCTGATGCCCATCAGTGAACTGATCTGCGCGGGTGAGAGATCGCGCGCAACATCGATCAGCTGTTGTGATTTTTCTAACAGGGTTGACTGCGTAAAGCGCTGTGTCGCCAGCGGGCTTTCAAAATCCAGTGTCTTCGCTGGCGAGATAACCATCAGCATCGTGTTTGTCCTTGTTGACCCGCCTGTTTACAGGGGATTGGTGGGAATTAAGTTGCGACGAGTGTAGCAAAAAAGCTGCACGGATCGGCAAATCACTCCCATTTGTCGGCGCTATCGTAATGAGGCACTTCGTGATGTTGCGCACTGATTTGTGCGTGATATTATCCCAACAGCCTTTTACACCCTGACAGTCAACCTAAGAGAAAGAGAACCATGACGGACAAACTTACTTCCTTGCGTCAGCTGACTACTGTGGTCGCCGACACCGGTGATATCGCGGCGATGAAGCTCTATCAGCCGCAAGATGCGACCACCAACCCTTCTTTGATCCTCAACGCCGCTCAAATCCCTGAATACCGCAAACTGATTGACGAAGCCATTAGCTGGGCACGTCAGCAGAGCAGCAACAAAGAAGAGCAGCTGGCACTGGTTTCTGACAAGCTGGCCGTTAACATTGGTCTGGAAATTCTGAAACTGATCCCAGGCCGTATTTCTACTGAAGTTGACGCACGTCTCTCTTACGACACCGAAGCGAGCATCGCTAAGGCACGTAGCCTGATCAAACTGTACAACGATGCGGGCATCAGCAACGACCGTATCCTGATCAAACTGGCTTCAACCTGGCAGGGCATCCGTGCTGCTGAGCAGCTGGAAAAAGAAGGCATCAACTGTAACCTGACCCTGCTGTTCTCCTTCGCGCAGGCGCGTGCATGTGCAGAAGCGGGCGTGTTCCTGATCTCACCATTCGTGGGCCGTATCCTTGACTGGTACAAGCAGAACACCGACAAGAAAGAGTACGCTGCGCACGAAGATCCAGGCGTGGTCTCTGTTTCTGAAATTTACAGCTACTACAAGCAGCACGGTTATGAAACCGTGGTAATGGGTGCCAGCTTCCGTAACGTCGGCGAGATCATTGAGCTGGCCGGTTGTGACCGTCTGACCATCTCACCAAACCTGCTGAAAGAGTTGGCAGAGAGCGAAGGTGCGGTCGAGCGCAAACTGAGCTACACCGGCGAAGTCAAAGCGCGTCCAGCGAAAATGACCGAAGCGGAGTTCTTCTGGCAGCACAACCAGGATCCAATGGCCGTGACCAAACTGGCTGAAGGTATCCGCAACTTTGCCATCGACCAGGGCAAACTTGAGAAGATGATCGCCGAACTGCTGTAAGGTGATTGGCCGTGGCGGCACCAGTCGCCACGGTTTTGCGCTTTTCCCTCGCCTCCGCTTTGTATTATCCTCTTTGCATCCCCCTTTATTTGCCGCCTTGCGGTCAACCACAGCGATAACTCAATGGATACTTTACGTATTGGATTAATCTCCGTTTCCGACCGTGCTGCTAACGGCATTTATCAGGATCAGGGCATCCCGGCACTGGAAAGCTGGCTTGCTGCCGCGTTGACCACACCGTTTGAAATCGAAACTCGCCTGGTGCCAGATGAGCAGCCGATGATTGAGCAGGCGATCTGTGAACTGGTCGATGAGCTATTTTGCAATCTGGTGCTGACCACCGGCGGAACCGGACCGGCGCGCCGTGATGTGACCCCTGATGCCACTCTGGCGGTCGCCGACCGTGAAATGCCGGGCTTCGGCGAGCAGATGCGCCAAATCAGCCTGCAGTTTGTGCCGACTGCTATTCTTTCACGCCAGGTGGGGGTGATCCGCAAACAGTCGTTGATCCTTAACCTGCCGGGCCAACCAAAATCCATTAAAGAGACGCTGGAAGGATTAAAAACGGAAGAGGGTGCGGTGAAAGTACCGGGTATTTTCGCGGCTGTACCTTATTGTTTACAGTTGCTGGAAGGGCCTTATGTGGAAACCGATCCGCTAGTGGTAGCAGCATTTCGCCCTAAAAGCGCACGTCGTGAGACAAACGTCTGAAGATCACGCTTTTCAGGTATAAAATCTAGCGGAACTGGTGTGGCAAAATATTGACGGTATAGTAACTCCAGCTTTACAACTATACCCTAAGTACTTCGAATTGCAGGAAGGCGGCAACTGAACGAATCCCCGGGAGCATACACCAGTATGTGACTGGGGTGAATGAAGGCAGCCAACGCACCTGCGGTTTGAAGTACGAAGGGTATAAAGTAACTTTGCCTCTGGATACCGTACTATTATGGACGCACACACCACACGTCGACTAAACGGACAGGATTACAAAACCCTGTCGCTGGCTGCCCTTGGCGGGGCGCTGGAATTCTACGATTTCATCATTTTCGTTTTCTTTGCTGCTGTGATTGGCGAGCTGTTCTTTCCGGCGGACATCCCGGAATGGCTGCGTCAGGTGCAGACGTTTGCCATCTTCGCCGCCGGTTATCTGGCGCGTCCGCTGGGTGGCATTATCATGGCCCACTTTGGTGACAAAGTCGGGCGTAAGAAGATGTTCAGCCTGAGTATTCTGCTGATGGCGCTGCCAACCCTGGCGATGGGCGCATTGCCAACTTATGACAGCATCGGTATTGCGGCTCCTTTGCTGATGCTGCTGATGCGCGTGCTGCAAGGCGCAGCCATCGGTGGCGAAGTGCCTGGCGCATGGGTGTTTGTGGCAGAGCATGTGCCAGAAAAGCGCATCGGCTTTGCCTGCGGCACGCTGACGGCGGGGTTAACGGCAGGTATTTTGCTTGGCTCGCTGGTGGCGACGGTATTGAATACCACGCTCGCGCCCGCAGCGATTCGCGATCACGGCTGGCGCATCCCGTTCTTCCTCGGTGGTCTGTTCGGTCTACTGGCGATGTATCTGCGTCGCTGGCTGCATGAAACGCCGGTTTTCCAGCAAATGCAGCAGCGCAAGGCGTTGTCTGAAAAGCTGCCGCTGCACACTATCCTCGCCAGCCACAAGCGCAGCATTGTCATTTCCATGCTGCTGACCTGGCTGCTTTCAGCCTGCATTGTGGTGGTGATTCTGATGGCGCCAACGCTGATGCAGAAGCAGCATGGCATTCCGGCGGCGCTGAGCTTACAGGCCAACAGCTTCGCCACCATTATGCTGCTGTTAGGCTGTGTGATGGCCGGTTGGCTGGTGGACCGCTTCGGCGCGGCGCGAACGTTGATTGCCGGTTCGCTGCTGTTGGCGTTCTTCAGCTGGAACTTCTTCCATCAACTCGGCGGTTCACCCGAGATGTTGTTCACCTGGTATGGCCTGGCGGGATTAAGCGTTGGCGTGGTGGGTGTGGTGCCGTTTGTGATGGTGAAAGCCTTCCCGGCGGCGGTGCGTTTCACCGGCATCTCCTTCTCCTACAATGTGGCCTACGCGATTTTCGGCGGACTCACGCCCATCAGTGTGACGCTAATGATGCAGCTGACGCCGATGGCGCCCGCCTGGTACGTGCTGGCACTGGCGCTTATTGGCTTGCTGGTCGGCATCTGGTTATGGCGTGACAGCCGTCAGGCAAATGCTCGGCTGGATGTTTCACTGCACTCATCGTAGTTTTCGTTGCGCGGCGCCAGCAGGGGCCGCGCAAACCCACAAAATTCCCCCCTTCGCCGCTAATTTGTCAGAGATTGAAAATTTTTTTAGTTTTAACCCTTGATGCGCTCTGAAGCGGCCCCATTTAGTTGTCATCGAGTGATGTCAGGCAGCAAAAAAATGCCAGACAGAGCAGTTGAAAAAAGCCAGTTTGGCCGCATCTCTGCTAACAACGCAAATTGACAAGAATTTAAGTGGGAGACGTTTAGATGGGTAAGATTATTGGTATTGACTTGGGTACAACCAACTCATGTGTTGCGGTTATGGATGGTGGTAAAGCACGTGTGCTTGAAAACGCCGAAGGCGATCGCACCACACCGTCAATCATTGCATATACACAGGATGGCGAAACTCTGGTTGGTCAGCCGGCTAAACGTCAGGCGGTGACTAACCCGCAGAACACCCTGTTCGCCATCAAACGCCTGATTGGCCGTCGTTTCCAGGACGAAGAAGTGCAGCGTGATATCAAAATCATGCCGTACAAAATCATCGGTTCTGATAACGGTGACGCATGGCTGGACGTGAAAGGCCAGAAAATGGCACCGCCGCAGATCTCTGCAGAAGTGCTGAAAAAAATGAAGAAAACCGCGGAAGATTTCCTCGGTGAAGCGGTAACCGAAGCGGTTATCACTGTTCCAGCTTACTTCAACGATGCACAGCGTCAGGCAACCAAAGATGCCGGCCGTATCGCGGGTCTGGACGTAAAACGTATTATCAACGAACCAACCGCAGCGGCACTGGCTTATGGTCTGGATAAAGGCCAGGGCAACCGCACTATCGCGGTATACGACCTGGGCGGCGGTACTTTCGATATCTCTATCATCGAAATCGATGAAGTGGATGGTGAAAAGACCTTCGAAGTACTGGCAACCAATGGTGATACTCACCTCGGTGGTGAAGACTTCGACAGCCGTCTGATCAACTACCTGGTGGCAGAATTCAAGAAAGACCAGGGTATCGATCTGCACAACGATCCACTGGCGATGCAGCGTCTGAAAGAAGCCGCTGAGAAAGCGAAAATTGAACTGTCTTCTGCACAGCAGACCGACGTCAACCTGCCGTACATCACTGCAGACGCGACCGGACCTAAGCACCTGAACATCAAAGTGACTCGTGCGAAACTGGAATCACTGGTTGAAGATCTGGTGACCCGTTCTATTGAGCCACTGAAAGTTGCGCTGCAGGATGCAGGTCTGTCTGTTTCTGACATTAACGACGTGATCCTCGTCGGTGGTCAGACACGTATGCCAATGGTTCAGGCCAAAGTGACCGAGTTCTTTGGTAAAGAGCCACGTAAAGACGTGAACCCAGATGAAGCGGTGGCTGTTGGTGCTGCGGTTCAGGGTGGCGTGTTGGCGGGTGAAGTGAAAGATGTTCTGTTGCTGGACGTTACCCCACTGTCACTGGGTATCGAAACCATGGGCGGCGTGATGACGGCGCTGATCAGCAAGAACACCACTATCCCAACCAAGCACAGCCAGGTGTTCTCAACTGCTGAAGATAACCAGTCTGCCGTGACCATTCACGTGCTGCAGGGTGAGCGTAAGCGTTCGGGTGATAACAAATCACTGGGCCAGTTCAACCTCGACGGTATTCAGGCTGCACCGCGCGGTATGCCGCAGATCGAAGTCACCTTCGATATCGATGCCGATGGTATCCTGCACGTGTCTGCGAAAGACAAAAACAGCGGTAAAGAGCAGAAGATCACCATCAAAGCTTCTTCAGGTCTGAACGAAGAAGAGATCGAAAAAATGGTGCGTGACGCGGAAGCTAACGCCGAGTCTGACCGTAAGTTCGAAGAGCTGGTACAGACCCGTAACCAGGGTGACCAGATTGCTCACAGCACCCGTAAGCAGTTGGATGAAGCCGGTGACAAACTGTCTGCTGAAGACAAAGCACCGATCGAGTCTGCACTGACCGAGCTGAACACCGCGCTGAAAGGCGAAGACAAAGCAGACATCGAAGCCAAAATGCAGGCACTGATGGAAGTTTCAAGCAAACTGATGGAACTGGCACAGCAGCAAGGCCAGGCGGGCGCAGCAGATGCGGGCGACGCTTCAGCGAAGAAAGATGACGATGTTGTCGATGCTGAATTCGAAGAAGTTAAAGACAAAAAATAATTGCCCCTGACCGGGCACAACGGCTGGCCTGACAGTCGTTGAAACCAGCACGGGCGTAGGAGATCTCTCCACGCCCGTGCGATCATGTTAAGGGCAGAACAAATATGGCTAAGAGTGATTTATACGAGATCTTAGGCGTCTCTAAATCCGCAGATGAGCGTGAAATCAAAAAGGCCTATAAGCGCCTGGCGATGAAATACCATCCGGATCGCAATCCGGACAATAAAGAAGCCGAAGCGAAGTTTAAAGAGATCAAAGAAGCCTACGAGATCCTGACCGATGCGCAAAAGCGTGCGGCCTATGACCAGTATGGTCATGCAGCCTTTGAACAAGGTGGCATGGGCGGCGGTGGATTTGGTGGCGGTGGTTTCGGCGGCGGCGGTGCTGATTTTAGCGATATCTTTGGCGACGTATTTGGCGATATTTTTGGTGGTGGACGCCGTCAGCGTGCTGCCCGTGGCGCCGATTTACGCTACAACATAGAGCTGTCGCTGGAAGAAGCGGTACGCGGCGTGACCAAAGAGATCCGCATTCCAACTCTGGAAGAGTGCGACGTTTGCCACGGCAGCGGTGCCAAAGCGGGTACACAGCCACAGACCTGTTCGACCTGTCATGGTGCGGGCCAGGTGCAGATGCGCCAGGGCTTCTTCACCGTACAGCAGGCGTGTCCGACCTGTCACGGTCGTGGCTCTGTAATCAAAGATCCTTGCAACGCTTGTCACGGCCATGGCCGCGTGGAGCGCCAGAAAACCTTGTCGGTGAAAATTCCGGCGGGCGTTGACACCGGTGACCGTATTCGTCTGAGCGGTGAAGGTGAAGCCGGAGAGCACGGTGCGCCAGCAGGCGATCTCTACGTTCAGGTGTCGGTGAAGAAACACCCGATCTTCGAGCGTGAAGATAATAACCTGTACTGCGAAGTGCCAATCAACTTTGCCATGGCCGCGCTGGGTGGTGAGATTGAAGTGCCGACCCTGGATGGCCGTGTGAAGCTGAAAGTGCCGTCGGAAACTCAAACTGGCAAGCTGTTCCGTATGCGCGGTAAAGGCGTGAAATCGGTGCGTGGCGGTGCGGTGGGTGACTTGCTGTGTCGTGTAGTGGTGGAAACTCCGGTTAGCCTCAACGACAAACAGAAAGCGCTGTTGCGTGAACTGGAAGAGAGTTTCGGTGGCCCAACGGGTGAGAAAAACAGCCCACGCTCCAAGAGCTTCTTCGACGGTGTGAAAAAGTTCTTTGACGATCTGACCCGTTAATCGGTTTAGTGGTTCACAATCAAGCGGAGAGGAGACTCTCCGCTTTTTTTATGCCTGCTAGTTAATAGATCGATTTTTCCGATCCATAAACGAGACATAAGCTGCTTTTAACGAGGTATGTCCGCCGCTACACTAGCCGTCAAAATTGTCCTGCTCAGGAGGAGTTGTGAACAAACCCCGTAGTATTCGAAGCTTGTTGAAAAGCTTTATCGCCAGCGATGCCAGTAACGGCATTGTACTCATTCTGGCTGCTGTAGCGGCCATGATTCTTGCGAATAATCCGTCCACCGCGCAAGGCTATCAATCGCTGTTGGCGGAGCCGGTGCAAATTCGCTTCGGTGCGTTGGATATCAGTAAAAACCTGTTGCTGTGGATTAATGATGCCATGATGGCGCTGTTTTTCCTGGTGATTGGTTTGGAAGTCAAACGTGAGCTGATAACCGGTGAACTGGCAAGCCGTGATCGCGCTATCTTCCCGGTGATTGCGGCTCTTGGCGGTATGGTCGCGCCTGCATTGATTTTCCTCTACTTCAACCACGGTGACGAGATCGCGCGTAATGGCTGGGCGATTCCGACCGCAACCGACATCGCCTTTGCGCTCGGTGTGTTGGCGTTGTTGGGCAGCCGTGTACCCACTGCACTGAAAGTCTTCCTGATGGCCCTGGCGATTATTGACGATCTCGGCGCTATTGTGATTATCGCGCTGTTCTATACCAGCGATCTTTCTGTGCTGTCGCTCAGCGTGGCGGCAGGCGCCATCGTGCTGTTAGCGATCCTGAATCGCTGCGGCGTGCGTAACATCGCAGTCTATATGCTGGTGGGTATCGTGCTGTGGACGGCGGTGCTGAAATCGGGTGTCCATGCCACGCTGGCGGGCGTAATTGTCGGCTTCTTTGTGCCACTGGAAGAGAAAGAAGGGCATTCGCCTGCAGAGCATCTGGCACACGGATTAATGCCGTGGGTGAACTGGCTGATTCTGCCACTGTTCGCCTTCGCTAACGCCGGCATCTCGTTGAGCGGCATTACCTTTGGGGATGTGCTGTCACCGGAGCCGCTGGGTATTATTCTTGGTCTGCTGATTGGTAAGCCATTGGGGATTACGCTGTTCTGCTGGCTGGCGGTGAAGTGGCGGCTGGCCGTGTTGCCGAACGGCACCAGAATCCGCGATATCATGGCGATTGGTGTGCTCTGTGGCATTGGTTTCACCATGTCGATATTTATTAGCTCGCTGGCCTTTGATGCCGCTCATGAGCAACTGGTGACCTTCTCTAAACTCGGTATCCTCAGCGGTTCGCTGTTGTCGGCAGTGATTGGCTATACCCTGCTGCGCATCAAGCTGCGCTAACCAAGGAAGGAGGTGAAAGCCTCCTTTTTTACGATGAATCAGCTCAACTTTAATCATCTCTATTATTTCTGGCAGGTGTGTAAAACCGGCTCGGTGGTGCGTGCAGCTGATGTCCTGTGCCTGACACCACAAACGGTCACTGGGCAGATCAAAGCGCTAGAGGTGCAGCTTGGCGGCGTACTTTTCCGGCGACAAGGGCGTGGATTAGTGCCCAACGAGCTGGGTCAGCTCGTGTTTCGCTATGCCGATCGCATGTTCATGCTTAGCCAGGAGATGCTGGATATCGTTAACTATCGCAAAGAGTCTCACGTGCTGTTTGATGTGGGCGTGGCGGATGCGTTGTCCAAGCAGTTAGTGAGTAAAGTACTGGAAGCGGCTGTGGTGTCGGATGAGAGCCTTCATCTGCGCTGTTTTGAGTCAACGCACGAGATGCTGCTGGAGCAGTTGAGCCAGCACAAGCTGGATATGATCCTCTCTGATTGCCCCATCGACTCGACACAACAGGAAGGGCTGTTTTCGGTAAAACTGGGGGAGTGCCCGATTAGTTTCTGGTGTAATGCGCCTTTGCCGGATAGTTCATTTCCCGCTTGTTTAGAGCAGCGCCGTTTGCTGCTTCCGGGGCGTCGATCGATGTTGGGGCGCAAGTTACTAAACTGGATTCACCATCAGGGATTGCAGGTTGAGATTCTGGGTGAGTTTGATGATGCGGCATTAATGAAGGCCTTTGGCGCGCAAAACAACGCGATTTTTGTGGCGCCGACGCTATATGGCTCAGAGATCTATCACGATAATTCGATTCGTGAGATCGGGCGGTTAGAGGCGGTCATGGAGGAGTATCACGTGATCTTTGCCGAGCGCATGATTCAACATCCGGCGGTGCAGCGCATCTGCAATCGGGATTTCAGCGACTTGTTTAATGCTGAATAGCAGGCATAAAAAAACCGGCTAAGCGCCGGTTCTTTCGACAAAGCGATAACCTAACAGGCGATTAAGCCAGTTTGGTGATCTGTGCAGCCAGGTTTGCTTTATGGCGTGCAGCTTTGTTTTTGTGGATCAGACCTTTAGCAGCCTGACGGTCCACGATTGGTTGCATTTCGTTGAATGCGTTCTGCGCAGCAGCTTTGTCGCCTGTTGCGATAGCCGCGTATACTTTCTTGATGAAAGTACGCATCATTGAACGGTTGCTTGCGTTATGCTTGCGACGTTTCTCAGATGTTACGGCGCGTTTCTTAGCTGATTTGATATTAGCCAAGGTCCAACTCCCAAATGTGATCTATATGGACAAATCAAAGGCCGAGGACTATGCCTTTTGCGCCTTCTTTTGTCAATGGATTTGTGCAAATAAGCGTCGTTTTAGCAACGGCGCTTGATTACGTAATTGATGGCGCAGGATTCTACCAGCAACCCGGCGATGAATACAGTATTTCGCACTAAAAATCTTCATTACCTGCCTGAGCAATGGGTTGCGTGCGCTTTAAGCCGCACCATACACAGGAAAGGCACGTATACGGGTTAACCTGAAGGCCATTCAAGGGTATAATCCGCCGATTTCCACCGGTTTGAGTCAGCCATGAAGTTTATCCGCGGTATTTATAATCTGAAAGAGCAGCATCGCGGCTGCGTCCTGACCATTGGCAATTTCGACGGCGTCCATCGCGGCCACCAGGCTTTGATGGCGGAATTGATTGCCGAGGGACGTAAACGCAACCTGCCGGTGGTGGTGATGCTGTTTGAGCCGCAACCGCTTGAATTGTTTGCTGGTGATAAAGCGCCAGCGCGCCTGACGCGTTTGCGTGAAAAACTGAAGTATCTCGAACAGGCTGGCGTTGATGCCGTGCTCTGCGTCCGTTTTGATCGCCGCTTTGCCGCGCACTCCGCACAAAGTTTTATCGCCGAGTTGCTGGTGGATAAACTCGATGTGAAGTTCCTCGCAGTGGGGGATGATTTCCGCTTTGGCGCTGGTCGCCAGGGGGATTTCCTGTTATTACAGAAAGCCGGTGTCGAGTATGGCTTCGAAGTCATCAGCACCCAGTCTTATTGTGATGGCGGCAAACGTATCAGCAGCACTGCGGTACGACAGGCGCTGGCGCAGGATGATTTTGCGCAGGCACAGGCGCTGTTGGGCCATCCGTTCAGCATTTCAGGCCGCGTAGTGCACGGTGATGCACTGGGCCGCACGATTGGTTTTCCCACCGCGAACATTCCTTTACGCCGCACGGTAACGCCGGTGAAGGGGGTTTTTGCGGTTGAAGTTTTAGGCCTGGGTGACAAACCCATTCCCGGCGTGGCTAACATTGGCACACGTCCAACGGTAAAAGGTCTGCGTCAGCAGCTTGAAGTTCACCTGCTCGACACACATATGAATCTCTATGGGCATCACATTGATGTGGTGTTGAAACAGAAGATTCGCGACGAACAGCGTTTCGCTTCGCTGGACGCGCTGAAAGAACAAATTGCGAAAGATGTGGTGACGGCCCGCCAATTCTTTGGGCTTAACGCACCGGCTTAATGACCGAAATACGGAACCGAGAATCTGATGAGTGACTATAAATCTACCCTGAATTTGCCGGAAACGGGGTTCCCGATGCGTGGCGATCTGGCCAAACGCGAACCGGGAATGCTGCAACGTTGGTATGATGACAACCTGTACGGCATCATCCGCGAAGCCAAAAAAGGGAAAAAAACCTTTATTTTGCATGATGGCCCTCCTTATGCGAACGGCAGCATTCATATTGGTCACTCCGTTAACAAGATTCTGAAAGACATTATCGTTAAGTCGAAAGGCATGGCGGGATATGACTCGCCGTATGTGCCAGGTTGGGACTGCCACGGTCTGCCGATTGAGCACAAAGTTGAGCAGATGATTGGTAAGCCGGGCGAGAAAGTCAGCGCCGCGGAGTTCCGTGAAGCCTGCCGCAATTATGCCGCAGAGCAGGTTGAAGGTCAGAAGAAAGACTTCATCCGTCTGGGCGTGCTGGGTGACTGGGATCGCCCGTACCTGACCATGAACTTCAAAACTGAAGCCAACATCATTCGTGCGCTGGGTAAAATCATCGGCAACGGCCATCTGCACAAAGGTGCTAAGCCGGTGCACTGGTGCATGGATTGCCGTTCAGCGCTGGCTGAAGCTGAAGTCGAGTACTACGACAAAACCTCTCCCTCTATCGATGTGATGTTCAACGCCGTCGATGCGGACGCGGTGCGTGCGAAATTTGGTGTTGCGGCCTCAGAAGGTCCGGTTTCACTGGTGATCTGGACCACCACGCCGTGGACCATGCCAGCTAACCGCGGTATCTCTCTGCATCCAGAGTTCGAATACCAGCTGCTGCAGATCGAAGGTCGTAGCCTGATCCTCGCCAAAGAGATGGTTGAGAGCGTGATGAAGCGCGCGGGCATCGCTGAGTGGAAGGTACTGGGCGAATGCAACGGTGCCGCGCTTGAGCTGCAGCTGTTCCAGCATCCATTCCTTGAGCAGATCCAATCCAAAGTCGTCTTAGGCGAGCACGTGACGCTGGAAGCGGGTACCGGTGCGGTACATACCGCGCCTGGCCACGGCCCAGATGACTATGTGATCGGTCAGAAATACGGTCTGGAAACCGCTAACCCAGTGGGTCCAGATGGCGCGTATCTGCCAGGCACCTATCCAACGCTGGATGGCGTGAATGTATTTAAAGCCAACGACATGATCGTTGAGCTGTTAAAAGAAAAAGGTGCACTGCTGCACGTTGAGAAACTGCTGCACAGCTATCCGCACTGCTGGCGCCACAAAACGCCGATCATCTTCCGTGCGACCCCACAGTGGTTCATCAGCATGGATCAGAAAGGTCTGCGTGCGCAGTCGCTGAAAGAGATCAAAGGCGTGCAGTGGATCCCTGACTGGGGCCAGGCGCGTATCGAAGCGATGGTGGCGAATCGTCCTGACTGGTGTATCTCACGTCAGCGTACGTGGGGCGTGCCAATGGCGCTGTTCGTGCACAAAGAGACCGAGCAGCTGCATCCGGATACGCTTGAGCTGATGGAGAAAGTGGCCAAGTGCGTTGAGCAGGATGGTATTCAGGCCTGGTGGGATCTCGATCCGCGCGATCTGATGGGCGATGACGCAGACAACTACGTCAAAGTGCCGGATACGCTGGATGTGTGGTTCGACTCCGGATCAACCAGCTATTCCGTGGTGGATGCGCGCCCTGAATTCGGCGGCCATACGCCGGATATGTATCTGGAAGGTTCCGATCAGCATCGCGGCTGGTTCATGTCTTCTCTGATGATCTCTACAGCGATGAAAGGCAAAGCGCCTTATCGTCAGGTACTGACGCACGGCTTCACCGTGGATGGTCAGGGCCGCAAGATGTCGAAATCCATCGGTAACACCGTTGCGCCACAAGACGTGATGGACAAACTCGGCGCGGACATTCTGCGTCTGTGGGTGGCCTCAACCGATTACTCCGGTGAAATGGCGGTTTCCGATGAAATCCTGAAGCGTGCGGCGGACAGCTATCGTCGTATCCGTAACACCGCGCGCTTCCTGTTGGCTAACCTCGCAGGCTTTAACCCGGCCACTGATTGCGTGAAGCCAGAAGAGATGGTGGTGGTGGATCGTTGGGCCGTCGGCCGTGCGCTGGCAGCACAGCAGGATATCGTCCAGTCTTATGACAACTACGATTTCCACGAAGTGGTGCAGCGTCTGATGCATTTCTGCTCCATCGAAATGGGCTCGTTCTATCTTGATGTGATCAAAGATCGCCAGTACACCGCCAAAGGTGATAGCCTGGCGCGTCGCAGCTGCCAGACCGCGCTGTGGCACATCGTTGAAGCACTGGTGCGCTGGATGGCACCGATCATGTCCTTCACCGCCGATGAGATCTGGGGCTACCTGCCGGGCGAGCGTGCGAAATACGTGTTCACCGAAGAGTGGTACCAAGGTCTGTTTGGTCTGGCCGATAACGAAGCTCTGAACGATGCTTACTGGGATGACCTGCTGAAAGTGCGCGGTGAAGTCAACAAAGTGATCGAGCAGGCGCGTAGCGATAAGCGCATCGGCGGCGCACTGGAAGCCACCGTCACGCTGTACGCAGACGCTGAGCTGGCGGCCAAATTGCAGGCGCTGGGCGATGAACTGCGCTTTGTGTTGCTGACCTCAGGCGCGATCGTGGCTGATTACGCCACCGCAAGTGATGAAGCACAGCAGAGCGAAGTACTGAAAGGTCTGAAAATTGCGCTGCATAAAGCAGAAGGCGAGAAATGTCCGCGCTGCTGGCATTACACTACCGACGTTGGCCAGAATCCGGAGCATGCTGCGGTCTGTGGTCGTTGTTACACCAACGTAGCCGGCAACGGTGAAGTGCGGAAATTTGCCTGATGAGTAAACTCTGCTCGACCGGATTGCGTTGGTTGTGGCTGGTGCTGGTGGTCATCGTGATCGATTTCGCCAGCAAGCAGTGGATCATGAACAACATGATGCTGCACGAGACCAAGCCGCTGATACCGTTTTTGAATCTGTTCTACGCGCATAACTATGGTGCGGCGTTCAGTTTCCTGGCGGACAAAGGCGGCTGGCAGCGCTGGTTCTTTGCCGGCATCGCGATTGCGATTGTCGTGTCGCTGGTGGTGATGATGTATCGCAACCGCGCCAGCAACAAATTAACCAATATTGCTTATGCGCTGATTATCGGCGGAGCGTTGGGAAACCTGTTTGATCGTGCTTATCACGGCTTCGTGGTCGATTTCATCGACTTCTATGTCGGCGACTGGCACTTCGCCACCTTTAATATCGCCGACTGCGGAATCTGCATCGGTGCTGCCTTGGTGGTGTTGGAAGGTTTCCTCACGCCGAAAGATAAACAGGTCAAAGAGAAAGGGTAACAACAGATGATGGACTCCGTTCAGCGCGATAGCGCGTTGCTGGTGCATTTCACATTGAAGCTGGAAGATGGCTCGACCGCCGAATCCACACGCGCCAATGGCAAACCCGCGCTGTTCCGTCTGGGTGATGGCAGCCTGTCAGGTGCGCTTGAAAAGGAACTGCTCGGGCGTAAAGTCGGTGATAAGCACACCTTTACGCTGGCACCAGATGATGCCTTTGGTGGCACCAGCCCGGATCTGATCCAGTACTTTTCGCGTCGTGATTTCAAGGATGCAGGTGAGCCGGAAGTCGGGGCCATCATGCTGTTCAGCGGTCGGGGTGGCAGTGAAATGCCCGGCGTAATCCGTGAAGTTTCCGGTGACTCGATCACCGTCGATTTTAACCATCCGCTGGCCGGTCAGCGCATTCAGTTTGAAATTGAAGTGCTGGAGATTGATCCGGTACTGGAGGGTAGTGATGCAAATCCTGTTAGCTAACCCTCGCGGTTTCTGTGCTGGCGTGGATCGCGCCATCAGTATCGTGGAGCGCGCGCTGGAGATGTACGGCGCGCCCATCTACGTGCGTCATGAAGTGGTGCATAACCGTTATGTGGTGAGCAGCTTGCGTGATCGCGGTGCGATCTTTATCGAAGAGATCAGCGAAGTGCCCGATAACGCCATCCTGATCTTCTCGGCGCACGGGGTTTCTCAGGCCGTTCGTGCTGAAGCCAAAGCACGTAACCTCACCATGCTGTTTGATGCGACTTGTCCGCTGGTGACCAAAGTGCATATGGAAGTCGCACGTGCCAGCCGTAAAGGTGTTGAAGCTATTCTGATTGGTCATGCCGGTCATCCAGAAGTGGAGGGCACCATGGGGCAGTACAACAACCCTAAGGGTGGCATGTATCTGGTCGAGTCGCCGGAAGATGTGTTCAAGCTGAGCGTCAAAGACGAAGGCAATCTGTGCTTTATGACGCAGACCACGCTGTCGGTTGACGATACTTCGGACGTGATCGATGCACTGCGCCAGCGCTTCCCGGCGATTATCGGGCCGCGCAAAGATGACATCTGTTACGCCACGACCAACCGTCAGGAAGCGGTGCGCGTATTGGCGCGTGATGCTGAAGTGGTGTTGGTGGTCGGTTCGAAAAACTCCTCTAACTCTAATCGCCTGGCCGAGTTGGCACAGCGTGCAGGAAAACTGGCGAAGCTGATTGATTCAGCGGATGACATCCAGGAAGAGTGGGTGAAAGACAAACAGATCATTGGTGTGACGGCCGGTGCCTCAGCACCTGATATTCTGGTGCAGCAGGTGATCCAACGCCTGCGTGAACTGGGCGGTGAAGCGGCCATTGAGCTGATTGGCCGTGAAGAGAATATCGTGTTTGAAGTACCGAAAGAGCTGCGCGTCGAAGTGCGCAACGTGCAGTAAGCGTTGACGTGCGCTGCTTCAGAATCAGGCCGACATTGTTCGGCCTTTTCTTTGTCTGTCGCCATGCCAAAGACCACTTCCAGCAGGTGGGATTGCATTTACTGATAATGTTTGGCGGCTGGCGTAAAATTCTTATTATCCCTTTTTTATTGTGGCGTGACTGTTATCTGACCGTTAACCTGTTTACGCTTTGCATGCATAGATTTGTATCAGGAATGAATAAATATGAGTGATATCCGCATTGCTATCGTTGGTGCGCCGGGCCGCATGGGACGCAATTTAATTCAGGCCGCGCAGCAGGCGGAAGGCGTAACCTTAGGCGCCGCTTTTGCCCGCAGCAGTTCTTCACTGCTGGGCACTGATGCCGGAGAGTTGGCGGGCATCGGTAAAATCGGTGTGACCCTGACCGACGATTTGCTGAAAGTGGTTGATGATTTCGATGTGCTGATCGACTTCACCCGCCCGGAAGGCTCGCTGGAGTATCTGGCGTTCTGCCGTGAGCATAAAAAGGCGATGGTGATTGGCACCACCGGTTTTGATGAAGCTGGAAAAGAGGCGATTCGCGCTGCGGCGGAAGAGATTGGCATCGTGTTTGCCGCCAACTTCAGCGTGGGCGTCAACCTGGTGCTGAACCTGTTACAGCAGGCGGCGAAGGTGATGGGCGACTATGCCGATATTGAAATCGTTGAAGCGCACCATCGTCATAAAGTTGATGCACCATCAGGTACAGCGTTAGCGATGGGTGAAGCGATTGCCGATGCGATGAACTGGAAACTGGACGAGCACGCGGTCTACGCGCGTGAAGGCCATACCGGTGAGCGTAAAGCGCAAACCATTGGTTTTGCCACGGTGCGTGCTGGCGATATCGTGGGTGAGCATACTGCTATGTTTGCCGATATTGGTGAGCGCGTAGAGATTACCCACAAGGCCTCCAGCCGTATGACCTTCGCAAATGGCGCGGTTAAAGCGGCAAGTTGGCTAAAGACTAAGAAATCTGGCCTTTATGATATGCGTGATGTGCTGGATTTATCGATGTTGTGAGTGTTGTGAACCATCGTGATGTGGTTATTTCAATCGGTAAGATGTTGATTGAATAGGGCAATGTTTTCATTGCCCTTTATTTTGTCTTTAAAATGATAATTTAGGTTTATTAATTGGCTGAGTTCTTTGTTTTAATGAGTTTGTGATCGATTTTGATTCAAAATGACGTCAATTTTGACCATTTGGTCAAAAATTTATGCGGTGTAGCACGATTTTCCGATTATTGCCGCTCAGCAACCGTTTATTTTTCCCACTTTCCTCACTCTTTTATCGCCTTTCTCAGTTTTTAACATTCAAGTGCTCTAAAAATACAAAAAAATAACCACTCAGGGTAGACAAGCTGCAGGTCGATCATTAGAATGCGCGCAATTTGCCAAAATTCGAGCAGTCAGGCGGATTTTGCATTGATTCGGGCATGTATTTTGAATTAATATGCAAATATTATGACTGTTTATTCCCTGGAGGATGTTTTGATTAAGTCAGCGCTCTTGGTTCTGGAAGACGGAACCCAATTCCACGGTCGGGCCATCGGGGCAACAGGATCGGCAGTGGGGGAAGTCGTTTTCAATACGTCAATGACTGGTTATCAAGAAATCCTCACTGATCCTTCCTATTCCCGCCAAATCGTTACCCTCACTTATCCCCATATCGGCAATGTTGGCGTTAACGCCGCCGATGAAGAATCCAGCCAAATCCATGCACAAGGCCTTGTCATTCGCGACCTGCCGCTGATCACCAGCAACTTCCGAAGTGAAGAGAGCCTGTCAGCCTACTTGCAGCGCAATAACATTGTGGGCATCGCCGATATTGATACGCGCAAACTGACCCGTTTGCTGCGTGAGAAGGGCGCGCAGAGTGGCTGCATCATTGCAGGGGATAACCCAGACGCCGCACTGGCGCTGCAGAAGGCGCAGGCATTCCCGGGTTTGAAAGGCATGGATCTGGCGAAAGAAGTGACCACCGCGGAAACCTACGCGTGGCAACAAGGTAGCTGGACGCTGGAAGGTGATCTGCCAGAACAGAAAACTGCCGCAGAGTTGCCATTCCATGTTGTTGCTTATGACTTCGGTGCGAAGCGCAACATCCTGCGCATGCTGGTGGATCGCGGCAGCCGCCTGACGGTTGTCCCAGCGAAAACCAGCGCTGAAGAGGTGCTGGCACTCAATCCCGATGGCATCTTCTTATCAAACGGACCGGGTGACCCGGAACCGTGCGATTACGCCATCAACGCTATTCAGGCGTTCCTGAAAACCGATATTCCGGTGTTCGGTATCTGCCTTGGCCATCAGCTGTTGGCGCTGGCCAGCGGTGCTAAGACCATTAAGATGAAACTTGGCCATCACGGCGGCAACCATCCGGTGAAAGACCTGGATAACAACACGGTGATGATTACCGCGCAGAACCATGGTTTTGCCGTCGATGACAGCCAGTTACCGGCGAATCTGCGTGTTACGCATGTGTCGCTGTTCGACCAGACTGTGCAAGGTATTCATCGCACCGATAAACCGGCCTTCAGCTTCCAGGGTCACCCCGAAGCGAGCCCAGGCCCGCACGATGCGGCGCCGCTGTTCGATCACTTTATCGAACTGATCGAAGCTTACCGTTCTAACGCGAAGTAATCAGGAGCCCACGATGCCAAAACGTACAGACATAAAATCCATCCTGATCCTTGGCGCTGGCCCGATCGTTATCGGCCAGGCATGTGAATTTGACTACTCCGGTGCGCAAGCCTGTAAAGCGCTGCGTGAAGAGGGTTACCGCGTCATTCTGGTGAACTCCAACCCGGCGACCATCATGACCGACCCGGAAATGGCCGATGCGACCTACATCGAGCCAATTCACTGGGAAGTGGTGCGTAAAATCATCGAAAAAGAGCGCCCGGATGCAGTGCTGCCAACCATGGGCGGTCAGACCGCGCTGAACTGCGCGCTGGAGCTGGAGCGTCAGGGTGTACTGGAAGAGTTCGGCGTCACCATGATTGGTGCCACCGCAGACGCCATTGATAAAGCCGAAGACCGTCGCCGTTTCGACGTGGCGATGAAGAGCATCGGTTTGGACACCGCGCGTTCAGGTATCGCACATACCATGGAAGAAGCGCTGGCTGTGGCTGAAGATGTTGGCTTCCCTTGCATCATCCGTCCTTCCTTTACTATGGGCGGCACCGGCGGCGGTATCGCTTATAACCGTGAAGAGTTTGAAGAGATTTGTGAGCGCGGCCTTGACCTGTCGCCGACCAATGAGCTGCTGATTGATGAGTCGCTGATTGGCTGGAAAGAGTACGAGATGGAAGTGGTGCGTGATAAAAACGACAACTGCATCATCGTCTGCTCCATCGAAAACTTCGATGCGATGGGTATCCACACCGGTGACTCCATCACCGTGGCGCCAGCGCAAACCCTGACGGACAAAGAGTACCAGATCATGCGTAACGCCTCGCTGGCGGTACTGCGTGAAATCGGTGTGGAAACCGGTGGTTCAAACGTGCAGTTCTCGGTGAACCCGAAAGATGGTCGCCTGATTGTTATCGAGATGAACCCGCGTGTTTCACGCTCATCAGCGCTGGCGTCTAAAGCCACCGGCTTCCCGATTGCGAAAGTGGCGGCGAAACTGGCGGTAGGCTTCACGCTCGACGAGTTGATGAACGATATCACGGGTGGTCGTACCCCAGCGTCGTTCGAGCCTTCAATCGATTATGTTGTTACCAAGATTCCTCGCTTCAACTTCGAGAAATTTGCTGGCGCGAATGACCGTCTGACCACGCAGATGAAGTCGGTGGGTGAAGTGATGGCGATTGGCCGTACCTTCCAGGAGTCAATGCAGAAAGCACTGCGTGGTCTGGAAGTCTGTGCGAGCGGTTTCGACCCTAAAGTGGATCTGGATGACGCAGAAGCCTTGACCCGTATCCGCCGCGAGCTGAAAGATGCCGGTTCTGACCGCATCTGGTACATTGCGGATGCGTTCCGTGCGGGTATGTCTGTCGATGGCGTGTTCAACCTGACCAACATTGACCGCTGGTTCCTGGTACAAATCGAAGAGCTGGTGCGTCTGGAAGAGCAGGTTGCACGTGAAGGAGTGAACTCACTGAATGCTGATTTCCTGCGTGCCCTGAAGCGCAAAGGCTTTGCTGACGTGCGTCTGGCAAACCTGGCGGGCGTCGCTGAGAGTGAAATCCGCAAACTGCGTCAGCAGTTCAACCTGCATCCGGTTTACAAACGCGTGGATACCTGTGCGGCGGAATTCTCAACCGATACCGCGTACATGTACTCAACTTATGAAGAAGAGTGTGAAGCCAATCCAAACCAGGATCGTGACAAAATCATGATTCTGGGTGGCGGTCCAAACCGTATCGGCCAGGGTATCGAGTTCGACTACTGCTGCGTACACGCGGCGTTGGCGCTGCGCGAAGACGGTTACGAAACCATTATGGTGAACTGTAACCCGGAAACCGTATCGACTGACTATGACACCTCAGACCGTCTGTACTTCGAGCCGGTTACCCTGGAAGACGTACTGGAAATCGTGCGCATTGAGAAGCCAAAAGGCGTGATCGTGCAGTACGGTGGTCAGACGCCACTGAAGCTGGCGCGTGCGCTGGAAGCAGCCGGCGTGCCGGTGATTGGTACCAGCCCGGATGCGATTGACCGTGCCGAAGACCGTGAGCGTTTCCAGCAGGCGGTTGATCGCCTGAGCCTGAAGCAACCGGCTAACGCCACTGTTGCTACCCTGGAACAAGCGGTTGAGAAAGCGGCCGGTATCGGCTATCCACTGGTGGTGCGCCCTTCCTATGTATTGGGCGGCCGCGCGATGGAAATCGTTTACGATGAAATCGACCTTAAGCGTTACTTCCAGACCGCCGTCTCTGTGTCTAACGATGCGCCGGTGCTGCTCGACCGCTTCCTGGATGATGCGGTGGAAGTCGACGTTGACGCGATTTGCGACGGTGAGCGCGTGCTGATTGGCGGCATCATGGAGCACATCGAACAAGCGGGTGTTCACTCTGGTGACTCTGCCTGTTCACTGCCGGCTTACACCTTGAGCACCGACATCCAGAACGTGATGCGTCAGCAGGTGGAAAAACTGGCCTTTGAGCTGAACGTGCGCGGTCTGATGAACGTGCAGTTCGCGGTGAAAGACAACGAAGTTTACCTGATTGAGGTGAACCCACGTGCCGCGCGTACCGTGCCGTTTGTGTCAAAAGCCACGGGTGTACCGCTGGCGAAAGTGGCCGCACGCGTGATGGCAGGCAAAACGCTGGCCGAGCAGGGCGTAACGGAAGAGGTGATTCCACCTTACTACTCTGTTAAAGAAGTGGTACTGCCGTTCAACAAGTTCCAGGGTGTTGACCCTATCCTTGGCCCAGAGATGCGCTCTACCGGTGAGGTGATGGGCGTTGGTCGTACCTTCGCTGAAGCCTTCGCCAAAGCGATGCTGGGTGCACAGAGCAATATGAAGAAAACCGGTCGTGCCCTGCTGTCAGTGCGCGAAGGTGATAAGAAGCGTATTGTTGACCTGGCCGCTAAGTTGCAAAAGTTTGGCTTCGAGTTAGATGCCACGCACGGTACCGCAGTGGTGCTGGGCGAAGCGGGTATCAACCCGCGTCTGGTGAACAAGGTGCATGAAGGCCGTCCACATATCCAGGACCGCCTGAAGAACGGTGAATACACCTACATCGTGAACACTACCGCAGGACGTCAGGCGATTGAAGATTCAAAACTGATTCGCCGCAGTGCGCTGCAATATAAGGTGCACTATGACACCACGTTGAACGGTGGATTCGCCACAGCCATGGCGCTGAACGCGGACCCAACCGAGAAAGTGATTTCTGTGCAGGAAATGCATGCGCAAATCAAAGGGTAATCCCTAAATTGACCTGAATAAAACGGCCCTAAAAGGGCCGTTTTTTTTCGCCTATTTTCCCCTTGTTGAATATCGTTATGTGTTAAAAATCTATTGATTTGACATAGTTTTTATCAGTTGATGCGATACCGGTTACACCTCGGATTATTCGCACAAATTTATAAATAAGATCCCAGTCAGCGCACCGTACTATTCCGCACGCTCATTAATAGAGCGCTCACCTTAACTGGGATATAAAAAATGAAAATGCGTGCTTTCACCCTCAGTGCAGTGGCTGCATTGTTAGTTGCTGCTCCTCTCGCCAGCCAGGCGGAAATTACCCTGCTGAAGCAGGATCCGCAGGCGGGCGATCCTCTCAGCCGTCTTGATTTCAAAGTGGGCGGCAGCATTCGTCCACAGTTTCAGCATCAGGCGGGTGTGAACGACAAGTCCTACAAGCGTAATGGCTTTGATGGCGGTTCACGTTTCCGTTTCTCTGCTGATTACTACCTGTTTGATGACATTAGCTGGGTCAGCTACTACGAGCTGGGTGTGAACTTCCCGGCATGGTGGGGTTGGGATAACCACTATGCGGATGGCGCTCACAACACCACGCGTCGTCAGCTGTATACCGGTCTGAAGAGCAAAACCTGGGGTCAACTGACCTTTGGTCAGCAGAACAGCGTTTATTATGATGTGGTGGGAGCGAAGACCGATATCTGGGACTACGATATGCTGGCCCAGGCACCAGGCAACGGTATCAACGGCGACTACGACGGTTCTTACCGTTCACGTAAGATGCTGAAGTACAAAAACACCTTCGGCGATGTAGATGTTTATGCGTCATATCTGTTTGAAGATAACAACTACCTGCCAGGTAACGGCCTGCGTTACAAGCGTAAAGGCGGCGGCTCACTGGGTGTGAACTATCACATCACCAAAGATCTGGCGTGGGGCACCGCGTGGAACTACACGCGTGCTGATATCCACAACCCAGGCACTGGCGAAAGCAAAGATTACGACCAGAATATCTATGGCACCGCGCTGAGCTGGACGCCAGATAACTGGACGCTGTCTGCTGGCGGCGGTTGGTATCAGAACTTCTCACCAACCAAACGTAACACCGTGAATAACTACTTCGCGGATGATGCGTGGGGCGTGGAATACTTCGCGGGTTACAAGTTCCCAATCGGCCAGTATGCGGTTAAATCTATCCAGCCATACTTCATGGGCGACCGTCTGGAGTTCGTCAACGGACGTAACTACAAGCGTATCGATAACGGCGTAGGTATCAGCACCAAGCTGGACTACGGCTTCCAGATTGATTACGAATATGTGATTACCTCCAGCACCGATAAATCACTGGGTAACATGAACCTGGTGCGTGTACGCTACGACTTCTAATCGTGGTTTTAACGGCTCCTGCGGGAGCCGTTTTTCTTTGTCGCACAGAGTGCGATTTTCTTTACACTCCATCCCATCAATCCCTGTTTTCACCCTGAATTGTGCCGCTTCGCCGAACTATTCTGGCGCCTCTTCCCAGATATGCTGTGAAACACGGTGTAAAACTCTGTCCAATAACAAAAATGCGGTGGCATAGGAGCTTTACGCAAATAGCGGGGTCGGCCTATCGACGAAACTTTCGCCTTTACGTATGATGGCGCCAATTTTTTTCCTGTAGGCCTTTTAACATGATTAGTCTCATCGCGGCACTGGCAGCCGATCGCATTATTGGTATGGAAAACGCCATGCCATGGAACCTGCCAGCAGATTTGGCGTGGTTCAAACGTCATACGCTGAATAAGCCGGTGATTATGGGTCGCCTGACCTTTGAATCCATTGGACGCCCATTGCCGGGCCGCCTGAATATTGTGGTCAGCAGCCAGCCGGGGACGCATGAAGGCGTCACTTGGGTGACTTCACTGGATGAGGCGGTTAAAGCTGCCGGTGACGTCGAGGAGATGATGGTGATCGGTGGCGGCCGCATTTATGAACAGATGCTGGCACGTGCGGATCGTCTGTATCTGACCCATATTGATGCGGAAGTGGAAGGCGATACCCAGTTCCCGGATTACGAGCCGGATGAGTGGCAGTCAACCTTTAGTGAATTCCACGATGCAGATGCGCAGAATTCACATAGCTACTGCTTTGAGATTCTGGACCGCCGCCGCTAATTTTGCCTGGTGCGCATCAATGCGCACCCTACGAAGGCCGTGCTGTGTCTGCCTTGATGCGCGCCCGACGAAAATCGTGCAGTGTCATCGTAGGGTTGTCATTTATGGCGACCGAAAAAAAGCCCCGCTCAACTGGCGGGGCTTTTTTTATTTACTGCGCGTCACTGAGTGGCGGATGGGCGCTGACCGCGCTTTCGGCCATCGCCTGTACGCGATTGGACTGTTGCACGTGATACTGCATGGTTTCCCAATGCAACAAGGTCAGCGTGCCGCCCCAGCAGCAACCGGTATCGAGACCAATGACATGGCTTGGCGTGCCTTTACCTTCCAGTGAAGCCCAGTGACCAAAAATTTGCGTATATTCACTGCCAATCTTGCCGGGAACATTGAACCAGGGTTTGAGTGGCGGTGGGGCAGAGTTCGGCGCTTCTTTACAGATCATATCCAGCTGACCGTTGGGGAAACAGAAGCGCATGCGTGTCAGCGCATTGGTGCTGAATCGCAGGCGTGCCAGACCCGTCAGTTCCGGTGTCCAGTTGTTTGGCATGTCGCCATACATCGCATCAAGGAACAGGGGGTAGGTATCGCTGGAAAGCACCGCTTCCACTTCAGCCGCGCACAGTTTTGCGGTGTCGAGATCCCATTGCGGTGTGATACCCGCGTGCGCCATCAATAGCTTCTTATCTTCGTCAACCTGCAGCAGTGGTTGGCGACGCAACCAGTTAATCAGTTCATCCGCATCGGCTGCCTCTAACAACGGCGTCAGGCGATCTTTCGGCTTGTTACGGCTGATGCCAGCATAAACAGCCAGAAGATGCAGATCGTGATTGCCCAGCACCAGGCGCACACAATCCCCCAGCGATTTCACGTAGCGTAGAACGTCCAGCGAACCAGGCCCGCGCGCGACTAAGTCGCCCGTTAGCCACAGCTCATCTTGCTGTGGATCGAAATCAACGCGCGACAACAGCGCACGTAATTCGTCATAACAGCCGTGAATATCGCCAATCAGGTATGTGCTCATTACGTCAGTCCGATCAAAACGCGCCGCCCGGACTGGCCGGGCGGAGGAGGATTAATGAATGTGGGTTTGTATTGCGAGTCGGAACACGGGAATCTCGACGTGGAACGCTTCGCCCTCTTCGTCGATCATCACATAGTGACCTTGCATGGTGCCCATCGGCGTTTCAAGCACCGCGCCGCTGGTGTATTGGAACTCGCCGCCAGCGGCAATGTGCGGTTGCTCGCCTACCACGCCTTCACCTTGTACTTCCGTCTCGCGACCGTTGCCATTAGTGATCAGCCAGTAGCGGCTCTGCAACTGCACGCTGTTACGCCCCAGGTTGCGAATGGTGATGGTGTAGGCAAACACGTAGCGATCCTCGTCGGGCAAGGATTGCGATTCCACATACTGGCTTAATACATGGACACAGACGCGGGCCAATTCACTCATACACTCAGCTCTCCGGCGTTTCAGCCTGATGGTTACCCAGCCAGTTGGCCAGTTGGCAATACTGCGCCACGGTGACATTTTCTGCACGCAGCGAAGCATCAATATCGAGTTGATCCAGCGCACCGGCCGCAAACATGTGGGCGAGGCTGTTACGCAGAGTTTTACGACGTTTACCGAACGCTTCCGTGGTAATACGGCTCAGCAGACGAATATCGCTGACCGGATGCGGTGGCTGTGCATAAGGCATCAAACGTACCACGGCGGAATCCACTTTAGGTGGTGGGGTAAAGGATTCAGGTGGCACTTCCAGCACCGGAATAACCTGGCAGTAATATTGCGCCATCACGCTCAGACGACCATAGGCTTTGCTGCCTGGTCCGGCAACCAAACGGTTAACCACTTCTTTCTGCAGCATGAAGTGCATATCTTTAATCGAACCAGTATAGCTGAAAAGGTGGAACATCAGCGGCGTGGAGATATTGTAAGGCAGGTTGCCGAACACACGCAGCGGCTGACCTTTCTCCTGCGCCAGAGCGGAGAAATCAAAGGTCATCGCATCTTGCTGATAGATGGTCAGCTTAGGGCCGAGGAACGGATGGGTCTGCAAACGCGCGGCCAGGTCGCGGTCCAGCTCAACAACGGTCAATGCATCGAGACGTTCGCCGACGGGCTCGGTTAAGGCGCCAAGGCCGGGACCAATCTCCACGATAGCTTCTCCCTTCTGCGGGTGAATAGCGGAGACAATGCTGTCGATAATGTACTGATCGTTCAGGAAGTTCTGCCCGAAACGTTTACGGGCGTAGTGCCCCTGGTGGACGCGATTATTCATTACTGCTCTTGATCATAGTGATGGCGAGATTAAGCGCCGTGATAAAGCTGCCCGGTTCTGCCTTGCCCTGGCCGGCTAATTCAAGCGCGGTGCCGTGGTCGACAGAGGTCCGGATAAAGGGCAGGCCAAGGGTGATATTCACCGCACGACCAAACCCCTGAAATTTTAGCACCGGTAAGCCCTGATCGTGATACATCGCCAGGACGGCATCGGCATGTTGCAAATATTTCGGCTGGAACAAGGTATCCGCTGGCAAGGGGCCGGTGAGCTGAATGCCTTGCTGACGCAGTTCGTCGAGCGCCGGAATAATGGTATCAATTTCTTCGCGACCCATGTGACCGCTTTCGCCAGCATGAGGGTTTAAGCCGCAAACGAAGATGTGTGGCTGCGCTAAGCCAAATTTCTGCTGTAAGTCCTGATGCAGAATGGTGATCACTTCATGCAAGCTGTCGCGGGTAATGGCATCGGAGACATCTTTTAATGGCAGATGGGTGGTCGCCAAAGCAACGCGTAACTCTTCCGTTGCCAGCATCATCACCACGCGGTCTCCGCCTGCTCGGTCGGCAAAGAATTCGGTATGGCCGGTAAACGGAATGCCGGCATCATTGATCACGCCTTTGTGAACCGGGCCGGTGATCAGCGCAGCGAACTCGCCATTCAGGCAGCCATCGCAGGCGCGTGCCAGCGTCTCCAGCACATAGTGACCGTTTGCGACGGTGAGCTCACCGGGCGTCACGGGTTGTGCGGTATCGATCTGCAATACTGTTAGCGTTCCCGCTTGCTGCGGTTGCGCGGCCACACCAGGTTGGTAATCACGCAGCATCAACGGCAAGCCGAGTTGGCTGGCGCGTTGGCGGAGCAGATTACCGTCGGCACACACCACCAGCTCAACCGGCCAGTCAAGCTGGGCCAGTTGAACGGTAAGATCAGGACCAATCCCGGCGGGTTCGCCGGGCGTGATCACCACACGATAGTTACTGGCCATTGCCGTCCAGGATTTTCACGTAAGCACTGGCGCGCTGTTCCTGCATCCAGGTCTGCGCTTCTTCAGCAAATTTACGGTTGAACAACAGGCGATAAGCACGCTCTTTCTGTGCTGCATCGGTTTTGTCCACCTGGCGGGTATCCAGCAGCTGAATCAAGTGCCAGCCGAAGGATGAGTGTACTGGCTCGCTGATCTGGCCTTTCTGCAACTTCAGCAGTGCATCACGGAATGCCGGATCGTAGATTTCTGGGGTTGCCCAGCCGAGATCGCCGCCCTGGTTAGCCGAACCGGGATCGTCAGAGAACTGTTTTGCTGCGGCAGCAAAGGTGGTTTTACCACTTTTGATATCAGCAGCGATCTGCTCGATCTTCGCCTGCGCCTGCGCGTCAGTGAGAATCGGTGACGGCTTCAGCAGAATGTGACGTGCATGTACTTCGGTCACCGAGATATTTTTACTCTCACCGCGCAGATCGTTCACTTTCAGGATGTGGAAGCCCACGCCGGAACGGATCGGGCCAACGATGTCGCCTTTCTTCGCTGTGCTCAGTGCCTGAGAGAACAGGGTTGGCAGTTCTTCAATTTTTGCCCAGCCCATGTTGCCGCCTTTCAGTGCTTGTGGATCGGCAGAGTAGGTGACCGCCAGTTTACCGAAATCGGCACCGCCTTTCAGCTGACCTACCAATTGACGCGCCAGCGCTTCCTGATCGTCAACCTGCTGTTGAGTTGGATTTTCTGACAGCGGCAGCAGGATCTGGCTGACATTCAGCTCAGTACCTTGGGCGTTTTGTGAACCGACCTGAGCGGCCAGCGCATCAACTTCCTGTGGCAGAATGGTCACACGACGACGCACTTCATTGTTACGCACTTCAGAAATCAGCATCTCCTGACGAATTTGCGCACGGTAGGCGTTGTAATTCATACCGTCATAGGCCAGGCGGCTGCGCAGCTGATCCATGGTCATCTTATTCTGTGCGGCAATGTTCTGGATCGCCTGATCCAGCTGCTGATCGCTGACCTGCAGGCCGGCTTTTTCACCCATCTGAAGAATGATGGCATCCATGACCTGACGCTCAAGGATCTGATGACGCAAGGTTTTGTCATCAGGTAACTGCTGATGTGCCTGCTGCGCCTGTGATTTCACGGTGCGCATCATGTTATCAACGTCACTTTCCAGCACCACACCGTTGTTCACGACTGCGGCAACTTTATCAACCTCTTGTGGGGCTGCGAACGCAGTGTTAGCGGTAATCGCTACACCAAGAATCAGCATTCTCCAGTTCTTCATACTTTATCCATTGTTGTTTCCGCACTGCGGGATAGCCTGTCAAACATCACAACATCAGAAAGCGCGCTGGTAAGGGATGATGCCCTGACGCAGCATTTCATTGGTGCCTAAGCCATAGTTAGAACTCAGACCACGTAGCTCAATGTTGAATGAGATTTGGTTGTCGTACTTACTGTCGTTGTTTTCCCAACCGTTGATCTTGCGCTCGTAACCCAGACGAATGGCATAGCAGCACGAGCTGTACTGCAGGCCGATAAGCTGCTCAGCTGGACGACTGTTGCGGGTATCGTAGTAATAGCCCCCCACCAGTGACCAGGCATCGGCAATCGGCCAGCTCCCGGTCGCACCTACTTGTGAAATCCCGTTTTTATAAATCGGGTTAGTCAGCAAGCTGGAGTTGTTCAGGGCCTGAGCAACATACTCCGGGCTGCTGTAACGGTAGCTTAACTGCACCATACGATCGGCATCCTGGCGGTATTCCAGAATGGCGTTGCCTTGAGCGATGTTATCGAGGCGGGTGTCATATTGCAGTCCGCCGCGCGCGCCCCAGCGATCGCTGATTTTCCAGTAGGTATCGCCAGCCCACACCAGGCTGCCGGTATCATCTTCGTCACTTGTCTGGTTTACGCCGGTACGAGAAGGAGTAAACGAGTAGATTTGACCTACAGAAACGTTAAAACGTTCAACCAGATCGTTATCATAAATTCGTGTGGTCAAACCGGTTGAGACTTCGTTAGCCGAAGCGATGCGGTCCAGACCACTGTAAGTACGATCGCGGAACAGACCGGTGTAGTCGGTTTGCAGCAGGGTGGAGTCGTACGGATAGATATTGCTCTGGTTGCGATACGGAATGTAGAGATACTGAACACGCGGCTCCAGGGTTTGCGTGTAGCCCGGCTCCCAATCCATATTGCGATCGAATACCAGACGCCCATCCACTTTGAATTGTGGCATGGTGCGGTTGACCGAATCATCTAAGTGATTCCCAGTGCTGTCGATACCCGAGATTTGGTTGTTGTTATAGCGGTCAATATTGTCTTGCTGGTAATGGGTGGCAAGGAATTTGGCTTCGGTATCCAGGCTTGCCCAGCCATTCGACAGCGGCAGGTTTAAGGTTGGCTCAATGTGAAGACGGGTCGCTTCAGGCATTTTGCTGTTCACGTTGGTGAACTTCACTGCTTGTGCATAAATACGGCCATCAAACGGACCAATATCGTTTTGATAAGCGTTGAGATCCAGCTGCGGCATCGCACGATACACGTTGGTGGAATCCGTGGTGCCAAAGACCTGGAAGTCTTTGGTCGACAACGTCGCATCCCAGTTGGTATCGGCATAGCCAAAGCTAAATTTCTGCGTCGCGTAACCATCGGTAGAATTGTAATACTTCGAGTCGAGATCGTTGAAGTAGTAAGGATCGCTCACCTTGGTGTAGTTAGCATTGAAACGCCAGTGCTGTTCATAGACGCCTGCATGCTGCCAGTAGAACAACCAGCGATCGGAGTTGTCATTCTCGGCGATACCACGCACCGCTTTGTCGTTGTCGTACTGCTTATCTGAAGGCAGATAGTCCAGTTCCATCAAACCGGCACCAAACACGGTCAGATAGCGGAATTCGTTCTGCAATTGCAGACCACGTTTACTCATGTAATGCGGCGTAATAGTGGCATCTGCCTGTGGCGCGATGTTCCAGTAGTACGGCAACATGAACTCGAAGCCATTGTTACTGCCGTACTTCGCGTTGGGGATCAGGAAACCAGAACGACGGCGATCGCCAATCGGTAACTGCAGATACGGGCTATAGAATACCGGGACATTGCCGAGTTTGAAGCGCGCGTTCCAGATCTCCGCCACTTCTTCCTGACGGTCCTGAATCACTTCGGAGCCAACCACACTCCAGCTGTTGGAACCCGGCAAGCACGATGTAAAGCTACCGTTTTCCAGAATGGTATAGCGGTTATCACCGCGCAGTTTCATCTGATCGGCGACGCCACGCCCCTGACGGCCGACCATCTGATAGTCGCCGTTCCAGACGTTGGTGTCTTTAGTATTAAGATTGGACCATGCTTTCGGACCTTTCAGGATGACCTGATTGTCGTCATAGTGCACATTACCCAGCGCATCGACTGTACGTACTGGCGTGGTTTGCCCATCCTGTTGGCGCTGATGCAGTTGCATCTCATCGGCGCGTAAGCGGCTATTGCCCTGCTGCACGTCAACATTGCCAGTAAAAACCGCGTCATTCGGGTAGTTACCCTTGGCCGAGTCAGAGTGAATGGTGACAGGCAACGAATTGGTATCGCCACTGACCAGTGGACGGTTGTAGCTCGGCACGCCCAGCATACACTGCGACATAAGGTCGTCGGCGAACGTCTGCTGACTATAGAGCGCTGCACCAATCATGGTTGCCAGCAGGGTAGGTATCTGTTTTTTCATACGCGGTTCGGGATTTCCATGAGAACGGGCATCATGCCGACAATCGGCTCAGAGACTAACTTACTGCCCGGCGTTGTGCCAGTGTTAATCCTTGTCTGATCGCGTTGCTGTTAGGCACTGAAGTAAATGAAAGGTATGATAATGCAATTTTCAGCCGCAAGCATGGCGAATTGAGGAGTTTATGCGCTACTGGGGAAAAGTTATTGGTCTGGCTCTCGGCTTACTTTCCGGGGCAGGCTTTTGGGGCATTGTACTGGGTCTGCTCATTGGCCATATGTTTGACAAAGTGCGCAGCGTAAAAGGACAGGGTTATTTCGCCAACAATCAGGCGCGACAAACTCTGTTTTTCAGTACCACTTTTCAAGTGATGGGCCATTTGACCAAGTCAAAAGGGCGCGTCACCGAAGCTGATATTCAGATTGCTTCTTTATTTATGGATCGTATGCAGCTGCATGGCGATGCGCGCGTGGCTGCCCAAAGGGCCTTCCGCGAAGGTAAGCAGAGCGACTATCCGCTGCGTAATAAATTGCGTGAGCTGCGTAGCGCCTGTTTTGGCCGTTTCGATCTGATTCGGATGTTTCTGGAAATTCAGATTCAGGCAGCGTTCGCCGATGGATCACTGCATCCCAACGAGCGTCAGGTGCTGTATGTGATCGCTGAAGAGCTGGGTATTTCGCGCACTCAGTTCGATCAGTTCTTGCGCATGATGGAAGGCGGGCAACAGTTCGGCGGCGGTGGTTCGTCTTACGGCGGTGCCTATCAGCAGGCGAAACGTGGGCCAACGTTAGAGGATGCGTGTAGCGTGCTCGGCGTGAAGAGCAGTGACGACAGCACCACCATCAAACGGGCTTACCGCAAACTGATGAGCGAGCACCATCCGGATAAGCTGGTGGCGAAAGGATTGCCACCGGAAATGATGGAGATGGCGAAGCAGAAAGCGCAGGAGATTCAGGCGGCTTATGATCTGATTCGTAAGGAAAAGGGGTTTAAGTAGGGCTTTTTCCCCCTCACCCAGGCCCTCTCCCGCAAGCGGGCGAGGGGACTGAACGAGCAAATTTCTATTAAAGTTTCAGACTGACAAATCACACTGTACGTCACTTTCTCCCGCTTGCGGGAGAAAGCTGGGATGAGGGCAGCCGTTAAAAATCCGCTGGCTGTTTAAACGTCATACTATTGCCGAAGGCTGGATGGGTGATCGTCAGGGACTCCGCATGCAACTGCAAGCGCTCGGCCATCGCTAATGCCTCTTCGTGGGCATAAAAACGATCGCCCAGAATCGGATGACCCAGTGCCAGCAAATGCACGCGCAATTGATGCGAGCGCCCGGTAATTGGCTTAAGCCGCACGCGAGCACTGTTTCCTGCTTCATACTCCAGCACCTGATACTCGGTCTGCGCGGCTTTACCGTTCTCAAAGCACACCATCTGCTTCGGCCGATTTGGCCAGTCACAAATCAAGGGCAGATCGATCAAGCCCTCTTCTGCAGCAGGATGGCCCCAGATGCGGGCGACATAGTACTTAGCAGGCTCCCGCTCACGAAACTGACGCTTTAGCTCTCGCTCCGCGGCTTTATTCAGCGCCACTACGATCACACCGCTGGTCGCCATATCCAGTCGATGTACCGATTCCGCCTGAGGAAAATCACGCTGGATGCGCGTCATCACGCTGTCCTTATGCTCCTCAAGCCGGCCCGGCACGGACAACAAGCCACTTGGCTTGTTCACCACCATAATATGCTCGTCCTGATACAGAATATGTAACCAGGGTTCCAGCGGCGGATTGTAGGCTTCCATCAACATGTCGTAGTGACCCTAAGCGATTATTGGTGCGTCACAACGATCAGACGCAGCGCATCCAGACGCCAGCCCGCATCGCCCAGGCTATCCAGCACCTGCTCGCGATTGCTTTCCAGCGCTTCAACCTCATCATCACGGATGTTCGGGTTAACCGCTTTCAACGCTTCCAGGCGTGACAACTCGGCGCTCAGCTTCTCATCCGCTTCCACTTTCGCGGCAGCGATCAATGCCTGTGCTTCGGGCACAATCATCTTCTCGGCCTGCGTCAGAATCTCGTGCACTTCCTGCTGAACTGCATTAACCAGCTTGCTGCCGGTGTGGCGATTAACGGCATTCAGCTGACGGTTGAAGCTTTCAAACTCCACTTTACCTGCCAGGTTGTTACCGGCACGGTCCATCAGCAAACGTACCGGTGTCGGCGGCAGGAAGCGCGTGAGCTGCAGGCTCTTCGGTGCCTGGGCTTCCACGACGTAAATCATCTCAACCAGCAGCGTGCCCACTGGCAGCGCCTTGTTTTTCAATAGCGACAGCGCGCAGCTGCCGGTATCGCCCGACAGAATCAGGTCGAGACCGTTGCGGATCAGCGGGTGTTCCCAGGTGATAAACTGGGTATCTTCACGTGACAGCGCCTGGTTACGGTTGAACGTCACCGTGCAGCCGTCTTCTGGTAAGCCTGGGAAATCCGGCACCAGCATGTGATCGGAGGGGGTCAGCACGATTAAGCTGTCGCTGCGGTCTTCCTGATTGATACCGACGATATCAAACAGATTCAGCGCGAAGTTGACCAAATCGGTGTCGTTATCCTGCTCGCCAATCGCATTCGCCAGCACTTGCGCCGCTTCACCACCGTTTGAGTTCAACTCCAGCAAGCGGTCACGGCCTTGTTCCAGCTGGGCTTTCAGCGCGTCGTGCTGTTTGCGGCTTTCTGTGATGAACTCATCCAGACCTTGCGGGTTCTCTGGTGCCGCGAGGAATTCAATCAGTTTGCTGTATTCGCTGTCGTAAATGGTGCGGCCGGTTGGGCAGGTGTGCTCAAACGCATCCAGCCCTTCGTTGTACCAACGCAGCAGCACCGCCTGGGCGGTTTTTTCCAGCCACGGCACCAGAATCTGGATATCGCGCATCTGACCGATACGATCGAGACGACCAATACGCTGTTCCAGCAAATCCGGGTTGAATGGCAGGTCAAACATCACCAGGCGACTGGCGAACTGGAAGTTACGACCTTCCGATCCGATTTCTGAGCACAGCAGCACCTGTGCACCTTCTTCTTCAGAAGCGAAGAAAGCCGCAGCGCGGTCGCGTTCCAGAATCGATAACCCTTCGTGGAACACCGCGGCACGGATGCCTTCGCGCTCACGCAACACTTGCTCAAGCTGCAGTGCAGTGGCGGCCTGGGCGCAGATCACCAGCACTTTCTCTTTACGGTTGCTGGTCAGATAGCCCATCAACCATTCAACGCGAGGATCGAAGTTCCACCAGGTGCCACTATCACCTTCAAATTCCTGGTAAATCTTCTCTGGATACAGCATGTCGCGCGCACGCTCTTCAGCACTTTTACGCGTTCCCATGATGCCAGAGACCTTGATCGCGGTTTGATACTGCGCGGGCAGCGGCAAACGGATCTGATGCAGTTCGCGTTTTGGGAAGCCCTTCACGCCATTACGCGTGTTACGGAACAGGACGCGGCTGGTGCCGTGACGATCCATCAGCATGGAAACCAGCTCTTTGCGCGCGTCCTCTTTGCCGTCGCGATCGCTATTGGCGACCTGCAGCAGCGGCTCAATATCTTGCTCGCCGATCAGGTCGTTGATCAGGTTCATCTCTTCTTTGCTGATCGCATGGTCGGCCAGCAGCGAGCTGACGGCATCTGCCACCGGGCGATAGTTCTGCTGCTCAGCCACAAACTGGCTGAAGTCGTGGAAGCGATTAGGATCCAGCAGGCGCAAACGTGCGAAGTGACTCTCCAGGCCCAGCTGTTCTGGTGTGGCGGTCAGCAACAGCACGCCTGGGGTTTTCTCCGCTAACTGCTCAATTACCTGGTATTCGCGGCTGGGTGCATCTTCGCTCCAGGCGAGGTGGTGGGCTTCATCAACCACCAGCAGATCCCATTCGGCATCGGCCAGTAATTCGAGACGCTGTTTATTACGACGCACGAAGTCCAGTGAGCAGATAATCAGCTGCTCGGTTTCGAAGGCGTTGTCACTGTCGTGTTGCGCTTCGGTGTAACGGTCATCATCAAACAGCGCAAAACGCAGGTTGAAGCGGCGTAACATCTCAACCAGCCACTGATGCTGTAAGGTTTCCGGCACCACGATTAGCACACGTTCAGCGCGGCCAGCCAGCAACTGCTGCTGAATGATCATCCCGGCTTCGATGGTTTTACCCAAGCCCACTTCATCGGCCAGTAAAACGCGAGGGGCATGACGGCGACCCACATCATGGGCGATGTGCAGCTGATGGGGGATCAGATTGGTGCGCATCCCGCGTAAGCCGCTGATCGGCAAGCGATACTGCTCACTCTGGTATTTACGCGCGCGGAAACGCAGCGCAAAACGGTCCATGCGGTCGAGCTGACCGGCAAACAGACGGTCCTGAGGTTTGCTGAATATCAGTTTGCTATCCAGCATCACTTCACGCATCACCACGCCGCTTTCTGCGGTATCGAGACGTGTGCCGATGTAAGTCATTAATTCGTTATCGTTACGGACTTCATCGACGCTCATCTGCCAACCTTCGTGGTTGGTGATGGTGTCACCCGGATTAAAAATCACACGCGTGACGGGCGCATCATTGCGGGCATACAGGCGGTTTTCGCCGGTTGCCGGAAACATCATGGTGATCATGCGCGTATCAATCGCCACAACCGTTCCCAGTCCCAGTTCACTTTCTGTATCACTAATCCAGCGTTGACCCAGTGTAAAAACCATATATTTTTAGCTCGACTCTCTGACATGCCATAAAGAAGTTCACCTGTACTCAGGCAATACATCGCCGCCAAACGAGAGTTTGGTCAGATTGTATCTGCGGTGAGAATCAGGAAGGGCGCTATGGTACTGGATGGCAAGGCATTCGTCACCTGTCAAAAAAGCCCCAACTGCCCAGTAATGAGTGTAGCAAAGTCATCGCCAACAAAGGGTAAAATGCCCTCCGCCACCGGTTGTAACTGCTTGGTGACGTAGTGATCGTAGTCTAAGGGCGTGCTGCGTGCTTCCAGCGGTTCCGGGCCAGCTGTCGCCATCACATAGCGAATGGAGCCGCCATTTTGATACTGCAGCGGACGATGTAGTTTCCGATTTTGCTCATCGGCAATACGTGCTGCGCGCACATGGGGTGGCACATTTTTTTCATAATCTTTTAACGCCCGGCGCAGCCGCTTTTTGTAGACCAACTGATCATCCAGTTCGCCCGCCAGCAACTGGGCTACCGTTTCACGGATATACTCTTGCCAGGGCTCGCCACGGAAAATGCGACCATACAAATTTTGCTGGAACTGCTGTGCGAGCGGCGTCCAGTCGGTGCGCACGGATTCCAACCCTTTGAACACCAATCGTTCCGTGCCGTCGGTACGAATCATCCCGGCGTAACGCTTTTTGCTACCTTGCTCGGCCCCGCGAATGGTCGGCATCAGGAAGCGGCTGAAATGGGTTTCGTATTCCAGCTCCAGTGCACTCTCCAGCCCGTAGGTTTGCTGCAGATGCTGCTGCCACCAGCTGTTGACCTGTTCTGCCAGGCGACGGCCAATTGCCGCAGCATCCGCTTCGCTGTGCGCGTTCTTTAGCCAGACAAAGGTCGAATCAGTGTCGCCGTAAATCACATCAAAACCTTCGGCTTCAATCAGTTGACGCGTTTGCTGCATGATGGCGTGCCCGCGCAGGGTGATCGATGACGCCAGGCGAGGATCAAAGAAGCGGCAGGCGCTGGTGCCGAGCACGCCATAAAAGGCGTTCATGATGATCTTTAATGCCTGCGACAAAGGTTGGTTACCCTCGCGCTTCGCGGCTTCACGCCCTTGCCAAATCTGCTGCACAATCGCCGGTAAGCAGTGTGTATGGCGCGAGAAGCGTGCATGGCGGAAGCCGGGCACCGAATCGGCATCATCCGGATGTGCCAGCCCTTCAACCAGACCCACAGGATCGATCAGGAACGTGCGAATAATCGAGGGATAGAGGCTTTTGTAATCCAGCACCAGTACCGAATCATACAGGCCGGGGCGAGAATCCATTACGTAGCCGCCTGGGCTGGCTTCGGGGGCCACTTCACCGAGATTAGGTGCGACAAACCCGGCGCGATGCATGCGCGGAATATAGAGGTGACCGAACGCGGCCACCGAGCCCCCGTGGCGATCCACCGCCAAGCCATTAACGGTGGCGCGTTCCAACAGGAACGGCATGATGGCAGTGTGCTGAAAGATGCGCGTCACCAGCTCGCAGTCTTTCAGGTTGTACTTCGCCAACGCCGGTTTGTCATGGGCAAAACGCCAGTTGATCTCTTCCATGCGCTGCCAGGGGTTATCGATGGCTTTGCCTTCACCGAGCAATTGACGTGACACCGCTTCGAGGCTGAATGAGGGGAAATCCCAAAACGCTGATTTAAGCGCTTCAATGCCATCGATCACCAGCCGCCCTTGGGCCTGGGCGAAAAACACACCCGGTTTGAAACCGTGCTCGCGCCACTCCAGCGCTTGATTTTGTCGGCCTAAACGCAGCGGAATGCCATAACGGTCGGCATGTTTTTGCAGTACGCGTAGGTCAAACTGCACCACACTCCAGCCAATAATTACGTCCGGGTCGTGACGCGCAAACCAGGCATTGAGCTGCTCCAGCAACTGGGGGCGACTGTCCACATAGATCAGGTCGAAATCCAGCGCGCTGGAATCGCCGTTTGGCGGGCCGAGCATGTAAACCTGGCGCTGACCACAGCCTTCAAGTCCGATACAGTAGAGTTCACCGTGCTCGGTGGTTTCAATGTCCAGCGACACCCATTTCAGCTGTGGACGATAATCAGGATGCGGTTTCAGGCGCGCATTGACCACGCTGTCGCCGCGAACGTCACCGCTGAACCACACGGGCGCAGTAATAAAACGCTCCATTAAATAGCGTTCAGGCGGCCGAATATCCGCTTCATAGACGGAGATGCCATTTTCGCGCAGGCGCTTTTCCAGATTTTGCAGCTGGCGGTTGCTGCGGCAATAGAGACCAAATACCGGACGGCGACGAAAATCTTTTAGGGTCAGTGCTTGCAGACGCGTGTGACGCTCATCCGCGATCAGCGCTTCGGTTTGGCTGCGAAACTCTTCCGGAATAAACGCCACGGACTCCTGCGCGGGCAGCACCAGGCGTTGCGGCCCTAGGTCGGTGGCCAGCCACAGCACCACTTCGCTGCCCGTTGGCGTGTCTCGCCAGTGTCGGGTGAGTAGAAAACCTGCGCGCGGATCGGTCACATGAACTCCAGAGAATGAATTACATTGAGTATATCATGGATGTTTATACAGTGTGTTGTTGGCTGAATTGTCAATATTGACGTACAAATCTTGGCTTGACGCTGTGGCGCTGGCTCCGGACAATCCAGCCTCTATATTCCGCAGAGGATAGTTATGGAAGCCTGGATTCAACACCTGTTTACGCAATCGCTGGAGTTCGCCCTCTTTGCCGTGGCACTGGTCACTTTTCTGGAGTCGCTGGCGTTCGTGGGATTGCTGTTACCAGGCACCGTATTGATGGCCAGCCTTGGGGCGCTGGTCGGCAGCGGACAGATTGGCCTTTATCCCGCCTGGGCGGCTGGTTTTGCCGGTTGTCTTATCGGCGATTGGGTATCCTACGGTATCGGCTGGAAGTTTCAGGGGCCGCTGCATCGTTGGAAATATCTGAAAAAGTATAAAGGTTTGCTGGATAAAACCGAGCATGCTCTGCACGAACACAGCATGTTCACCATCCTGGTGGGGCGCTTTGTCGGTCCGACCCGACCACTGATTCCCCTGGCGGCGGGCATGCTGGAGCTGCCGGTACGCAAGTTCCTGCCGCCTAACCTGATCGGCTGTATTCTCTGGCCGCCCGCCTATCTGATGCCGGGTATTTTGGCCGGCGTGGCGATTGATGTGCCGCAGGCTGCGCAAGGCGGTAACTTTAAGTGGCTGCTGTTGCTGGTTGCGGTATTAGTGTGGCTGGGTTGCTGGCTGCTGTGGCGTTGGTATCGCAGTGGCAAAACGATCGATTGGGCGACCAAATATCTGCCGCTCGCCCGTTTGCGTTGGCTGGCCCCGCTGGCGGCAGCCATCGGCGTGGCGGCATTTATTGCCATTCAATACCACCCGATGATGCCGATCTTCCGTCAGTTACTGTGGAAGGTGTTCTTCGCTTAAGGCTTTCTCACGCCAAGGATGGCGGCCGCTTCACTTTCACCGTTGATCAAACTTTCTGTGCTGCCATCCCAGTAAATTCGGCCATCCACTACCACCAGGCTGCGTGGAGCAATCTGTTGCGCATCTTCCAGACTGTGCGACACCATCAGCAACGTAATGTTGCGGCTCTCACACACCGAGCGCACCAGTTGCAGCATCTCACCGCGCAGTGCCGGATCGAGCGCGGAAAAAGGCTCATCCAGCAGTAAGATTGGCTGATTGCGCAGCAGGCAGCGCCCCAGCGCGACGCGTTGACGCTGACCGCCCGACAGCTGATCGGGTAAACGCGTCAGCAGGCTTTGCAAACCGGTTTGTTCGGCAATGGCGGCGATCTGTTGCTGCTGTTGCGGCGTGAGTTTCAGGCCGGGGTGTAAACCCAATCCCAGATTCTGCTGCACCGTGAGGTGCGGGAACAGGTTGTTCTCCTGGAACAGCATCGATACCGGTCGCGCCGAGGGGACGCTGCGCGTGTGATCTACGCCATTCATGATCAAGGTTCCCTGGCTGACGGGCAGGAAGCCGCCCAGCAGACTCAGTAAGGTGCTTTTACCCGCGCCGCTCGGGCCGAGGATTGCCAGGCGCTCACCTGCCTGCGCCTCGAAACGAAAGCGCATCGGCAAGTGTTGATACAGGTAGGTGAGGTTATTCAGTGTCAGCATGGCGACCCGGCAATTTTTCCATCAGAGTAAAGAGTAACAGGCACAGCAATAACAGCAGCAGTGCCGTGACGGCACCATCCTCACCGCGATAGGCCCCAATCTGCTGGAACAGATAGAACGGCAGGGTGCGGAAATCGGCGCTGCCAAACAGCGCGACCACACCGAAATCGCCGATGGAGAGCACGCAGGCAAATGCCAGCGCCTGGGCCAATGGGCGCTTCAGCGCGCGCAGTTCAATCATTTTCAGGCGATTAAATCCGGCAATGCCCAGCGACGCACAGAGCTGGCTGTAACGCATATTGATATCGCGCATCGGGTTTTCCAGCACTTTCATGGCATAGGGGATGGCGATCAACGCATTGGTGAATATCACCAGCCCGTCGGCCCGCTGTGGCAAACCAACCGTGGCGTTGAACAGCAGGAAGAATCCACTGGCCAGCACGATGCCGGGCATCGCCAGAATCAGCATACCGCTCAGTTCCATCGCCTGAGCCGCCACCTTCCGTTGGCGCTGGCGTAATTCACGGCTGCTCCACAGCAGCATCATGGTCAGTATCACGCACAACAGCCCGGCACCGAGCGCGATGCGCAGTGACGTCAAGGTCGCCTGCCACAGCGCAGGTTGTTGTAATGCACCCGCCACGCCACCGCGTAAGCCATCAACGACCACTGCAGCCAGGGGCGGCAGTAACAGCAACAGCGCAAGGGCAATCAGCAAGGTATCGCTGATGCGTGCCTGCCAGGAATCCTGCGGGTCGCGCCAACCGCGAATGTTCTGGCTGCCCATAGGGATGGCTTTGCTGAAGCGCTGGCTTAGCAGCACCAACAGTAAGCAGCAGCCGAGCTGGAGCAGTGCCAGCAGCGCCGCACGGCTGGGATCGTAATCGAAACTCAGCGCCTGATAGATCGCCAACTCCAGCGTGGTGGCTTGCGGGCCGCCACCCAACGCCAGCACCGTCGCGAAACTGGCAAAGCACAGCATAAAGATCAGCGCGGCGGTGGGCAGAATTTGGCGGCGCAACCACGGCCACTCCAGCAGGCGAAACTGGTTCCAGCCACGCAGACCAAGTTGTGCGGCCAGCTGGCGCTGTTCACCGGGAATATTCTCCAGCGCCTGCAGTAGCATGCGCGTGGCCAAAGGCAGATTGAAGAACACATGCGCCAGCAGAATGCCCTGCAAACCATAAGGTGAGAAGCGGTAATCAAAGCCCAACAGAGCACAGAGTTGGGCCAGCCAGCCGCTGCGACCGTAGACGCTGAGCAACCCGAACACCGCGACCAGCACCGGCAGCACCAGTGTCATGGCGCACAGGCGCAGCAGCAGCGTCCGTCCGGGGAAGCGGCGGCGATAGAGCGCCCGCGCAAGCAAAATGGCGGGCAGCACGGAGAACAGAGCCGACAGCAGTGCCTGTTCAAAGGAGAACGCCAGCACATGATGCAGATAACGGTCAGTCAGCAGGGCGCGCCAGTCTGTCACTGGCGCGGCCGTCACCAGCGCGCCAAAGGCCAGCAGCGCCACCGCACAGAGTAACAGTGCGATGGCTGTGCCAGGGATCAGCCAACCGGGCATTATTGGCTAACGGCGCGTTGCCATGCGCTGATCCAATCGGCGCGATGATCGGCAACTTGCGCCGGTGTGAATTGCAGCGCCGTCGCCGGTTTGGACAATGACTGATAACCCGCTGGCAAATCGCTTTTAATCACTGGATACATCCAGTTGCCGGTAGGAATGGTCTGCTGGAAAGCCGGAGAGACCATAAACTGCATAAATTGCTGTGCCAGTTTCGGTTGCTTGCTGCTGGCGAGTTGGGCTGCGACTTCCACCTGCAAATAATGCCCTTCGCTGAAGGAGGCGGCCGCGTAGTTCTCTTTTTTCTCTTCGATGATGTGGTAAGCCGGAGAGGTGGTGTAACTCAGCACCAGATCGCTTTCTCCTTTCAGGAACAAGCCGTAGGCTTCACTCCAGCCTTTGGTGACCGTAACGGTCTTTTTCGCCAGCTTCTGCCAGGCTTCAGGTGCTTGATCGCCGTACACTTTCTGCATCCACAGCAGTAAACCGAGGCCTGGCGTGCTGGTGCGCGGATCTTCATAAATAACGCGCCACTTCTCAGGGCTTTCCACCAGCTCTTTCAGGCTTTTCGGCGGGTTCTTCAGCTTGTTCTTATCGTAAACGAACGCGAAGTAGCCGTAGTCAAACGGAATGAAGGTGTCGTTGTGCCAGGCATCCGGTAACTGGAGTTTGCTGGTGTCCACGGCACTCTTGGCGAACAGGCCAGTTTTCTCTGCGGCCTGCACCAGATTATTGTCGAGACCCAGCACCACATCAGCTTTGCTGTTTTTGCCTTCCATGCGCACGCGGTTGAGCAGTGACACACCATCTTCCAGGGCGACATATTTCAGCTCGCAGCCACATTCAGCTTCAAAGGCTTTTTTAACCGCCGGGCCAGGGCCCCAGTCCGCAGAGAAGGAATCATAGGTATACACGGTGAGTACCGGTTTGGCGGCGAAAGCCGGGGCAGCAACCAGCAGGACCAGAGGCAGGACTTTGTTTAACACTTTGCGCTCCTTGAGGAGAATAATAAGTTCGAGTCGCAAAGGATCTGAGTTAATGGACATCTCAAATCCCTACGCCGGTATTAACCGGATCAGGTTCGACGGGTTTATCTCAGCCCGAAAAGGGCACCCCGTTGAGAACGGCCTAGTTTAGACACTTCTGTGACAGCGTGAAAGCCTCACAACTCCGGCGGCGCAAACCAGGCCGATTTAAAGTCAAACCAGCCGAGCGTGTTCAGGCGCACCCCACGCATACTGCGTTGACCTTCGAGCAGTAACCAGTGGTGAAACAGCGGATGGATGAAGTCATTGTTAACCAGATGTTTGCTCCATTCGGCCAGCGGCAACGTTTTCTGTCGCCACTGTTCAGCATCGGCTTGCCAGTCAATGGGCACACAGTGATGCATCAGCGGCAGCTCGTACAGTTGGGCAAACAGGGCGTAGTCCAGTGGTAACGTAAAATTGACGCTGCCCAGCCAGATGTCGCTTTCACCCGCACCCTCGAACCACGCTTCATAGCTGAGTTCTTGGGTAATCAGCTCAACACCTTGTTCCGCCAGTAGCGGACGTAGCGCATTCGCGATGCCCTCATGTTCGACATGATGGCTGTACCAGCTCAGTGTCAGTTGCGTTAACCCTTCAGGTTTTGTGGCAGGCGTCAGGTCGCGACGATGGTGCCAGCGCGGCAGTAAACCGTACGCTGGAAACCAATAGCGCTGATAGCCCACTCCCGCATGGTTCAGCAGGGCGATGGGATTGAACAGATAGCTGACCCAGCGGCGAAAATGGGCATCGCGCCCACGTTCGGACCGCTGATCGTACAGCAGAAAGTAGCAGCCTTCTTCAAGCCGGCTCTCTTCGGACTTCTCATCCGCGGTTTCACCCTGCAGTTTCACCCCGGCGTACACCAGTTCATCACTGATCTCAGGCAATACCCAAATAGACACATCATCGATTAAGGCGCGATAGCCAAAATAGTCATCCCAGGCGGCGATTTTCAGCTGTGTCTGCTGATTACGCACCACGCTGTAGGGTCCGGTGCCGATGGGTTGGCGTGAAAAATGGCGCAGCGTGGGCCATTCGCGCGGCAGGATCATGGCACTGACGCTGGCCAGCAGCCAGGGCAACCAATCGTCGGGTTGGCTCAGGTGGATATCCAGCGTCCAGGGCGCGGGGGAGTGCAATTTCTCTATGTGGGAAAACAGCGGCTGAGTGCGCACGCGGTCCAGCGAGGCAATGATGTCTTCCATCTCCAGTTCACGACCATGATGAAAGCGAATCGCCGGGCGCAAAAAGAACCGCCAGTGCAGCGGTGAGGTCTGCTGCCAGTGATGGGCGATATCCGGTTCGACTTCCCCCTTTTCCTCATTTACTCGCGTCAGGCCATTGAAAATTTGTCGCGCCAGATGGGTTTCAGAGCGACGCAGCGGCGAGCCGGGCAGCAGATTGGGCAATGGGCGGTAGTAGAGCACGCGCAGGATGTGTTTCCCCTGACGGAAACTGCGCCCAAGGTGGGCGGCAATCATCTGGCGCACCTGGTCCTTGTCACCCACCAGTTGCACCAACTGCTCGATGCGGTCCTGCTCCAGCAGATCCTCGGCGCGCTGCTGCTGGAGTGCCAAACCGGTGTAATTGAAACTTAAAGTGGAGCGTTTACCGCGTCCCGCCTCCGCCTGCCAGATCAGCCAACCAGCTGCCTGCATGGCATTGAGCAGGTTACGCATATGGCGTCGTGAACAGTGTAAAAGATCGGCCAGCTCGCTTAGTGTGGTTTCCTGATCCTGGCCCTGGCAGCTTTGCCACAGGCGGATGAACTGCTGTTGCAGTCGCGCAGAGGACATAAAAGGGGAACTCCTTCTCATAATCGCTCAGTTTTTCCTGCCCCATATTAGAGGCATACTGCCCAACAATGGAAGAGCGGGAGGCATTCAGCAATGAATGGCGCTCTGCCAGCGGTTCTGCCGACGTAGAACCTCTTTCTGAGTAGGGTGCATTTTCACCGCCAGCAGCGTTTTCTCTGCTGGCTTTTTTCGTTTTGCTGTGGAATCTTCTACCCTCTTTTCTGTTGTCCGATTCTCCTCAAAGGGATTTCTGCATGAAATCGCTGTTAACGCGCCAGCGCCGTCTCAATCCGGTTTATCTCTCTTTTATGGCTGTGTCCTTTATGACGGGTGTGGCAGGGGCCTTACAGGCACCCACGCTCAGTCTGTTTCTGACGCGTGAAGTGCAGGTGCGACCGTTTTGGGTGGGATTGTTTTTTACCATCAACGCCATAGCCGGGATTGTGATTAGCCTGTTGATGGCGAAACGCTCGGACAGCCGGGGTGACCGCCGAAATCTGATCCTGTTTTGCTGTCTGATGGCGGTGCTCAATTCTTTATTGTTTGCCTTCAATCGTCACTATCTGACGTTGATCAGCGTGGGGGTATTGCTGTCAGGGCTGGCCAGTGTGGCGATTCCGCAGATCTTTGCCTTGGCACGTGAGTATGCCGATCAGTCGGCACGTGAAGTGGTGATGTTCAGTTCGGTGATGCGTGCGCAGCTCTCGCTGGCGTGGGTGATTGGTCCGCCGCTGTCGTTTGCGCTGGCGCTTAACTACGGCTTCGTGACGCTGTTTTGCGTGGCAGCCGCGATTTTCCTGCTGAGTTTGCTGCTGATCTGGCGCACGCTGCCATCGGTGCCGCGTGTGGCAGCCACACCTGAGCAAGTGCTGACCCAGCTCAGCCCGTGGAAAGACAGCCAGGTACGCATGCTATTCATCGCATCGGTGGTAATGTGGGCGTGTAACACCATGTATATCATCGATATGCCGCTGTATATCAGCGCCACGCTGGGCCTGCCGGAAAAGCTGGCGGGTCTGTTGATGGGAACCGCGGCTGGGCTAGAGATCCCTATCATGCTATTGGCCGGTCACTACGCAAAACGGTTTGGCAAACGCAAGCTGGTGCTGTTGGCGCTGGTGGCGGCCATTCTGTTTTATCTCGGTTTGGTGCTGTTCCATTCGCGCACGGCGTTGATGGTGCTGCAACTGTTTAATGCCGCGTTTATCGGCATTGTGGCGGGGATTGGCATGCTGTGGTTCCAGGATTTGATGCCGGGACGCGCCGGTGCGGCTACCACAATGTTCACCACGTCCATTTCGACCGGTCTCATCATTGCGGGATTGATCCAGGGCACGCTCAGTGAGCGCTTCGGACATGAATCGGTGTACTGGCTGGCGTTGGTAATGGCGATAGTCGCGTTGGGACTGGCGTCGCGCGTGCGGGATGCACAATAAATAAAGGTCGCCATGAATGGCGACCTCAGGGCACATTATACGTAGGGTGCGCATTGATGCGCACCTGTTTATATCAACGTAAAAACGCGGGCTGGCTGGTCTCGTAGTTGGCGATGGACGCTTCGTGTTGCAGCGTCAGGCCAATGCTGTCGAGGCCGTTGATCATGCAGTGGCGACGGAAGCTGTCGATTTCAAAGCTATAGGTCTTATCACCCGCCGTCACCGTCTGCGCTTCCAGGTCCACCGTGAAAGTCACACCCGGCTGCGCGGCAACCAGTTTGAACATCTCATCAACTTCTTCATCGCTTAATTTCACTGGCAGCAACTGGTTGTTGAAGCTGTTGCCGTAGAAAATATCCGCGAAGCTTGGCGCGATCACCACATGGAAACCGAAATCGGTCAGTGCCCAAGGAGCGTGCTCACGGGATGAGCCACAGCCGAAGTTTTCACGCGCCAACAGAATGCTGGTGCCTTTAAACTCCGGTTTGTTCAACACGAAGCTGGCGGTGGGCACGGTGCCTGCGTCATCTTCGAAGCGCCAGTCGTGGAACAGATGCGCGCCGAATCCGGTGCGGGTCACTTTCTGCAAGAACTGCTTCGGGATGATGGCATCGGTGTCGACGTTGGCGGCATCCAGTGGGGCCACAATCCCGGTGTGCTGAGTAAATTTATTCGCCATGGCTTAAGCTCCCTGAGTCAATTCACGAATGTCGGCAAAACGACCGGTTACCGCCGCAGCTGCAGCCATCGCCGGGCTCACCAAGTGAGTACGGCCGCCGCGGCCCTGACGACCTTCAAAGTTACGGTTGCTGGTGGATGCGCAACGCTCGCCAGGGTTCAGGCGGTCGTTGTTCATCGCCAGACACATGGAGCAACCCGGCAGACGCCATTCAAAACCCGCCTCCAGGAAGATTTTATCCAGACCTTCCGCTTCGGCTTGCGCCTTGACTGGACCGGAACCCGGTACCACCATCGCGACAACACCTGGTGCCACTTTACGGCCTTTGGCGATAGCGGCAGCAGCACGCAGATCTTCAATACGTGAGTTGGTGCAGGAACCGATAAACACTTTGTCGATGGCTACGTCGGTCAGTTTGATGCCTGGCTGCAAATCCATATAAGCCAGCGCTTTTTCGGCAGAGGCGCGCTCAACCGGATCGGCGAAGGACTGTGGATTCGGGATAGCCTGATCCACCGCCATCACCTGGCCTGGGTTGGTGCCCCAGGTCACCTGTGGTGCGATATCGGCCGCATTCAGGGTGACAATGGTATCGAATTTGGCATCGCTGTCGGACTTCAGGGTACGCCAGTAAGCCACGGCTTGTTCCCACTGCTCGCCTTTCGGCGCGAACTGCTTGTCTTTCAGATACGCGAAGGTGGTGTCGTCTGGCGCGACCAGGCCGGCTTTCGCGCCCATTTCAATCGCCATATTACACAGCGTCATACGGCCTTCCATGCTCAGCGCTTCAATCGCCGGGCCACAGAATTCCACCACATGACCGGTACCGCCGGCGCTGCCGGTTTTACCGATAATCGCCAACACAATGTCTTTTGCGGTGATGCCCGTGGCAGCTTCGCCCTGAACTTCAATCTTCATGGTTTTGGCACGACCCTGCTTCAGGGTCTGAGTGGCGAAGACGTGCTCCACTTCAGAGGTCCCGATGCCGAAGGCCAGTGAACCGAATGCGCCATGCGTGGCGGTATGGGAGTCACCGCAGACAATGGTCATGCCTGGCAGTGTCATGCCTTGTTCAGGCCCAATCACGTGCACGATGCCCTGGAACGGGTGATTCAGGTCATACAGCTGGATGCCGAACTCAGCACAGTTCTTGATCAGCTCTTGCATCTGAATACGCGCCATCTCACCCGACGCATTGATGTCTTTGGTCTGGGTTGAAACGTTGTGATCCATGGTGGCGAACGTCTTTGACGGCTGGCGCACTTTGCGGCCGTGTGCGCGCAGGCCATCAAAGGCCTGCGGTGACGTCACTTCATGGATCAGATGGCGATCGATGTACAGTAACGGGGTTTCGTTAGGTGCTTCGTGGACGACATGTGCATCAAATAACTTCTGGTATAAGCTTTTCATTTTATTATTTTTCCTCAGCGATGAAACCGGCAATGATGCTGCCCATCTCATCTGTGCTCACGGCTGGGCCGTTGCCGGCCAAATCGCGGGTGCGGTGGCCCGCTTCCAGCGCACGGCTCACCGCACGCTCGATGCTGTTCGCTGCATCATCCGCGTTCAGGCTATAACGCAACAGCATAGAGAGTGAGAGAATCTGGGCAATCGGGTTAGCGATATTCTGGCCGGCGATATCTGGCGCAGAGCCGCCTGCTGGCTCGTACAAACCAAAACTCTCTTCGTTCATGCTGGCAGAAGGCAGCATGCCCATTGAGCCGGTAATCATCGCGCACTCATCTGACAGAATGTCACCGAACAGGTTAGAACAGAGCAGCACGTCAAACTGTGATGGATCTTTAATCAGCTGCATGGTGGCATTGTCGATGTACATATGGCTCAACTGCACATCCGGGTAATCTTTTGCCACTTCGTTGACGATTTCACGCCACATCACGGAGGTCTGCAACACGTTGGCTTTATCAACGGAAGTCACTTTGTTACGGCGCTTACGTGCAGCTTCAAAGGCGTTGCGGGCGATACGTTCAATCTCAAAGCGGTGATACACCTCAGTATCGAAAGCACGCTCGTGTGGGCCGCTGCCTTCACGACCTTTTGGCTGACCGAAGTAGATACCGCCAGTTAATTCGCGCACGCACAGAATGTCGAAACCGCGTGCTGCGATGTCGCTGCGCAGTGGGCAAAACGCTTCCAGACCTCTGTACAGGGCAGCAGGGCGCAGGTTGCTGAACAGCTTGAAGTGCTTACGCAACGGCAGCAGTGCACCGCGCTCAGGCTGACCGGCTGGTGGCAGGTGTTCCCATTTTGGTCCACCCACTGAACCGAACAGAATCGCGTCGGCCTGCTCAGCGCCCGCAACGGTGGCCGGTGGCAGAGGTTCACCGTGACGATCGATGGCGATACCGCCCACGTCATATTCGCTGGTGGTGATGCGCATGTCGAAACGCGCGCGAATCGCATCGAGCACTTTCATGGCCTGCGCCATTACTTCCGGGCCGATTCCGTCGCCGGGCATTACCGCAATATGGTAAGACTGAGTCATAGTTACACCGTTTCCTTCTGATCTTTAAATTTACGCTGCAATTCTTTTTCTACCTGCTTGGCACGCCAGATGTTGTTCAGGGCATTCACCATCGCTTTAGCAGAAGATTCGACGATATCGGTCGCCAGACCTACGCCATGGAATTTACGACCGTTGTAATTAACGACGATATCGACCTGGCCCAGGGCATTTTCGCCGTGACCTTTCGCCGTTAACTTGTAATTCACCAGTTCAGCTTCAAAGCCGGTAATACGGTTGATGGCTTGATAAACCGCATCAACTGGACCGTTACCGGTCGCCGCATCCGCTTTGGTCTCTTCACCACAGCCCAGTTGGACAGAGGCGGTAGCCGTGACGCTCGAACCGGTCTGCACGTTGAACTCTTTCAACTGGAAATATTCAGGCTCTTCGTTCTGCTTATTAATGAAGGCCAAGGCTTCCAGGTCGTAATCGAATACCTGACCTTTTTTGTCCGCCAGCTTCAGGAAGGCATCGTACAAAGCATCCACGTTGTAGTCGGAATCCTTGTAGCCCATCTCTTCCATGCGATGTTTTACCGCCGCGCGGCCTGAACGAGAGGTCAGGTTCAGCTGGATTTTGTGCAGGCCAATAGACTCTGGCGTCAGAATTTCGTAGTTCTCGCGGTTCTTCAACACGCCATCCTGGTGGATGCCAGAAGAGTGGGCGAAAGCACCGGTGCCGACGATGGCTTTGTTGGCCGGAATCGGCATGTTGCAGATCTGGCTGATCAACTGGCTGGTGCGGTAGATTTCCTGATGATGGATATTGGTATGCAGGTTCATGATCTGCTGGCGGGTTTTAATCGTCATGATCACTTCTTCCAACGCACAGTTGCCGGCGCGCTCACCTAAACCGTTGATCGTGCCTTCAACCTGGCGAGCACCGGCCAATACTGCGGCAACCGCATTGCCGGTGGCCATACCTAAGTCATCGTGGGTGTGAACCGACAAAATCGCTTTATCGATATTCGGTACACGTTCGCGCAGTTGGCTGAAGATGTTGGCGTATTCATGCGGCAAGGTGTAGCCAACGGTATCCGGAATGTTGATGGTGGTGGCGCCTGCGTTGATAGCGGCTTCGACCACGCGGCACAAATCGTCGATCGGCGTGCGTCCACCATCTTCACAAGAGAACTCTACGTCGTCGGTATAGTTACGGGCACGTTTAATAGAGGCTACCGCGCGCTCAATCACCTCGGGCAGGGTGCTGCGCAATTTGGTGGCGATATGCATCGGCGAAGTGGCGAGGAAGGTGTGGATACGAAATGCCTCTGCAACGCGCAGTGCTTCGTAAGCGGCATCGATATCTTTATCGACGCAACGCGCCAAAGCGGCAACACGGCTGTTTTTCACCGAGCGGGCGATGGTCTGTACCGATTCGAAATCGCCAGGTGAGGAAATAGGGAAACCGACTTCCATTACATCCACGCCCATACGTTCCAGTGCCAAGGCGATCTGCAGTTTTTCTTTAACACTCAGGCTGGCCTGTAATGCTTGTTCGCCGTCACGCAGAGTGGTATCGAAAATAATAACTTGCTGGCTCATGGTCATCTTCCTTTTGCTTTAACTTCGCCGTTGCGAGCATAAAAAAACCCGCGCATCGGCGCGGGTTTCTTAAACTTCTTCAGGTTCGAATCAGTGATTGATTCCGCCCACAAGTCTACCGCGCAAACTGAATGCGTTTAGTAGTAGACCGAGTAGACGGAAAGAACGGGACATGATTCAAACCTCGTAAATTTTGTGTTGCCCATATTGATACTGGGATTGCGGCGGGAAGTCAACCCTAAGTGAAAGGGTATTTCTTAAGGTGGCTAAGGGCGATCTGCTGTGAATATCTGGCTGTGCAGAGCATTGGCGTTAATTAGCTGCTGCCTGAAGGGGTTAATCATCCTAAAAAATCTTTTAAAAAAGCCAATTAATTTTAAGGTGTTGAATTTTAATTGTTTTTCTTGGTGGTGGATGTGGTGTTATACAGAGCGTTCAGCGCATTGCATAGCACAATGTCATGCGAATACAGTATTTCAAAGTTAATCACGCCAGAAAGTAATTCTCTAAGGAAATTGTGGACTGAGCGGTCAGGCAATATGAAAATCATATTTCTTAGAACACGCTGCAAATAATCGCCAAACCAGCATATTCCTCTGTGGTTGTGCAGTCCGATTAGTTTAATCCTCGCGAGCAATTATCACGCGTCAGTGCCTTTTCTGCCGGATTAAGCTCGCCGTGGCGTCCTGACGTTTGCAGGGCGGGTTTTCTACGGTTATGGTAATCGACCTACTCTTAAAAGAATTCAGGCTGCGTCCCGCCATTATTCGTGGATGCCGCTGGATGTTAAATGGCCTTGCGGCAAGGCATGAATCACGAGGTTTGGTGGGCCCAAATACGTGATGAATAACGCAGCTGCAAGGCCATTTAGCTTCAGCCCTACGGGTCGCATCCCAAAAAGCCGTTCTCATCGTTGTCGGGTTTGGCCATAGGCCCACTATGGCCTTCACCCTCCGCCTTGATAACGGCTTTTTGGGATGTGACGGCACCGCGAATAATGGCGGTACGCAGCCTTAAAGTAGATTCCCTGTACCTGGAAGACAGAAATGAATTCTGTGTTCTGAGCATAAACATAAGATTTTGATCTTAATTGGCGAATAGAGAGCGGTATGCCAGTCGCGCAGGGATAATTCGCGTTGCTGGGTGCTGATCCTCAAGCCTGGAGGCAGAAAATGGAGATGTTGTCAGGAGCCGAAATGGTCGTCCGTTCGTTAATCGATCAGGGCGTTAAGCAAGTATTCGGCTATCCGGGCGGAGCGGTGCTCGATATTTATGATGCGCTGCAAACGGTCGGTGGTATTGACCACGTACTGGTTCGCCATGAGCAAGGCGCAGTGCATATGGCTGATGGTCTGGCGCGCGCAACCGGCGAAGTCGGTGTGGTGCTGGTCACCTCAGGCCCGGGCGCAACCAATGCGATTACCGGTATTGCTACCGCGTACATGGATTCTATTCCGATGGTGATTCTGTCGGGACAGGTACCCTCTTCATTGATTGGTTACGATGCGTTCCAGGAGTGCGACATGGTCGGGATTTCCCGTCCAGTGGTGAAGCACAGCTTCCTGGTGAAAAACGCGGAAGAGATCCCAACCGTGCTGAAAAAAGCCTTTTGGCTGGCAGCAAGCGGTCGTCCAGGCCCGGTGGTGATCGATCTGCCAAAAGATATCCTGAATCCTGCGAACAAATTACCGTATGTCTGGCCGGAAACGGTGAGCATGCGTTCATATAACCCGACCATTCAGGGCCACAAAGGGCAAATTAAGCGTGCTCTGCAAACGTTGTTGGCCGCACACAAACCGGTGATTTACGCCGGTGGTGGCGCAATTATGTCGGGTTGTGAAGCGGAACTGCTGCAACTGGCAGAACAGCTTAACATCCCAGTGACTACGTCGCTGATGGGGCTGGGCGTGTTCCCTGGCACACACCGTCAGTGTGTGGGCATGCTCGGCATGCACGGGACTTATGAAGCCAACATGACGATGCACAATGCCGACCTGATTTTCGGCATTGGTGTGCGTTTTGATGACCGTACCACCAACAATCTGGCGAAATACTGCCCGAACGCCACCATCATGCATATCGACGTTGACCCAACGTCGATTTCGAAAACGGTGAGTGCGGATATTCCGATTGTTGGCGATGCCAAACAAACGCTGTCTCAGATGTTGGAAATGCTGGCGCAAAGCGATGCCAAACAAGAGCTGGATAGCCTGCGTGACTGGTGGCAGACCATTGATGGCTGGCGTAGCCGCAAGTGTCTGGAGTTTGACCGCACCAGTGACAAGATCAAACCGCAGGCAGTTATTGAGACCATCTGGCGTTTGACCAAAGGCGATGCTTACGTCACCTCTGACGTGGGTCAGCATCAGATGTTTGCTGCGCTTTACTATCAGTTCGACAAACCGCGTCGTTGGATCAACTCCGGCGGTCTCGGCACCATGGGCTTCGGCTTGCCAGCGGCGCTGGGCGTGAAAATGGCGCTGCCTGATGAAACCGTTATCTGTGTTACCGGTGATGGCAGCATCCAGATGAATATTCAGGAGCTGTCGACCGCGCTGCAGTACGATCTGCCGGTGCTGGTGCTGAACCTGAATAACGGCTTCCTCGGCATGGTGAAGCAGTGGCAGGACATGATCTATTCTGGTCGCCACTCGCAATCTTACATGCAATCTCTGCCTGACTTCGTGCGTTTAGCGGAAGCCTATGGGCATGTGGGGATTTCGATTGCCCATCCTGCCGAGCTGGAAGAGAAGCTGCAGCTGGCATTGGATACCCTGGCGAAAGGGCGTCTGGTGTTTGTGGATGTGAATATTGATGGCAGCGAGCACGTGTATCCGATGCAGATTCGTGGTGGCTCGATGGACGAGATGTGGTTGAGCAAAACGGAGAGGACATAATTATGCGTCGTATTTTATCAGTTCTGCTGGAAAACGAATCCGGCGCATTGTCTCGCGTGGTGGGCCTGTTCTCTCAGCGCGGCTACAACATCGAAAGCCTGACGGTTGCACCAACGGACGATCCGACACTTTCACGCATGACCATTCAGACCGTCGGCGACGAGAAAGTGCTGGAGCAAATCGAGAAGCAACTGCACAAGCTGGTGGACGTGTTACGTGTCAGCGAACTGGGGCAGGGTGCCTACGTTGAACGTGAAATCATGTTGGTGAAAATCCAGGCGAGCGGTTATGGCCGTGAAGAAGTGAAGCGTAGCGCGGAGATTTTCCGTGGTCAGATTATTGACGTCACACCAACGCTGTACACGGTTCAGCTGGCGGGGACCAGTGATAAACTCGACGCCTTCCTCAACACGGTGCGCGACGTCGCTGAGATCGTTGAAGTGGCGCGCTCTGGTATTGTTGGCGTCTCGCGTGGCGACCGCGTGATGCGTTAATTCCGCCATGTGACCATTGTGTATCAAAGCTAACCCGGCGTAATGCCGGGTTTTTTTATTTTATGCGCTTGTGAGAGCTGCCAGATAAAAGCGGTTGCTCAGCGTAGTTTTCTGCGGTTAGATGTTACAAATGTTTTACCCCTAGCTACACTGCGGACATTTCCGCCAGCCATGGCTAATCAGAATTAAGGTGTCATCGTGAAACTGGATGAAATTGCGCGCCTGGCGGGCGTGTCGCGCACCACGGCCAGCTATGTCATTAACGGCAAAGCGCGGCAGTATCGTGTCAGCGACAAAACCGTTGAAAAAGTGATGGCGGTGGTGCGTGAATACAATTATCACCCCAATGCCGTTGCGGCGGGCCTGCGCGCGGGTCGAACGCGTTCGATTGGCTTAGTTATACCTGATTTGGAAAACACCAGTTACACGCGTATCGCGAACTACCTAGAGCGCCAGGCGCGTCAGCGCGGCTATCAATTGCTGATTGCCTGCTCAGAAGATCAGCCTGATAACGAAATGCGTTGTATTGAGCATCTGCTGCAACGTCAGGTGGATGCGATTATCGTTTCAACCTCACTGCCACCTGAGCACCCGTTCTATCAGCGCTGGATCAACGATCCGCTGCCGATTATCGCGCTTGACCGTGCGCTGGATCGTGAACACTTCACCAGCGTGGTAGGGGCCGATCAGGACGATGCACATGCCCTGGCCGCTGAATTGCGTCAGCTTCCGGTGAAGAATGTGCTGTTCCTCGGGGCGCTTCCGGAGCTATCGGTAAGTTTTCTGCGTGAGATGGGCTTCCGTGATGCGTGGAAAGATGACGAACGTCCTATCGATTACCTCTACTGTAATAGCTTTGACCGTGCCGCTGCTGCCACGCTTTTCGAGAAATACCTCGAAGATCATCCGATGCCGGAAGCCCTGTTTACCACCTCTTTTGGTCTGTTGCAGGGCGTGATGGACGTCACACTGAAACGTGAAGGACGCTTGCCGACTGAGTTGGCGATCGCCACCTTTGGCGACCACGAATTACTGGACTTCCTTGAGTGTCCGGTGCTGGCCGTAGGGCAACGCCACCGCGATGTGGCCGAGCGCGTGCTGGAATTAGTATTAGCCTCGTTGGATGAACCGCGTAAACCCAAGCCGGGATTAACCCGCATTCGTCGAAATTTATTCCGCCGAGGACAATTAAGCCGTCGCACAAAATGAAATCGTGGGCAGAACCCTGCCCGCGTTTATTCATCCCGCAAATATTTTATTGCCAGCGGATTGCGGTAAAAAAGCGTAAATTATCGCCATCTCTGCTAACGAATTAACAGCGCTACATTTTCTTACTTGTTTACATCTTCAACAGTGACGCGTAGCAGAGCTGGCGCGATGCTGCTGGGCTTCCTTTCAGAAATCCCCTAAAATGCAGCCGCTGTCGCATATCATGGGATAATTATCTTTTGCGGTAAAAGCGCTTTATTTTTCACCATTTCTCAAATCGTGAAAATTTTTATTCCAATATTCATTAGGTTAATTTTTTATTTTGCCATTCTTCAGCCGTCATTTCCCTCCACTGAATAATTCTACTTCTTGTAAAGAGTGATATTCACTTGTCGTTGCGGCTTGACAAGGATTTCATAGGCTCCGTAAACTCGTTTCGTGGTAAAAAGTGGGATAAAGTGGTGAAAACGGGTGACTGAGGGGTAAGGCTGGCATGTTCCGTGGGGCAACGTTAGTCAATCTCGACAGCAAAGGCCGACTGGCGGTACCAACGCGCTATCGTGATTTGCTCGTCGCAGAGTCTCAGGGTCAAATGGTGTGCACCATTGACCTCCATCAGCCCTGCCTGTTGCTTTATACCCTGCCCGAATGGGAAATCATTGAGAAAAAACTGGCGCGCTTATCCAGCATGAATCCGAATGAGCGTCGCGTGCAGCGACTGCTGTTAGGGCATGCCAGTGAATGTCAGATGGATAATGCAGGTCGTTTGTTGCTGGCGAATACGCTACGCCAACATGCGAGCCTCACCAAAGAAGTGATGCTGGTTGGACAGTTCAATAAGTTTGAGCTGTGGGATGAACAGACCTGGTATCAACAAGTTAAGGACGATATTGACGCAGAACAGTCAGCTCAGGAGCCTTTATCTGAGCGGTTGCAGGACTTGTCGCTATAGCTATGCAGGATAATTTTAAACACACCACAGTGCTGCTGGATGAGGCGGTTAACGGCCTCAATATCAGGGAAGACGGCATTTACATTGACGGCACTTTTGGTCGCGGCGGTCACTCACGTCTGATCCTTTCGCAGCTTGGCGCGAATGGACAGTTACTGGCGATTGATCGCGATCCGCAAGCCATCGCTGCTGCCGCTGAAATCCAGGACCCGCGCTTTTCGATTGTGCACGGGCCGTTTTCCGCCCTGGCTGACTATGTTGAAGAGCGTGGCCTGACGGGCAAGATCGATGGCGTATTGCTGGATCTGGGTGTTTCGTCACCCCAGTTAGATGATGCAGAGCGCGGTTTCTCATTCATGCGTGATGGCCCACTGGACATGCGCATGGACCCAACGCGGGGACAATCTGCCGCAGAGTGGCTGATGAGCGCGGAAGAGGCCGATATCGCTTTTGTGATTAAGACCTACGGTGAAGAGAAGTTTGGCAAACGCATCGCACGCGCCATTGTGGAACGCAACCGCGAACAGCCAATGACGCGTACCAAAGAGTTAGCCACGGTGATTGCCGCTGCGATGCCAGTCAAAGACAAATTTAAGCACCCGGCAACGCGCACCTTCCAGGCGATCCGTATCTGGATCAACAGCGAACTGGAAGAGATTGATAACGCGTTGAAAGGCGCGATGTCGGTACTGGCACCGGGTGGTCGGTTGTCCATTATCAGCTTTCACTCACTGGAAGATCGCTTAGTGAAACGCTTTATGCGCGATCAGAGCCGAGGCCCACAAGTGCCAGCGGGCATTCCAATGACTGAAAGCCAGCTGAAAGCGCTGGGTGGACGCGAATTGAAAACGCTGGGCAAGCTGATTCCTGGCGAAGCTGAAGTGAATGAAAACCCTCGCGCACGCAGTTCAGTCCTGCGTATTGCTGAAAGGACCGCGACATGATTGGAAACGAGCGACATAGCCTGCCCGGCGTCATTGGGGGTGACTTGCTGCGATTCGGCAAGATCCCGGTGTTGCTGCTGGTTGCGGTGCTGGTGTCCTCGATTCTGGTGGTGACCACCACGCATAAAACCCGTCTGTTGACGGCACAGCGTGAGCAGTTGGTGTTAGAACGTGATGCCCTCGATATCGAGTGGCGTAACCTGATTCTGGAAGAGAATGCGCTTGGCGATCACAGCCGGGTAGAGCGGATAGCAACCGATAAGCTGCAGATGCAGCATGTTGATCCTTCACAGGAAAATATTGTGGTGCAGAAATAAGGAATCGCAGATTTCAATGAGCGGCGCAGGCAAAACGCTGAAGTTAAAAAAACAGGAAGATAAGGCCAGCTTTATAAGCTGGCGTTTTGCGTTGCTGTGCGGCTGTATTTTACTGGCTCTGGGCGGCTTGCTGTCACGCGTTGCGTGGTTGCAGGTGATCAATCCTGACAAGCTGGTGAAAGAAGGAGATTTGCGTTCCCTGCGTGTGCAATCCGTTCCTACTGCTCGTGGGATGATAAGCGATCGTGCAGGTCGTCCTTTAGCCGTGAGTGTGCCGGTGAATGCGATCTGGGCCGATCCCAAAGAGCTGGCAGAACATGGCGGGGTCTCTCTGGATAGCCGCTGGAAAGCGCTTTCCGATGCGCTGTCGATCCCACTGGATCAACTGGCTGCACGCATCAACGCAAACCCGAAAGGGCGCTTTATCTATCTGGCACGTCAGGTCAACCCGGCGATTGGCGAGTATGTCAAAAAACTTCGTTTGCCAGGCATTTACCTGCGTGAAGAGTCACGCCGCTATTACCCAGCAGGCCAGGTCACCGCGCATCTGATTGGCTTCACCAACATTGATGGTCAGGGCATCGAAGGAATCGAAAAAAGTTTCGATAAATGGCTGACCGGTGCACCGGGCGAACGTACCGTGCGTAAAGATCGCAATGGCCGCGTGATTGAAGATATCTCTTCCGTAGACAGCCGCGCTGCTCACAACCTGACACTGAGCATTGATGAGCGTTTGCAGGCGCTGGTTTACCGTGAACTGAATAATGCTGTGGCATTTAACAAAGCGGAGTCGGGTACCGCGGTTCTGGTGGATGTGAACACCGGTGAAGTGCTGGCGATGGCCAACAGCCCAGCCTACAACCCCAATAATCTCAGCAACACCCCGAAAGATGTGATGCGTAATCGCGCGATTACCGACATCTTCGAGCCCGGCTCCACAGTGAAGCCGATGGTGGTGATGACCGCACTGCAACGCGGTGTAGTGAAAGAGAACAGCGTCCTGAATACCGTGCCGTACCGCGTGAATGGTCATGAGATCAAAGACGTGGCGCGCTACAACGAATTGACCCTTACCGGGGTTTTACAGAAGTCGAGTAACGTCGGGGTTTCACGTTTGGCGTTAGCGATGCCCTCCTCAGCACTCGTAGAAACTTACGCGCGCTTTGGACTGGGTAAACCGACCAATTTGGGGCTGGTCGGGGAAAGTAGTGGCTTATACCCTCAAAAACAACGGTGGTCTGACATAGAGAGGGCCACCTTCTCTTTCGGCTACGGGCTAATGGTAACGCCGTTACAGTTAGCGCGAGTCTACGCAACCATTGGCAGCTATGGCATCAATCGCCCGCTGTCGATCACCAAAGTTGACCCGCCAGTGGCGGGTGAACGCGTTTTCCAGGAAGACCTGGTGAAAACGGTGATGCACATGATGGAAAGCGTTGCATTGCCTGGCGGTGGTGGTGTGAAAGCTGCGATCAAAGGCTATCGCATCGCTATCAAGACCGGTACCGCCAAAAAGGTCGGGCCGGATGGACGCTACGTAAATAAATACATTGCTTACACTGCAGGCGTTGCGCCTGCCAGTCGCCCTCGTTTTGCACTGGTGGTGGTGATCAACGATCCCCAGGCCGGTAAATATTATGGTGGTGCGGTTTCTGCACCGGTGTTTGGCGCCATCATGGGCGGAGTGCTGCGTACCATGAACATCGAGCCTGATGCGTTGCCAACAATTGATAAGAACGAGTTGGTGAAGAACAGAAGTGAGGAATCAAGTGACCGATCGTAACCTGCGCGAATTACTGGCCCCGTGGGTGCCGGGCGCGCCGGCGCGTCCACTCCGTGACATGACACTGGATAGCCGCGCAGCGGCTGCTGGCGATCTGTTTATCGCCGTGGCGGGCCATCATGCTGATGGACGTCGTTTTATTCCGCAGGCTATTGCACAGGGCGTAGCGGCAGTGATTGCCGAAGCCGAGGGCGAAGCCAGCGATGGAGATATCCGCGAGATGCACGGCGTCCCGGTTATCTATCTGGCGCAGTTGCAGCAGCGTCTCTCTGCACTGGCCGGGCGCTTTTATCAGCAGCCTGCTGAAAAACTCAAATTGATCGGCGTTACAGGCACCAATGGAAAAACCACCACGACACAGCTCATTGCTCAGTGGGCCAACCTGCTAGGCGAAACCGGCGCAGTGATGGGCACGGTGGGGAATGGCCTGTATGGTCAGCTGGTGCCTACTGAAAACACCACCGGCTCTGCGGTTGATGTGCAGCATGTGTTGAATGATCTGGTCGAGCAGGGCGCAACCCTGGCGGCGATGGAAGTCTCTTCACACGGTCTGGTGCAACACCGCGTGGCTGCGCTACCGTTTGCCGCCGCTGTGTTCACCAACCTCAGCCGCGATCATCTTGACTATCACGGCGATATGCAGAGCTACGAAGCGGCGAAATGGCTGCTGTTCTCTGAGCATCAGGTGAATGCTGCGATCATCAATGCCGATGACGAAGTGGGCCGCCGCTGGCTGGAAAAATTACCGGATGCGGTTGCCGTTACCATGGGCGACAATTTGCAGCCGGGTTGCCATGGCCGCTGGCTTAAAGCCACTGCAGTGAACTATCACGATGGCGGTGCGCATATTCAGTTCAGCTCAAGCTGGGGTAACGGTGAATTTGACAGCCGCCTGATGGGCGCATTCAACGTCAGCAATCTGTTGCTGGCCTTAGCGACCTTGCTGACGCTCGATTATCCGCTGGAGGCGCTGGTCTCAAGCGCCTCGCAGTTGCAGCCGGTATGTGGTCGCATGGAAGTATTCACCGCGCCAGAAAAACCCACGGTAGTGGTGGATTATGCTCACACTCCCGATGCGCTGGAAAAAGCGCTGGAAGCCGCTCGTTTGCACTGCAAAGGCAAGCTGTGGTGCGTGTTTGGCTGTGGCGGCGATCGTGACAAAGGCAAACGTCCACTGATGGGCGCGATTGCCGAGCAGTTCTCTGACATTGTGGTGATCACTGACGACAATCCGCGCAGCGAAGAGCCTGGCGCGATTGTTAACGATATTCTGACTGGCCTGCTCGATCCCGGCCGCGCTCGCATCGTTGCAGGACGTGCGCAAGCGGTCACTAACGCGGTGATGCAAGCCAGCGCTGATGACATCGTGCTGGTGGCCGGTAAAGGCCACGAAGACTATCAAATCATTGGCAACCGCCGCCTTGATTACTCCGACCGTGAAACTGTCGCCCGCTTGCTGGGGGTGATGGCATGATTCCGATTTCCCTGAAAACACTGGCAGAGATCAGCGGTGGTGAATTGCTGGGGGCAGACCTGACCATTGCGGATGTGACGAGCGACACGCGTAAGGTTACCGATGGCAGTCTGTTTGTGGCGCTGGTGGGTGAACGTTTTGATGCGCATGATTTTGCGAACGATGCCATCGCTAACGGTGCCAAGGCGCTGCTGGTAAGTAAGCACTTGCCGGTGGATGTGCCACAGGTGGTGGTCGCGGATACGCGTATTGCTTTTGGTCAGCTAGGTGCCTGGGTGCGCCAGCAGTCAAAAGCCCGTGTGGTGGCGTTGACCGGATCATCTGGCAAAACCTCCGTCAAAGAGATGACGGCGGCAATTCTGCGCCAGTGTGGTGAGACCCTGTACACTGCGGGCAACCTGAACAATGATTTTGGCGTGCCGATGACACTGCTGCGCCTGACGCAGGATCACGATTACGCAGTGATTGAGCTGGGTGCCAATCATCAAGGCGAAATTGCTTACACCACCGATCTGGTGCGCCCTGAAACCGCGCTGGTGAATAACCTGGCCGCGGCGCACCTGGAAGGATTTGGTTCACTGGCTGGCGTGGCGAAAGCCAAAGGCGAAATTTTTGGCGGATTGCCAGTACATGGCACCGCGATTGTGAATGCCGAGAGCAATGACCTCGCCAACTGGCAGTCACAGTTTGTCGATAAAACGCTGTGGCGCTTCTCCCCGCAGCCGATGGCAGAGGCGGAATTCCGCGCCAGCGACATTGTGCTGCGTGCGGATGCCACGCTGTTTACCCTGCATACTCCGCGCGGTGACATTGCTGTGGCGTTGCCTTTACCCGGACGTCACAACATTGCCAACGCACTCGCGGCGGCAGCGTTGGCGCTGTCGGTTGATGCTCCGCTGAGCGCGATTCAATCTGGCCTGAAAACCCTGCAGCCCGTGCCGGGCCGCCTGTTCCCGATTCGTCTTGCTGACAATCAGTTACTGCTCGATGACAGCTACAACGCCAACGTCGGTTCCATGACGGCGGCTGCGCAAGTGTTAGGCGATATGCCGGGCTACCGCGTGATGGTGGTCGGGGATATGGCCGAGTTGGGCGATGAAGCCGAACAATGTCACCAGCAGGTAGGGGAAGCCGCGAAGGCAGCGGGTATTGATTGTGTGTTGAGTACCGGCACGCTGAGCCGATTGATCGGTGAAAGCAGCGGTAAAGGCGAACATTTCGCCACTAAAGCCGATCTGACGGAACGTTTACGCACATTGCTGTCCCAACATCGGGACATCACTATTTTGGTTAAAGGCTCACGTAGCGCCGCCATGGAGCAGGTCGTCGAGAGCTTACAGGAGAAAGGAACATGCTAGTCTGGCTGGCCGAACATCTGGTCGCACTTTATTCCGGCTTTAACGTCTTCTCGTATCTGACGTTTCGCGCCATTGTCAGCCTGCTGACCGCTCTGTTCCTTTCGCTGTGGATGGGGCCGCGTTTGATTGCCTGGCTGCAGAAATTGCAGATTGGCCAGGTGGTACGTAACGACGGTCCAGAGTCGCACTTCAGTAAACGTGGTACGCCGACCATGGGCGGCATCATGATCCTCACCTCGATTACCGTTTCGGTGCTGATGTGGGCTTATCCTTCCAACCCGTATGTGTGGTGTGTATTGGCGGTACTGGTGGGCTTTGGCGTAATTGGTTTTGTCGATGATTATCGCAAAGTGGTACGCAAAGACACCAAAGGTCTGATTGCCCGCTGGAAATACTTCTGGATGTCGGTGATCTCGTTGGGCGTGGCTTTTGCCCTGTATGCCGCAGGACACGGCACGCCAGCCACGCAGTTAGTGGTGCCGTTCTTTAAAGACATCATGCCGCAGTTGGGCCTGTTTTATGTGTTGCTGGCCTACTTTGTGATTGTCGGTACCGGTAATGCCGTAAACCTCACTGATGGTCTGGATGGTCTGGCGATTATGCCAACCGTGTTTGTCGCCGCAGGCTTTGCGCTGGTGGCATGGGCGACCGGTAACGTGAAGTTTGCTGAATATCTGCATATTCCTTATCTGCGTCACGCGGGTGAGTTGGTGATTGTGTGTACTGCCATCGTCGGTGCCGGACTGGGCTTCCTGTGGTTCAACACCTACCCGGCGCAAGTCTTTATGGGGGATGTCGGCTCACTGGCGCTGGGTGGCGCGCTGGGCACCATCGCGGTGCTGCTGCGTCAGGAGTTCTTGTTGGTGATCATGGGCGGCGTGTTTGTGGTTGAAACCCTGTCGGTGATCTTGCAGGTGGGGTCGTTCAAGCTGCGCGGTCAGCGTATTTTCCGCATGGCACCGATTCACCACCACTATGAACTGAAAGGCTGGCCGGAGCCGCGCGTGATTGTGCGCTTCTGGATTATTTCACTGATGCTGGTGCTGATTGGCCTGGCAACGCTGAAGGTACGTTAATCATGGCTGACTATCGGGGCAGAAAAGTCGTCATCATCGGATTAGGCATTACCGGCCTGTCCTGTGTTGATTTCTTCCTCGCGCAGGGCGTTACGCCTCGCGTGATGGATACCCGTGTGTCTCCGCCGGGCCTCGATAAACTGCCTGAGTCGGTAGAACGCTATGTTGGCGGTATCAACAGTGACTGGTTGCTGGCGTCCGATTTGATCATCGCCAGCCCGGGCATCGCGTTAGCGCATCCAGCGTTGAGTGAAGCTTCGGATGCCGGGATCGAGATCGTTGGCGATATCGAACTGTTCTGCCGTGAGGCGCAGGCACCGATTGTCGCCATCACCGGTTCGAACGGTAAGAGCACCGTCACCACCCTGGTGGGCGAGATGGCGCGTGCGGCAGGCTGGCAGGTGGGCGTGGGCGGCAATATCGGTTTGCCGGCACTCACCCTGTTGAAATCTCCGGCGCAGCTGTATGTACTGGAGCTTTCCAGCTTCCAGCTTGAAACCACTTACAGTTTAAAGGCCGCAGCGGCGACCATTCTCAACGTGACTGAAGATCATATGGATCGCTATCCGTTGGGTATGCAGCAGTATCGCGCGGCGAAACTGCGCATTTATGAAAATGCCCGCATCTGCGTGGTGAATGCCGACGATGGCATGACCATGCCCGTTCGTGGCGTTGACGCGCGCTGTGTCAGTTTCGGCATTAACCTTGGCGACTACCATCTGACGCAACAGCAAGGCAGCACCTGGCTGCGTGCCCAGGGCGAACGCGTGTTGAACATCGATGAGATGACGTTGGTGGGGCAACATAACTACACCAACGCCCTCGCTGCACTGGCGCTGGCTGATGCCGTCAATATTCCACGAGCATCAAGCCTGAAAGCGTTAACCACCTTCACCGGCCTGGCGCACCGTTTCCAACTGGTGCATGAAGCCAACGGCGTGCGCTGGATTAATGACTCCAAAGCCACCAACGTCGGCAGCACCGAAGCGGCACTCAATGGCTTGCAGGTGAAAGGCACCTTGTGGCTGCTGATGGGAGGTGACGGCAAATCGGCTGATTTCAGTACCCTGACGCCTTATCTGCAGGGGGACAACGTACAGCTGTTTTGCTTCGGTCGCGACGGTGATGCACTCGCCGCACTGCGCCCGGAGATTGCCACGCGCACCGAGACCATGCAGCAAGCGATGGCGTTGATTGCACCTCAGGTCAAAGCCGGCGATATGGTGCTGCTTTCCCCTGCGTGTGCCAGCCTTGACCAGTTCCGTAATTTTGAACAGCGTGGCGATCAGTTCGCGCAACTGGCGAAGGAGTTGAGCTGATGCGCATTCCGGGTGCCAGTATTGCCAGCTTCTTCTCCGTTCGCTTACGCGATTGGGTGATGGGCGGTCGTGAAAATGATGACGCGCCGGTGGTGTTGTACGATCGCACGCTGCTGTGGCTGACCTTTGGCCTGGCGATCATTGGTTTTGTGATGGTGACATCGGCGTCAATGCCGGTTGGGCAGCGTTTGAATGAAGACCCGTTCTACTTTGCCAAGCGTGACGCGTTTTACATCGCACTCGCCTTGGGGATGGCGCTGGTGACACTGCGCGTGCCAATGGATTTTTGGCAGCGCTACAGCAACGTGATGTTGATGGCATCAGTGGTGATGCTGCTGATTGTGCTGGTGGTTGGCAGCTCTGTTAACGGTGCATCACGTTGGATCGCGATCGGTCCCTTACGTATTCAGCCCGCGGAGTTATCGAAACTCTCGCTGTTCTGCTATCTCGCCAGTTATCTGGTGCGCAAGGTGGAAGAGGTGCGTAATAACTTCTGGGGCTTCTGCAAGCCGATGGGCGTGATGGTGGTGTTGGCCGTCTTGCTGTTGGCACAGCCTGACCTCGGGACGGTGGTGGTGTTATTCGTCACCACGCTGGCGATGCTGTTCCTCGCGGGGGCGAAGATGTGGCAGTTTCTGGCGATTATCGGCTCCGGTATTTTTGCTGTTGTCCTGCTGATTATCGCCGAACCATACCGTATGCGCCGTGTGACCTCCTTCTGGAATCCATGGGAAGATCCCTTCGGCAGCGGTTACCAGCTGACGCAGTCCCTGATGGCATTTGGCCGTGGCGAATTCTGGGGGCAAGGCTTAGGCAACTCGGTGCAGAAACTGGAATATCTGCCGGAGGCACATACCGACTTTATCTTCTCCATCATTGGCGAAGAGTTGGGTTATGTCGGTGTGGTTTTAGCGCTGTTGATGGTATTCTTCGTCGCTTTTCGCGCGATGTCGATTGGTCGCCGTGCTCTGGAGATCGATCAGCGCTTTTCGGGCTTTCTCGCTTGTTCAATTGGCGTGTGGTTTAGCTTCCAGGCGCTGGTTAACGTCGGTGCAGCTGCAGGTATGCTGCCGACCAAAGGTCTGACATTGCCGCTGATCAGTTACGGTGGTTCGAGTCTGATCATCATGTCGACTGCCATCGTGTTTTTATTGCGCATTGATTATGAAACGCGTCTGGCAAAAGCGCAGGCGTTTACCCGAGGTGCTCGATGAGTAGCAAGCGGCTGATGGTGATGGCCGGCGGAACCGGTGGACATGTGTTCCCGGGTCTGGCAGTGGCCCATCACCTGATCGAACAGGGCTGGCAAGTACGCTGGCTGGGAACCGCTGATCGCATGGAAGCGGATTTGGTACCGAAGCATGGCATCGAGATTGAGTTTATCCGCATCAGCGGTTTACGCGGAAAAGGCGTGAAAGCTTTGTTACTGGCACCGGTCAGAATTTTCAATGCATGGCGTCAGGCGCGCCGCATCATGAAAAACTGGCAGCCGGATGTGGTACTCGGTATGGGCGGATATGTTTCCGGACCGGGTGGTCTCGCGGCGTGGAGCTGCGGTATTCCTGTGGTACTGCACGAGCAGAATGGTATTGCTGGGCTGACCAACAAATGGCTGGCGAAAATCGCTACCAAAGTGATGCAAGCCTTTCCGGGTGCATTTCCCACCGCGGATGTCGTTGGCAACCCGGTGCGCACCGATGTGCTGGCACTGCCTTTGCCCGCAGAACGTCTGAGTGGCCGCATGGGGCCGATTCGCGTGCTGGTGGTCGGTGGCAGCCAGGGGGCGCGAATTCTTAATCAGACGATGCCGCAGGTTGCCGCGCAGCTGGGTGAGGCTATCACTCTCTGGCATCAAACCGGTAAGGGCGGGCTGGAAACGGTGCAACAGGCTTATCGCGATGCAGGACAGCCACAGCATAAAGTCACCGAGTTTATCGATGACATGGCCGAAGCCTACGCATGGGCCGATGTGGTGGTGTGCCGTTCGGGCGCATTGACGGTGAGCGAAGTGGCTGCCGCAGGTTTACCGGCCATTTTTGTGCCTTTCCAGCACAAAGATCGTCAGCAGTACTGGAACGCGCTGCCGCTTGAAAAAGCGGGCGCGGCCAAAATTTTCGAGCAGCCGCAATTTACTGCTGCTGCGGTCGCGGACACGTTACGCGATTGGGATCGCACCACGCTATTGGCTATGGCAGAAAAAGCCCGCCAGGTCGCGATTCCTGATGCAACCGATCGGGTTGCGCAAGAAGTCGCACGCGTCGCGAAATAAGTTAACAGGTTGGTTTGACTGACCCGTACCTGAATGCAGGTACAAACGGGATAAACAGGTAATTGAGACAGATGAATACACAACAATTGGCAAAACTGCGTTCTATTGTGCCCGAGATGCGTCGCGTCCGGCACATTCACTTTGTCGGCATCGGTGGTGCTGGCATGGGCGGTATTGCCGAAGTGTTGGCGAACGAAGGCTATCACATTAGTGGGTCCGACCTGGCACCTAATCCTGTGACCCAGCATCTGGCCGCGCTAGGGGCGACAATCTATTTCAACCATCGTCCGGAAAACGTGACCGATGCGAGCGTTGTGGTGGTGTCAACCGCAGTGGCGCAGGACAACCCAGAATTGGTTGCGGCACGTGAACAGCGTATCCCGGTGATTCGCCGTGCCGAAATGCTGGCTGAATTGATGCGTTTCCGTCACGGCATCGCGATTGCCGGCACGCACGGTAAAACCACCACCACGGCGATGGTGACCAGTATTTATGCCGAAGGCGGATTAGATCCTACCTTCGTTAACGGCGGGTTAGTCAAAGCGGCGGGCACACATGCGCGCCTGGGAACCAGCCGTTACCTGATTGCGGAAGCCGATGAGAGCGACGCGTCCTTCCTGCATCTGCAGCCGATGGTGGCGATCGTCACTAATATCGAAGCAGATCATATGGACACCTATCAGGGCGATTTCGAAAACCTGAAGCAGACGTTCATTAACTTCCTGCATAACCTGCCGTTCTACGGTCGTGCGGTGATGTGTGTCGATGATGTGGTGATTCGCGATCTGATCCCACGCGTGGGGCGTCAGGTCACCACTTACGGCTTTAGTGATGATGCTGACGTCCGCATTGAAAACTACGAGCAGCGTGGCGCGCAAGGGCACTTCACGCTGATTCGCCAGGATAAGCCCGTGCTGAAAGTGACCCTGAATGCACCAGGACGTCACAATGCATTAAATGCGGCGGCTGCGGTAGCAGTTGCCAGCGAAGAGGGCATTGAAGACAACGCCATCCTCGCGGCGCTGGAGAGCTTCCAGGGCACAGGACGCCGCTTCGACGTGTTAGGCGAGTTTGACACCGCTGCCGTCAACGGCAATCCTGGCAGTGCGATGCTGGTTGATGACTACGGTCATCACCCAACTGAAGTGGACGTCACCATCAAAGCAGCCCGTGCGGGCTGGCCAGATAAAAAACTGGTGATGGTATTCCAGCCGCACCGCTACACGCGTACGCGCGATCTGTTTGATGACTTCGCGAATGTGCTGTCACAGGTGGATGTCCTGCTTATGCTGGACGTTTATCCGGCCGGTGAAGCGCCAATTCCGGGCGCAGACAGTCGCTCACTGTGCCGCGCCATCCGTAACCGTGGCAAGGTTGATCCGATTCTGGTGTCAGAACATGACGCATTACCGGATGCGCTGGCACCGCTGCTCTCTGGCGACGATCTGGTGATCGTGCAGGGCGCAGGCAATATCGGCAAAATTGCCCGTAAACTGGCTGAAATCGAATTGCAGCCTGCTGCAAAAGCGGAGGCACGTCATGGCTGAGAAAGTCGCCGTCCTGATGGGCGGAACCTCGGCAGAGCGCGATGTGTCGCTCAATTCGGGCAGCGCGGTATTAGCGGGTCTGCGCGAAATGGGCATTGATGCGCACGGTGTTGATACCCGTGATGTCTCGGTACTCGACCTGAAAGCGCAGGGTTTTGCCAAAGTGTTCATTGCATTACATGGCCGTGGCGGTGAAGACGGCACGCTGCAAGCGGTGCTGGAGTTCCTGCAAATGCCTTACACCGGCAGCGGCGTAATGGCTTCGGCCATCACCATGGATAAACTGCGCAGCAAACTGCTGTGGCAGGGCAGAGGATTGCCATCGGGTAGATTTGTCTGGCTGACGCGTCAGCAGCACGATGCCGGTTTGGATGCGGCAACGCAGGCGTCGATCGCCGCTCTTGGTTTACCGCTGTTCGTGAAGCCAAGCTGTGAAGGTTCAAGCGTAGGCATTAGCCGCGTTAACAGCGTTGAGGCCTTGCCTGCAGCGCTGGAAGAGGCTTTCCGTCACGATAATGACGTGCTGATCGAAGCGTTTCTCAGCGGTGCAGAATACACCGTGGGTATCCTGGGGGATGAAATTCTGCCATCCATCAGAATAAAAACCGCCAGCGAGTTCTATGACTATGAAGCTAAATACATTTCTGACGATACTGAATACTTCTGTCCGAGCGGTTTAAGCGCAGAGAAAGAAGCAGAATTGCAGACATTGGTGTTGGCGGCATGGCGTGCACTGGGATGCAGCGGTTGGGGCCGTGTGGATGTGATGGCTGACGGTGAGGGTAATTTCCAGTTGCTGGAAGTGAATACCTCCCCTGGCATGACCAGCCATAGCCTGGTACCGATGGCGGCCCGACAGGCGGGATACAGTTTCCCGCAGTTAGTCGCCCGTATTCTGGAGCTGGCTGACTGATATGTCTCAGGCGGCCCTACGCGTTAGAAATCGCGAACCCCAGGAGCGAAGCAGCACCGGGCGTAGCAACGGTGCACGGCTGTTTGGCATCGTGTTCCTGCTGATGGTGTTGGGCATCATGGCGGCTGGCGGCTTGGTGGTGCTGAAGTGGATGAATGATGCTTCGCGCCTGCCGTTATCGAAACTGGTGGTGACAGGTGAAACGCACTACACCACGCACGATGATATTCGCCAGGCCATTTTGTCGCTTGGCGCGCCGGGGACGTTCATGTCGCAAAACGTGGACATCATCCAGCAGCAGATTGAGCGTTTACCGTGGATTAAGCAGGTCAGTGTGCGTAAGCAGTGGCCTGATGAGCTGAAGATTAACCTGGTAGAGTATGTTCCGGTGGCTCGCTGGAATGACTCCCACATGGTTGACGCCGATGGCGTCTCCTTCAGCGTCCCGGCCAGCCACATCGGTAAAGAAACGTTGCCGATGTTGTATGGCCCGGAAGGCAGTGAAACAGAGGTGCTGGCCGGTTATCACACCATGCGTGATGTGCTCCAGGCCAGCAAGTTTACCCTGAAGGTCGCGTCGATGACGGCGCGGCGCTCGTGGCAGTTAGTGACCAGCGACGATGTGCGCATCGAGCTGGGTCGCAGCGACACCATGAAGCGTCTTAACCGTTTTATTGAGCTCTATCCGGAGCTGCAACAGCAGGGCCAGAGTCAAAACAAGCGCATTGCGTATGTCGATTTGCGCTATGACTCGGGTGCCGCAGTAGGCTGGGCAGCGGCTCCGTTGGAGCAACAGGACAGTAATCAGCAACAAAACCAGGCACAGGCTAAACCACAATGATCAAGGCAACGGACAGAAAACTGGTAGTAGGACTTGAAATCGGCACCGCCAAGGTTGCCGCCCTGGTTGGGGAAATTCTGCCTGATGGTATGGTCAACATTATTGGGGTGGGCAGTTGCCCGTCTCGTGGTATGGATAAAGGTGGCGTAAACGACCTTGAGTCAGTGGTGAAATGCGTTCAGCGTGCCATCGACCAGGCCGAACTGATGGCTGATTGTCAGATTTCGTCGGTTTACCTTGCTTTATCGGGCAAACATATCAGTTGTCAGAACGAAATCGGGATGGTTCCGATTTCGGAAGAGGAAGTCACTCAGGATGATGTAGAGAACGTGGTACATACGGCGAAATCCGTACGCGTGCGCGATGAACATCGTATCCTGCATGTGATTCCTCAGGAATATGCCATTGATTATCAGGAAGGCATCAAGAACCCGGTGGGGCTTTCCGGCGTGCGTATGCAGGCAAAGGTGCACTTGATCACCTGCCACAACGACATGGCAAAAAATATTGTTAAAGCCGTTGAACGATGCGGCCTGAAAGTTGACCAACTGATTTTTGCCGGACTGGCATCCAGTTTTTCAGTTCTGACAGAAGATGAACGTGAGCTGGGAGTCTGTGTTGTTGACATCGGTGGCGGTACAATGGATATCGCAGTCTATACTGGCGGCGCACTGCGTCACACCAAAGTGATCCCTTATGCAGGGAATGTGGTGACCAGCGATATCGCGTATGCCTTCGGTACGCCACCAACCGATGCAGAAGCCATTAAAGTCCGTCACGGTTGTGCATTGGGCTCGATTGTAGGTAAAGACGAAAACGTCGAAGTGCCAAGTGTGGGTGGACGTCCACCGCGCAGCCTTCAACGTCAAACGCTGGCGGAAGTGATTGAGCCGCGTTACACCGAACTGCTGAATCTGGTGAATGACGAGATTCTGCAACTGCAGGAGCAACTGCGCCAGCAGGGCGTGAAACATCATCTGGCGGCCGGTATCGTGCTGACCGGTGGTGCGGCGCAGATTGAAGGCCTGGCCGCTTGCGCACAGCGTGTGTTCCACACACAGGTGCGTATTGGCCAGCCACTTAACATCACTGGCCTGACGGATTACGCGCAGGAGCCGTATTACTCAACTGCAGTCGGTCTGCTGCATTACGGCAAAGAGTCACATATGAACGGTGATGCAGAAACGGAAAAACGTGCTTCAGTGGGCAATTGGTTTAAACGTATCAATAGTTGGCTGAAGAAAGAGTTTTAATTTTTAAAAAGGAGACCATGCAGGCAATGTTTATGGTCTCCAGGCGACAGGCACATAACGGAGAGAAATCATGTTTGAACCTATGGAATTAACCAATGACGCGGTGATTAAAGTCATCGGCGTCGGCGGTGGCGGTGGCAACGCCGTAGAGCACATGGTACGCGAGCGTATCGAAGGTGTAGAATTCTTCGCTGTAAACACCGACGCACAAGCGTTGCGTAAAACAGCGGTTGGCCAGACGATTCAGATCGGGACCGGTATCACTAAAGGTCTCGGTGCGGGTGCCAATCCGGAAGTCGGTCGTACCTCAGCGGAAGAAGATCGCGAAGCACTACGTTCTGCGCTGGAAGGTGCAGACATGGTGTTTATTGCTGCTGGCATGGGCGGCGGTACCGGTACCGGTGCAGCGCCAGTGGTGGCTGAAGTAGCAAAAGATTTGGGTATCCTGACCGTTGCGGTGGTGACTAAGCCATTCAACTTTGAAGGCAAAAAGCGTATGGCTTTTGCTGAGCAGGGTATCGCAGAGCTGTCTAAGCATGTTGATTCACTAATCACCATTCCTAACGATAAGCTGCTGAAAGTGCTGGGTCGCGGTATCTCTCTGTTGGATGCGTTTGGCGCAGCTAACGACGTGCTGAAAGGCGCGGTGCAGGGCATCGCAGAGCTGATTACTCGCCCGGGCTTGATGAACGTTGACTTCGCTGACGTGCGTACCGTGATGTCAGAAATGGGTTACGCGATGATGGGTTCAGGCGTGGCATGCGGTGAAGACCGCGCTGAAGAAGCGGCCGAAATGGCGATTTCCAGCCCACTGCTGGAAGACATCGACCTGTCAGGTGCGCGCGGCGTGCTGGTCAACATCACGGCGGGCTTCGACCTGCGTCTGGATGAGTTCGAAACTGTGGGTAACACTATCCGTGCCTTCGCCTCTGACAATGCAACCGTGGTGATCGGTACTTCTCTGGATCCAGAGATGAACGACGAACTGCGCGTGACCGTTGTTGCCACCGGTATTGGTATGGACAAGCGTCCAGAAATCACTCTGGTGACCAACAAGCCGGCCACTCAGCCAGTGATGGACCATCGTTACCAGCAGCACGGTATGGCGCCGCTGCCTCAGGAACAAAAACCTGCGGCAAAAGTGGTCAATGACCAGCCTGCATCATCTAACAAAGAGCCAGATTACCTCGATATTCCAGCCTTCCTGCGTAAGCAGGCTGACTAAGAATATCCTGATAATTGGGATTCTCCGCTCTTTGTGCTAAAGTGTTCGCCCGCCGGTAATTTATACTGGCGGTCGGATGGGTAATATTGCGAGATAAAGCGATGATCAAACAAAGGACATTAAAACGTATTGTTCAGGCGACAGGTGTCGGTTTACATACCGGCAAGAAAGTCACGCTGACCTTACGCCCTGCGTCGGCTAATACCGGGGTCATCTATCGTCGCACTGACTTGAATCCACCGGTTGATTTCCCGGCTGATGCAAAATACGTGCGCGACACCATGCTGAGTACTTGCCTGGTGAATGATGAAGGCGTGCGTATTTCGACGGTTGAACACCTGAATGCAGCATTGGCTGGCCTGGGCATTGATAACATTATCGTTGAAGTCGATGCGCCAGAAATTCCAATCATGGATGGCAGTGCCGCGCCTTTTGTCTATTTGCTGATGGATGCAGGCATCGAAGAGCTGAACAGCGCGAAGAAATTCGTCCGCGTTAAGCAAACGGTGCGTGTGGAAGATGGCGATAAGTGGGCTGAGATCAAACCGTACAACGGTTTCTCGCTCGATTTTACTATCGACTTCAAACACCCAGCGATTGACTCAAGCTCGCAGCGTTACCAGCTGAACTTCTCGGCTGAGGCGTTTGTTCGCCAAATCAGCCGCGCGCGCACTTTTGGTTTTATGCGTGAAATCGAATATCTGCAGTCTAAAGGCCTGTGCCTGGGCGGTAGCTTAGACTGTGCGATCGGACTCGATGATTTCCGCGTACTTAACGAAGACGGTCTGCGCTTTGAAGATGAATTCGTTCGTCACAAAATGCTGGATGCTATCGGTGATTTGTTCATGTGTGGTCATAACGTGATTGGCGCATTCTCTGCGTTCAAATCGGGCCATGCGCTGAACAATAAATTACTGCAAGCGGTTCTGGCTAAGCAGGAAGCCTGGGAATGGGCAACCTTCGAAGACGAGGCTGAACTGCCGCTGGCATTCAAAGCACCAAATTTAGTGCTGGCGTAAGCCAGACGTAAAAACGGCAGGTCTCGCTGACACCCTCTCCGGTCAGCCGAGCCTGCCGTTTTTATTGCCTGATAATCAATCCTGCAAGACCGCTCGCAATTCTTCACTCAGACTGGCGAAAGCCTGTACAAAAAACGTGAATTCCCCCGTAAGCCCTTTAAACACTGGTGTCGTCGCCCCACATAAGTGCTATTATCTGGCGCTCGTATGAGTAGGGGCGTGGATGACCACGGCAGCTCCATCACTTATTTAATTAAACTCTGGACAGGTTGTGATCGGGATTTTCTCACGCTGGCGACAATTAGGCAGACGCTATTTCTGGCCTCATCTCTTGTTAGGGATGGTGGCGGCCAGTTTGGGCTTGCCTGCCTGTGCGCAAAGTGCGGAACCCACGGCGACTGACTCGCCCATCAGCAGCCTGTTTGTCGGTAACGCTGTTCATTTCGATCATCTGATTCGCCTGCAGGAAAGTGCACGTCGACCGAACTTTAACGTCGATTACTGGCATCAGCATGCGATTCGCACCGTTATCCGCCATCTTTCGTTCAGCATGACCCCGCCCGCTGAAGCGGAGGCCGAACAAGCTGCGCCGCTGGCGGCACAAAAGCTGGCGTTAATTGATTCGTTGCAGGCGCTGCTGACATCGCCTGCACAACCCGCTCTGGCGCTTGACGCGCAGAAAACCCCGGGTCATCACGACCTCTCCATCCCGACTTCTGCTGACTGGCAGGCTGCTATCCATGGCATCCGCGCAGGGCCACTCAACGCTTAACTGCTAACTTTTTTCCACATCCTGTTTTAGATTTTCCAGACCGTAAATTACGGCTGAATTGAGAAAAATTTATCATGTTAATCAAATTATTAACCAAGGTTTTTGGCAGCAGTAACGATCGTACTCTGCGCCGTATGCGCAAAATTGTTGATGTCATCAACAAGATGGAACCGGATTTCGTTAAGTTGTCTGATGATGAGCTGAAAGCCAAAACCGATCTGTTCCGCGAGCGTCTGAAAAAAGGTGAGAGCCTTGAAAGCCTGATCCCAGAAGCTTTTGCCACCGTGCGTGAGGCCAGTAAGCGTGTGTTTGGTATGCGTCACTTCGATGTGCAGCTGATCGGCGGTATGGTGCTGAATGAGCGTTGCATCGCGGAGATGCGTACCGGTGAAGGTAAAACCCTGACCGCAACCCTGCCGGCCTATCTGAATGCGCTGAGCGGCAAAGGCGTCCACGTTGTTACCGTCAACGACTATCTGGCCCAGCGTGATGCGGAAAACAACCGCGCACTGTTCGAGTTCCTCGGCCTGTCTATCGGTATCAACCTGCCGAATATGCCTGCTGTGGCGAAGCGCGCCGCATACGCCGCTGATATCACTTACGGTACCAATAACGAATACGGTTTTGACTACCTGCGTGACAACATGGCGTTCAGCCCGGAAGAGCGCGTCCAGCGTAAACTGCACTATGCGCTGGTGGATGAAGTTGACTCCATTCTCATCGATGAAGCGCGTACACCGTTAATCATTTCCGGACCGGCGGAAGACAGCTCTGAGCTTTACACCAAAGTAAACAAAATCATCCCGCACCTGGTGCGCCAGGAGAAAGAAGACTCTGACACCTTCCAGGGTGAAGGTGATTTCTGGGTGGATGAAAAAGCACGTCAGGCTCACATGAGCGAGCGCGGCCTGGTCAAGGTCGAAGAGCTGCTGGTCAGCCAGGGCATCATGGAAGAGGGTGAGTCACTTTACTCCCCAACTAATATCATGTTGATGCACCACGTTACCGCTGCGCTTCGTGCCCACGCGCTGTTTACCCGCGACGTTGACTACATCGTTAAAGACGGTGAGGTCATCATCGTTGATGAACACACCGGACGTACCATGCAGGGTCGCCGCTGGTCAGACGGCTTGCATCAGGCGGTTGAAGCCAAAGAGAGCGTCGAGATCCAGAACGAAAACCAGACGCTGGCATCCATTACTTTCCAGAACTATTTCCGTATCTACGAAAAACTGGCCGGTATGACGGGTACTGCAGATACCGAAGCGTTTGAATTCAGCTCTATCTACAAGCTCGATACCATCGTGGTGCCAACCAACCGTCCGATGGTGCGTAAAGACATGGCCGATCTGGTCTACATGACCGAGAAAGAGAAGATTGATGCCATCATTGAAGACATCCGTAACTGCACAGCAAAAGGTCAGCCAGTGCTGGTCGGTACCATTTCAATTGAAAAATCAGAAGTGGTCTCCCAGGAATTGACGCGTGCGGGCATTAAGCACAGCGTACTGAACGCTAAATTCCACGCCAGCGAAGCGGATATTGTTGCTCAGGCGGGACAGCCTGCAGCCGTGACTATCGCGACTAACATGGCCGGTCGTGGTACCGACATCGTTCTCGGTGGTAGCTGGCAGGCAGAAGTTGCTGCGCTGGAAGAGCCGACAGAAGAGCAAATTCAGGCGATTAAAGAGGCGTGGAAACTACGTCACGATGCGGTACTGGCATCGGGCGGTTTACACATTATCGGTACTGAACGTCACGAATCTCGCCGTATCGATAACCAGCTGCGCGGCCGTGCCGGTCGTCAGGGTGATGCCGGTTCATCTCGCTTCTACCTGTCGATGGAAGATGCGCTGATGCGTATTTTTGCCTCGGATCGTGTCTCTAACATGATGCGTAAACTGGGTATGAAGCCGGGCGAAGCGATCGAGCACCCATGGGTGACCAAAGCGATTGCTAACGCGCAGCGTAAAGTGGAAAGCCGCAACTTCGATATTCGTAAGCAGCTGCTGGAATACGATGACGTGGCTAACGATCAGCGTCGCGCCATTTACAGCCAGCGTAATGAACTGCTGGATGTGTCCGATGTGTCCGAAACCATCAACAGCATCCGTGAAGATGTGTTCAAAGCGACCATCGATACCTACATTCCGCCACAGTCTCTGGAAGAGATGTGGGATGTTCCGGCGCTGGAAGAGCGTCTGCGTAACGATTTCGACCTCGATCTGCCGATTGCCGAGTGGCTGGACAAAGAGCCAGATCTGCACGAAGAAACGCTGCGTGAACGTATCATGACTCATGCACACGAAAGCTATGCCGCCAAGGAAGAAGTGGTGGGCGCTGAGATGATGCGTAACTTCGAGAAAGGCGTGATGCTTCAGACGCTGGACTCACTGTGGAAAGAGCACTTAGCGGCGATGGATTATCTGCGCCAGGGTATCCATCTGCGTGGTTATGCGCAGAAAGATCCGAAGCAGGAATATAAGCGTGAATCCTTCTCTATGTTCGCTGCGATGCTGGAATCACTAAAATATGAAGTGATCAGCACCCTGAGCAAGGTACAGGTGCGCATGCCAGAAGAAGTTGAAGCGATGGAGCAGCAGCGTCGTGAAGAAGCGGAACGTCTGGCACAGCAGCAACAGTTGAGTCATGTTGATGATGAAACGGCGGCTGCCGCTGCACTGGCTGCACAAGGCGGAGAGCGCAAAGTCGGGCGTAACGATCTGTGCCCATGCGGTTCCGGTAAGAAGTACAAACAGTGTCACGGCCGTCTGGCCTGATAAACAAGGAGCCTGCGGGCTCCTTTTTTATTTGAGTGTCGGCATCGGGTTAACATTACTGGGCGACTGCTTTAAAATCAGCGCTCACTTACTCAAAGCGGAATCCAGCTTATGAAACACCTGCAGGTCGCGGTGGGCATCATTCGCAATGCCAGTCACCAGATCTTTCTTGCTCAGCGCGCGGCAAGCTCTTACATGGCCAACAAATGGGAGTTTCCTGGCGGCAAAATCGAACAGGATGAAACCGCGGAACAAGCCCTGAAGCGTGAATTGATGGAAGAAACAGGCATCGATGTGACGGCAGCCAAAGCCATCGGTTTAGCCGATCACAGTTATGATGACCTGCGCGTCACACTGCATTTCTTTCTGGTGGAAGGATGGAACGGTGAGCCCTATGGTCGAGAAGGGCAGCCACAACGCTGGGTTGAGCAGCGGGATCTGGTCGCGGATGAATTTCCTCCCGCAAACCACCAACTGATTGCTCAGTTAGTCGCTGGCGAGATTTAAGCCAAGGGGCGGTGCCCCTTGCGCATCAGTGCTGCTCTTCACTCCAGTCATCGCTGTCGGTCAGATCGCTGTCACTGGGGATGCGTTTCTCCTCCGCTGCCCATTCGCCCAAATCAATCAGCTGACAACGTTTGCTGCAAAACGGGCGCCACGGACTCAACTCATCCCACATCACGTCTTTACCGCAGTTCGGGCAGGGTACGGTAATCATCTCTTCTTGCATAACATCCTCTAGCAACAGGCTAATTCAAAATTCAGTCGAGCGGGGACTTCCCCTCGTTCGCTATCAAGTGGCAGGAAGCGAATAGCGTAACGGCTCTTATGGCCTGAGACTTGCGGGTAAAGCGCATCTTCCAGGGTGAGTTGCAGGCGCAGTAAGTCAGAGCCTTCAGCATTATCCTGATAAAAACCGTTGAGGCTGGTTTGATGACGAAAGGCACCAGACTGGCGAATCAGATCGAGGATTAGGGTCAGGCTATTGCGCAGCGGCATCAGGGACTCCAGCCAGCCGTTCACCTGAATATCCCGCAGTGACTGTTCCTGATGGAGCCAGATATGCAGGCTGGGCAAATCAAAACTGCAGCAACCGCCGGGTATGCTCAAGCGTTGGCGCACCAGCGCGATGAGGCGATCTTCACGTAACTGTTGTCCCATGCGTGGGGCAGCCATTAATTCAGTGGATTGGCGTTTTAAACGATCGCGCAAACTGACAATGGTTTGTTCGTCGACACCGGGCACATCCAGCCAGGCACGCAGCTTTTGCTGCTGGCGCTCCAGTTCTTTGAGTAACTCGGTGCGCATATCACCGCGTTCGAAGATATCCAGCAAATCACCCATAATACGAAACACTGCCAGGGCAGATACCGAGCCGCTAACAGGGACCGTTTCATGTAACTGGTTCAGCAGAAACTCGACACGCAACCAGGTGCGCATCTTCTCATTCAGTGGGTGTTCAAATAGAACAACTGTGCTCATGATGTTAATCCTGTCGGGTTGCTGCCAGGCGTAAATAGCACTGGTGAAGTTCAGCAACGCGCGGTAACGCCTGCTCGGGTGTACCGCTATTATCAATGATGTCATCCGCACAGGCTAAGCGCTGTTCGCGACTGGCCTGCGCGGCAAGAATATGTTTCGCCTGGCTGAGCGTAATGCCATCGCGTGACTGCGTTCGCTGAAGTTGCGTTGCCTCATCCACGTCGACGACCAGAATGCGATCGGCCTGATGTTGTAAGCCGTTCTCCACCAGCAGTGGCACTACCCACAATACATAGGGTGAAGTCGCGAGTAATTTTAACTGATGTGTTCGCGCATTGATGAGTGGATGAAGTAACTGATTAAGCCAGTTTTTCTCCTTTGGCTGCTGGAAAATAATTTCCCGCAACCGAGCGCGATACAGCGCCCCTTCTGCCGTCAGGATCGACTCACCATGGCGTTTAACTATCGCCGATAAGGCCGGGGTGCCGGGCTCAACCACTTCTCTGGCAATCACATCGGCGTCAATGATATCAACGCTCAGCGCCGCGAAAGCGTTGGCAATGGTGCTTTTACCGCTGCCAATACCTCCGGTGAGCGCAACGGTAAAAGGCATCGCGTTCTCTCGGAATGTGTCTCATCGGCGACCATAGGTCGCAGCAAGATGAGAGCATGATCACAATCAATTTTCTCAGCTAAATTTAAGGGATTGTAGCCTAAATAAAGTGAAATTCGCAGTCTTGTCACGTCAGTAATGGCGCGTATGATAACGAGACTGGAGCCGTGAGCGCTACCCGAACTGCGGTTCGTCGTCACTAACCAGGACATCCTGCTATGCGTATTGAAGAAGATTTAAAGCTGGGCTTTAAAGATGTTTTAATCCGGCCTAAGCGCTCCACCTTAAAAAGCCGTTCTGAGGTTGAACTTGAACGCACCTACACCTTCAAACACTCTGGCCTGAACTGGACGGGCGTGCCGATAATTGCCGCCAATATGGATACGGTCGGTACCTTTACCATGGCCGAAGCCTTGGCGAGTTTCAACGTGTTGACGGCAGTGCATAAACACTACAGCGTTGAAGCCTGGCAGGCATTCATTCAGCGTGTCTCACCAACGGTACTGCGCCATGTGATGGTCTCTTCCGGCACTTCAGAATCTGACTTTACCAAGCTGGGCGCGATCCTGGCACTGACGCCGCAGCTGAATTTTATCTGCATCGATGTCGCTAACGGTTATTCAGAGCACTTTGTTGAATTCCTGCAGCGTGTTCGGGAAAGTTTTCCCGGTAAGACCATCTGTGCGGGGAACGTGGTAACCGGTGAGATGGTAGAAGAGTTGATCCTTTCCGGTGCGGATATCGTCAAAGTCGGCATTGGTCCCGGTTCAGTGTGCACCACCCGCGTCAAAACCGGCGTCGGCTACCCACAATTATCCGCAGTAATTGAGTGCGCGGATGCCGCACATGGACTCGGTGGACAAATTGTCAGTGATGGCGGCTGTTCTGTTCCTGGTGATATTGCGAAAGCCTTTGGCGGCGGAGCCGATTTCGTCATGCTCGGTGGGATGTTGGCGGCGCACGATGAGTGCGAAGGTTCCATCGTTGAAGAGAATGGCGAGCAATTTATGCTGTTCTATGGCATGAGCTCGGAGTCGGCGATGAAACGCCACGTTGGCGGTGTTGCCCAATATCGCGCAGCAGAAGGTAAAACCGTGCGGCTGCCGCTGCGTGGCCCGGTTGAAGAGACGGTGAAAGATATCCTCGGCGGATTACGCTCTGCCTGCACCTACGTTGGGGCTGAACGGTTGAAAGAGCTGACAAAACGCACCACCTTCATCCGTGTAGCAGAACAGGAAAACCGGGTGTTCACACGTTAATGTCAGAAACAGGTGCGCGCGGTGCGCACCTGCTAACGGATAGCCTCTCCCAGGCCAAATACCGGCAAGTACATTGCAATCACCAACGTTCCAACGATGCCGCCTATCACCACCATCATCAGTGGCTCCAGCGATGCCGCAAGGGTATCCGCACGAGACAGAGTTTGAGCTTCATGCCATTCAGCCAGACGCGCCAGCATCACATCCAGCGCTCCCGCTTCCTCTCCGACGCGAATAAGTTGAGCACACAGCGGCGTGAAGAGTGCATGTTGTTGCAGTGCTTGATGCAGCGGTGTGCCAGCGGCGATATGCTGTTGCAGTGCGACAATGTCCTCACGCCACAGACATGAAGACAAGGTGACTTCTACCGCCTGCAGGCTATGCAGCAGGGTTAAACCGGCCTGCTGTGTCAGGTGCATAATGGCGTAGATCTGACTCAGTTGCCCTCCGCGCCACAGTGGAGACAACAGCGGCAGGCGCAAGAGCCCGCGTTGTACACGCCGTTGCCATGGCATTGAGCGACGATAAAGCCACTTGCCAATCAATATCAGCGCGGCGATGAGCAGCGAAAGGGGAACGGCAGCCTGCTGTAACCCCTCTGACAGTGCGATGACTGCCGCAGTGAAAGCGGGAAGTGGTGCATTAAAGCTGGCATACACGGAGACGAATTCTGGCAGGACAAACAGCAACATACCTGCACTGACCGCCATCGCAACCAGCAGAATAAACAGCGGATAGCGCAGCGCTTTGACTACTTTCTGGCGCAGATGCTGTTGCTTACTTTGCTGAAGCGCCAACTGTCGGCAGCACTCATCGAGTTGGCCTGTCAGTTCCCCCACCTCCATTAATGCTGGAAAGAGCGGCGGAAATATCTGCGGCCAGGCACGCAGTGCCTGCGAGAAAGTGTCTCCCGCCATAACCCGTCGGTGTAATTCACTCAGTAACACGCGCCATCCCGCATGCGGATGGCCCTCAGCCAGCAAGGTCAGGCTTTCCGCCAGCGGCAGGCCTGCCTTCAGCAAAGTGGCCAACTGACGAACCAGGTCAATTTTCAGCTGCCATTTCCAGTCCCGTGCCCGCCAGCATCGGCCGCGATGCCAGCTGACAGGCAGCATTCCGCGGTCCGAGAGCTGATTAAGCAACGAATCTTGGTTTGCCACTAGCGAGGTGCCGTCCAGTAACAACCCCATAGTGTCGAGAGCCTGCCAGCGGTAAGAATAGAGATTAGCCATCGCCCAATCCCACGACGCGCTGCATCTCCTCGAAAGACGTTTCTCCCCGACTTACCGCATCCAGCCCGGCGGTGAGCAAGGTTTTCATCCCCAGTTCATTGGCTAGCGCGATAACGTGCTCCAGCGGCATATCGGCCGATATCGCGTTTTGCAGCTTATTACTCATCGGTAGAATTTCGAACAGCGCAACACGACCGTAATAGCCGGAAAAACAGTGGTCACATCCCGGTGCGCGCCAGGTTTGCAGTGTGCCTGGCCACATTTCATGGGGTAAGTGGGCAATGGCCTGTGCCGGCTGGCGACAATGCGTACACAGGCGCCTGACCAAACGCTGTGCTACCACCAACTGCAACGCTGGACCGAGTAGATAACCGGGAATATCCATCTGCCGCAAGCGCGTGAGAGTTTCAGCGGTAGAGTTTGTGTGTAGGGTCGAGAGTACCAAATGCCCGGTTTGTGCCGCTTTCACGGCAATGCTGGCGGTTTCGGCATCGCGGATCTCTCCTACCATGATGACATCAGGATCCTGCCGCAAAAGTGCGCGCAGCACGCGGTTAAAATCGAGGCCGCTGCGTGGATGGATCTGGGTCTGATTGATGCCATCGAGCGGGATCTCAACCGGATCCTCAACACTGCATACATTCTTATCCGGCACGTTCAGCGCGCTCAATCCACTGTAAAGCGTGAAGGTTTTTCCGCTGCCTGTCGGTCCGGTGACCAGAATCAGCCCCTGTGGTTTTGCCAGGGCATTTTTCAACAGGCGTAATTGTGCGAGCGGCATACCCAGCTTATCCAGCGTGATGGCGCTGTTTTCACTTTGCAGCAGCCTGACCACCGCTTTTTCGCCGTGGCTGGTGGGGAGCGTGGAGAGGCGAAAGGCCATCATCTGCTCATCGATCTGTAACGTAAATTGACCATCCTGTGGCAGACGGCGTTCGGCAATATCCAGCCCCCCCAGGATTTTGAGCCGAGCCAGCACCGCAGCAGGTTGTGCATCAGGCAGTTGTGACAATTTATGCAGCACGCCATCAATGCGCAGTCGGATGCGTAAGCCATGGCGTTGTGGTTCAAAATGCACATCCGAAGCGCGCCGATGACTCGCCTGACGCAGAATGTTTTCCACGGCGTTTATCGCAGACTCTGACGTTGCAGGTTCACGCGAAGCAGCAGCGGCATTGGGGTTATGCAGTAGCTGCTCCAATCGCGCGGCGGGCCAACACTCGACTTCAACTTTGCACTGGCTGGCGAATTGCAACGCCTCAAGCAGGAGCGGGTCGGGGGTCTCTGCAACGGCGACGCGCAGCAATGTCGCATCATGTTGCAGCATTACGGCTTGATAGCGCGCGCACAAGTTCTGCAATGCCGGGTTAGATTGTTCCATCGTTAGCTGTCCTTATCGGCAAAACGAAACTGTTCCATGCAGCTATCGCGTAGGCTGGCGTTGGTGCTGACGCAACTGCGTTGCCAGTCAATTGCGCCTTCCGTGGCATTCCAGGTCGGCGTCATCTCCACCTGCAAACCGCTGAGACTCTCCTGACCGACTAAGGAAATCACCCCATTAGCCACGCTCAATGTCGCGACATAACGCGAGCCTTTGGCCGCAGGAATACCCCCTGCCCCCGCCTGGCACTGTGCTGGATCGCCACGCTCAATGGCGCAAAGCTCCACCGCAGTTTTATAGGGCACCATGGTTTGCAACATGTCGGTGAGTGCCGCGCGTTGCAGGTAGTTTTGATAGCTGGGCAGGCCGATTGCGCTAAGAATGGCCACAATGCCAATCACAATCATTAATTCGATTAGGGTAAAACCCCGTTGTCTTTCCATCGTCAGGCTCCTTGTTGTGGAGCGGCTAAGGTAGGAAACGGCGGTGAGCAGCGAAACCAAGACTGTGACGAAGTGGAAAACGTTACGCGTTAAATCGAGGTTGTTGCACAAGGTTTCGCGGTAAATGGGGGAGAGTGCACAAACCGCCGCACTGAAGTACGGCGGCGGCCACGAGGTTATCCGTGTTCGCGGAAGCGCATGGAGAGGTCGAGGGCGCGAACATGTTTGGTCAGCGCGCCCACCGAGACGAAATCAACGCCCGTTTTGGCAATCTGCGGCAGGGTGGTTTCGGTGACATTGCCAGAAACCTCAAGCAAAGCCCGTTTCGCAGTAAGTGCCACGGCTTCATGCATCATCTCAAAGCTGAAATTATCGAGCATGATAATATCGGCTCCGGCATCAAGCGCATCCTGTAATTCCTGCAGGCTCTCTACTTCCACCTCCACCGGCACATCTGGCTCCAGCCACAGCGCTTTCTCAACCGCTTTGCGCACAGAACCGCTGGCAATAATGTGGTTTTCTTTGATCAGGAATGCATCAGAAAGGCCGAGGCGGTGATTGTTGCCACCACCGCAGAGCACGGCATATTTCAACGCAGTGCGCAGGCCCGGCAAGGTTTTGCGTGTATCCAGCAACTGGGTTTCGCTACCGTCCAGTAGCGCGACATAACGACTGACCTCTGTCGCCACGCCGGACAGGGTTTGCACAAAATTCAGTGCGGTACGCTCTGCGGTTAACAGCAGACGCGCCGGGCCGTGTAATTCAAACAGGAGTTGGTCAGCGACCACATTTTGACCGTCCTCGACATGCCAGATGAGCGTGACTTTATTACCCAACTGGATAAAGACTTCCTCGACCCAACGTTTACCACAGAAAACACCGGCTTCGCGCGTAATGATCTGCGCTTCAGCCTGCTTATCTTCAGGCAAGAGCAAGGCGGTGATGTCACGATCGGCATCGACTTCGCCACCCAAATCTTCCTGAAGCGCGCGGGTTACGGCTTCCGGGATATCTTGTTCTATGCGTTTAATCAGTTCCTGACGACGATGATCGGGATCGTAACGACGCGATGCCATGGTGATGCCACTCCACTAGTCGGAATTTTGTGCGCCCACCTTAGCCTGATTTATTGACTATTGCCAGACACTGCTGAATGAAATGTTTAGTATCCTTAACACGGGCATCCCTGCGCATTAAGTCGCAAGCGCGCAGGGGGATTCATGGTATTCTCGGCAAAGTTTGGCTAAGGATTGAAGGCATGAAACTGGAAGATGGCTGGATCACCAGCGCGCGCAAAGTGCCCTCACCGCACTTCAATCAGCGTCCGGAATGCGAAATTCCGTCGCTGTTAATCATCCATAATATCAGTTTGCCGCCTGGCCAATTTGGCGGTCCGTGGATTGATCAATTGTTTACCGGGACCTTACCCCCGGATGCTCACCCCTATTTTGCCGATATCGCCCATTTACGCGTGGCGGCACACTGCCTGATTCGCCGTGATGGTGAGCTGGTGCAGTACGTTTCGTTTGACCAGCGGGCCTGGCATGCTGGCGTTTCGCAGTTTGAAGGTCGAGAAAACTGTAATGATTTTTCGATGGGTATAGAGCTTGAAGGGACTGATACGCTGCCCTATACCGATGCACAATATGATACTTTGCAGCAGGTTAGTGCCTTGCTGCTTCAGCATTATCCGCTGACGCTGGATCGTATTACCGGTCACAGTGATATCGCACCGCAGCGTAAAACCGATCCCGGTCCCGCTTTTGACTGGATGCGCTATAAAGATGCTATCAGGCAGGAGAATCCTTGAAACCGCAGGAGCAGGTATGACGTTGTTTAGCTTGTTATTAGTTTTAGGTTGGGAGCGCCTTTTTAAATTGGGTGAGCACTGGCAACTGGATCATCGGTTGGAACCGCTGTTCCGTGGACGCCAGCGCTTTTCGCTGCTGCGCACGCTATTAATGACCCTGGTCGCCATGCTGATTGTCTGGCTATTGGTCTGGAGCCTCAAAGGCATTCTGTTTGGCGTGGCGCAACTGGCTTTCTGGATTGTGGTGGGGCTGCTGTGCATCGGCGCGGGCTCGGTGCGTTTGCATTATCACAGCTACCTGAAAGCGGCGAGCCATGACGATGAAGCGGCGCATCAGGTCATGGCTGCCGAACTGACGCTGATTCATGGCGTGCCCGTTGAGTGCAGTGAGCGTGAATTCTTGCGTGAACTGCAGAATGCGCTGATCTGGATTAACTTCCGTTTCTACCTTGCTCCGCTGTTTTGGTTTGTGGTCGGTGGGCCATACGGTCCGGTCCTGCTGGTGGGATACGCTTTTCTGCGCGCCTGGCAGACCTGGCTGGCGAAACATCACTCGCCACTTGAGCGCGCGCAGTCAGGCGTCGATCGCGTCCTGCATGTGCTGGACTGGATCCCGGTACGCCTGGCAGGCGTGGCTTATGCGTTACTCGGTCATGGTGAGCGGGCATTGCCAGCGTGGTTCGCTTCGTTGAGCGATCGCCATCGCTCGCAATATCAAGTGCTGACCAGCCTGGCGCAGTTCTCACTGGCACGCGATCCGCACATGGACAAAGTTGAAACGCCACGTGTCGCCGTGGCGTTGGCTAAGCGTATTTCTCTGGTACTGGTTGTGGTCGTGGCACTGTTGACTATTTACGGCACGCTGGTGTGATCGGCTGGCGGCACGCCAAAATCCGGTGTGCCGTCTTCGCGCCATCCCAGGTACTTCAAACGCGTATGGCGGTTCGGATCCCATAACGGATCGCCCTCGATTTCGGTGTAGTTCCGTGCGTGATACACCAACACATCTCTTCCTTGCTCATCAACGGTAAAGCTATTATGCCCCGGTCCATATTGCTGATTTTCCCAGCTGGTGGTGAAGACTGGACGCGCTGATTTCTGCCATGCGCTGTTGTCGAGCGGATCGGCCAGCGCATCAATACTCAACATGCCAAGGCAGTAATTTTCATCGGTCGCGCTGGCAGAATAGGTCACAAACAAGCGATCGCCATGGCGGATAGCTGCCGGGCCTTCATTGACGCTAAATCCTGCGCACTCCCACTCATACTCTGGCCGGCTTAGCATCACGGGGGCGCTTTTTAAGGTCCAGGGGTTGAGTAATTCCGCCAGATAGAGGTTGGAATTACCGGGGATCGCGGGATCTTTTTGTGCCCACAGATACCAGTTTTTGCCTTGATGCACGAAATGTGTGGCATCAAGAGAGAAGGAGTCGAGGGGAGTAAACACGCGACGCGCGGGCTGCCAGCGACCCGAAAGCGGATCGCTGTCATCACACACCAGCGCGTACATACGATGTTGAAACAACCCGTCTTTAATGTCGCGTGTGGGAGCTGCGGCAAAATAGATCACCCACTGCCCATTAATATGATGGAGCTCAGGCGCCCAGATCAGTGCACTGAAAGGCCCGGTATCGGGTTTGTGCCATACCGTGACCGCTTCTGCCTCAATCAGGTCAGCTAACGTCTCTGCATAGCGAATTTCCAGGCGGTCATACTGCGGCACCGAGGCGACAAAATAGTAGCCTTGACCATGACGCAGAATAAAGGGATCGGCGCGTTGGGTAATAAAGGGATTTGGCCAGTTCATTTGATCTCTCCTGGAAGTGAGGTGGCAGACGGTGTGGCATGAGACGGTTCACGCTGGCTTGCACGCCGAAGTGCAAGGTCATCCTGAATCGTGCGCATCAGTTGACGATCAACTTTCAGCAAGCGCACGACTCCTGCAGTGATGAGATAGCCGACACCGGGAATCACAGTGAACAGCAGCACAATGCCGTTAATGGCGGTCGGTGATTGCTGCTTCGCCCCAGCGTCATAGCCATAAATGGAGAGCAAGAAACCGACCATCGCACCTGCCACCGCCAGCCCCACTTTCAGGAAAAAGAGGTTGCCAGAGAAACTCATGCCCGTGATGCGTTTACCGGTTTTCCATTCGCCATAATCATCAACGTCCGCCATCAATGACCAGTGCAGAGGCGACGGGATCTGATGCAGGATATTCAGCAGGAAATAGGCGATGACCACCGCAACGGTTGCCTGTGGATCAATCCAATAAAAGGCACAGGAAAACAGCGCCAGCACGATATTGATCCAAAAAAACACTTTCAGTTTGCACCAGCGATCGGTAAGGACTTTAGCCAGCGTGCTGCCTAACATCATGCCCACCACGCCCAGGCTGATAAACAGCGTAGCGAAATGCGTGGATTGTCCCATCACCCAAATGACGTAGTACATGGTGGCCGCCATGCGGATAAAACCGGGGCAAACGTTACAGAAGGTCAGCAGCAAAATGCGTACCCATTGGTCGTTCTTCCACACGTCGCGCAGATCTTTTTTCAGGTCATCATTATTCGGTACTGCCGGGCGAATACGCTCGCGCACGGTGGCAAAACAGAACAGGAACATGGCCAGGCCAATCAGCGCCAGTACACTCATCGCCATTTGATAGCCGCGCGCTTTGTTGTCCCCTCCAAACCACTCTGCCATGGGCAAAATGGAGAGTGACAGGATCAGTGTGGCCACACCAACCATGACAAACCGGTACGACTGACAAGAGACACGTTCACGCGGATCGTTAGTGATTACCCCGCCCAGAGAGCAGTAAGGGATGTTTATTGCCGTGTAGGTGAGTGACATCAGAAAGTAGGTGACAAAAGCCCAGATGACTTTGTTGTCGTAGCTCCAGTCCGGTGTGGTGAACATCAGGACGCTGAACAGGACATAGGGTACTGAGACCCATAACAGCCACGGGCGAAAACGGCCCCAGCGGCTTTGTGTGCGGTCCGCTATCGCACCCATGATGGGGTCGGTCACCGCATCCAGCACGCGCACAGAAAGCAGAAGGGTGCCGACCAGCGCCGGGGCGAGGCCAAACACGTCGGTGTAGAAATAGTTAAGGAACAGCATGATGGCACCGCCGATCATGTTGCATCCGGCATCGCCCATGCCATATCCCAGTTTCTCTCTGAATGAGAGGGCGGCTCCTTTCATTGTTCGTCTCCATCTGCAAGGTGAGACGAAATTATTAGCGTTAAATCAGTAACATGGTGGGGAGGATTTGGTTACGTAGATGGACAAAACAGGTGGGCGGAGAAAAGTGTGAGGCAGATCAGCAGAACTGCCCGGCGACGAGGCACCGGGCAGAGACAAACATTAGGCTTTTTGCACTTTATTCTTGATAGCGTAACCCACAGCCAGGATCACCAGCCAGACCGGAATCAGCCAGACAGAGATCGCCATACCCGGAGTCATGACCATGATGACCAGTACTGCCGCCAAAAACAGCAAGCAGATCCAGTTCCCCAGCGGATAGAGCACCGCTTTAAAGCGCGTGGTCACACCTTGTTGGTCTTTCTTCTTACGGAATTTCATATGAGCGAGGCTGATCATTGCCCAGTTGATCACCAGCGCTGACACTACCAGCGACATCAGCAGGCCAAAGGCTTCACCTGGCATCAGGTAGTTGATCAGTACACACAAAGCGGTTGCCACAGCGGAGACCATAATAGTGGCAACCGGTACGCCGCGACGGTCAACGTTTAACAGCGCTTTCGGTGCGTTACCCTGCTGTGCTAAGCCGAACAACATACGGCTGTTGCAATATACGCAGCTGTTATAGACCGACAGCGCAGCCGTCAGAATTACCACGTTCAGCGCGTTCGCGACCAGCGCATCACCCAGTTCATGGAAAATCAGTACGAACGGGCTGGTGTCTGCCGTTACACGCGTCCATGGCAGCAGTGAAAGCAATACAGCCAGTGAACCGATGTAGAAGATCAGAATACGCCACAGCACTTGGTTGGTGGCTTTAGGAATGCTCTCCTGAGGATTATCCGCTTCTGCCGCCGTGATACCGACCAGTTCAAGACCGCCGAAGGAGAACATGATGATGGCCATCATCATTACCAGTCCAGACCAGCCATTTGGCATAAAGCCGCCCTGTTCCCACAGGTTGCGAACGGTGGCTTGTGGACCGGCGTGACCGCCAAACAGTAACCAGGCGCCGAACAGGATCATGCCGACTACTGCCACTACTTTAATAATGGCGAACCAGAACTCCATCTCACCAAACACTTTAACGTTGGTCAGGTTAATGGCGTTGATCACCACGAAGAAGATGGCGGCACTGGCCCAGGTGGGAAATTCGGGATACCAGAACTGAATGTATTTACCGACGGCGCTTAATTCGGCCATGGCAACCAGCACATACAGCACCCAGTAGTTCCAGCCTGAGGCGAAACCGGCGAAGTTGCCCCAGTACTTATAAGCGAAGTGGCTGAAGCTACCGGCAACCGGCTCTTCTACGACCATTTCGCCCAGCTGACGCATAATCAGAAAGGCAATAAAACCGGCAATGGCATAACCCAGAATCACGGCCGGGCCGGCCGATTTAATCACTGATGCGCTGCCCAGAAACAGACCGGTACCCACGGCACCGCCCAGCGCAATAAGCTGAATATGGCGATTTTTCAGGCCGCGATGCAGCGACTCGCCATGCTGTTGTTCCATACAAACCTCGTGATGTTGTTATTGTGCACCTGCAGTGCGCGCACTGTAAGGCTGTTTTTACCTAATGTATTCTTTTCTTTACGGTATCTGGCGTGCTGTGTGCATGTCCCGGCTACCATGGCGTCCAGAATAGTGATAAGCGCGCCGCTTTGCACCTGCTTTTGCTTTTTGTGCTGAGAGATGGCTGAAAAAGCAGCAGTATCCTCTGTGGAGCACCCAAGATATTTCTGACATGAATAAACAATAAACACGAATAGCTTTGCCTTATGGTTTAGCGACGCTGAATCGGCTAACCCTGTGTAAGGTTTAGTAAAAGTGAAATCTGTTAACAATTCACTTTGCCGGCAAATTTATGCCTTCAGCACGGTGAGTTAGCGTGCTGCAACAGCGATATACCCTTGAAGTGTGATGGGGGCCATATAGACACAAGGTGAATACTTTGTTACTTTACGGGCACTATTTTTCAATTGGTATTACCAATTTACTCCGGACGTTTGGCTGATAAGAAGGGAAGATGGCTTACAGTAAAATTCGCCAACCCAAGCTCTCCGATGCGATTGAGCAACAGCTGGAGTCCCTCATTATGGAGGGGACACTTCAGCCGGGTGAAAAGCTGCTCCCCGAACGCGAACTGGCGAAACAGTTCGATGTCTCACGTCCATCCCTGCGCGAAGCGATCCAGAGCCTTGAAGCCAAAGGCCTGCTGCTGCGTCGTCAGGGCGGTGGTACCTTCGTGCAAACGAATCTCTGGCAGAGCATGAGTGACCCGCTGGTCAGTCTGCTTGCTGAGCATCCAGAATCTCAGTTTGACCTGTTGGAAACCCGTCACGCACTGGAAGGCGTGGCTGCGTATTACGCCGCGCTGCGTGGCACAGATGAAGATTTGCAGCGCATCCGTGACTGCCATGTTCATATCCAGCAGGCACAGGACAGTGGCGATTTGGATGCCGAGGCCGATGCAGTGATGAAGTATCAGATCGCTGTCACAGAAGCCGCTCATAATGTGGTGCTGTTACATTTGCTGCGCTCTATGGGCCCTATGCTGGAACAAAACGTTCGCCAGAATTTTGAATTGCTCTACGCTCGCCGGGAAATGCTGGCGAAAGTGAGTGGTCACCGCGCCAGTATTTTTGAGGCGATTGTGGCTCGTGAGCCAGAACAAGCACGCGAGGCATCTCATCGTCACCTGGCGTTCATTGAGGAAATCTTGCTGGACAGAAGTCGGGAGCAGAGTCGTCGTGAACGCTCCCTGCGTCGTTTACAGCAACGTAAGGAATAACGCACGGCAACGAACGTGCGGAAAACAAACGACGGACCTGTCTTCTTGTGCTGTGAATAAGAAGCAAAGCACAAGCAGACAGGCTCCTGATAATTCAACGTATTAGACACAGATAAGGAACACACCCCATGTCAGAACGTTTACAGAATGACGTGGATCCGATCGAAACTCGTGACTGGCTACAGGCGATCGAATCGGTCATCCGTGAAGAAGGTGTTGAGCGCGCGCAGTATCTGCTTGATCAGGTACTGAACACAGCACGCAAAGGTGGTGTTAAAGTCGCTGGCGGCGCTTCTGCTATCAGCAACTACATCAACTCTATTGCTGTTGAAGATGAACCGGACTATCCGGGCAACACCTCTCTTGAACGTCGTATCCGTTCCGCAATTCGCTGGAACGCCATCATGTCGGTGCTGCGTGCGTCGAAGAAAGATCTGGAGCTGGGCGGTCACCTCTCATCTTTCCAGTCTTCTGCCACCATTTATGAAGTGTGCTTTAACCACTTCTTCCGTGCGCGCAGTGATAAAGACGGCGGCGATCTGGTTTACTTCCAGGGTCACATTTCTCCGGGCATCTACTCACGTGCTTTCCTTGAAGGCCGTCTGACTGAAGAGCAGATGAACAACTTCCGTCAGGAAGTTCACGGTAAAGGTCTGTCTTCTTACCCGCACCCGAAACTGATGCCAGATTTCTGGCAGTTCCCGACCGTATCAATGGGTCTGGGTCCGTTGAATGCGATCTATCAGGCGAAGTTCCTGAAGTATCTGGAGCACCGTGGCCTGAAAGACACCTCAAACCAGACCGTTTATGCCTTCCTGGGTGACGGTGAAATGGATGAGCCAGAATCTAAAGGTGCGATCACTATCGCCACCCGTGAGAAGCTGGACAACCTGGTGTTCATCATCAACTGTAACCTGCAGCGTCTGGATGGTCCGGTCACCGGTAACGGTAAGATCATCAACGAGCTGGAAGGCATCTTCGCGGGTGCAGGCTGGAACGTGATCAAAGTGATCTGGGGCGCGCGTTGGGATGAACTGCTGAAGCAGGACACCAGCGGCAAGCTGATCCAGCTGATGAACGAAACTGTTGATGGCGACTACCAGACCTTCAAATCCCGTGATGGCGCATACGTGCGTGAACACTTCTTCGGTAAATATCCGGAAACGGCTGCGCTGGTAAAAGACTGGTCAGACGAAGAGATCTTCGCCCTGAACCGTGGCGGTCACGATCCGAAGAAAATCTACGCGGCACTGAAAAAAGCGCAGGATACCAAAGGTCAGCCGACCCTGATCCTGGCACATACCATCAAAGGTTATGGTATGGGTGACACCGCGGAAGGTAAAAACATCGCGCACCAGGTGAAGAAGATGAACATGGATGGCGTTCGCTACATCCGCGATCGCTTCAATGTGCCAGTGGCTGACGATAAGATCGAATCCCTGCCGTACGTCACCTTCGAGAAAGGTTCCGACGAGTACAACTATCTGCACGGTCAGCGCGAGAAGCTGGGTGGTTATCTGCCAACGCGTCAGGCGGAATTCAGCGAGAAGCTGGAAATGCCAACGCTGGAAGAGTTCAAGCCGCTGCTGGAAGAGCAGAACAAAGAGATCTCGACCACCATCGCCTTCGTGCGTGCGTTGAACGTAATGCTGAAGAACAAGTCGATCAAAGATCGTCTGGTGCCAATCCTTGCGGATGAAGCGCGTACCTTCGGTATGGAAGGTCTGTTCCGTCAGATTGGTATCTACAGCCCGAACGGCCAGCAGTACACCCCGCAGGACCGTGAGCAGGTTGCTTACTATAAAGAAGACGAGAAAGGCCAGATTCTGCAGGAAGGGATCAACGAGCTGGGCGCAGGTTCATCCTGGCTGGCGGCGGCGACCTCTTACAGTACCAACAACCTGCCGATGATTCCGTTCTACATCTATTACTCGATGTTCGGCTTCCAGCGTATCGGCGATCTGATGTGGCTGGCGGGCGACCAACAGGCACGCGGCTTCCTGGTCGGCGGTACCTCTGGACGTACGACGCTGAACGGCGAAGGTCTGCAGCACGAAGATGGTCACAGCCACATTCAGTCGCTGACTATCCCGAACTGTATCTCTTACGATCCGTCTTACGCGTACGAAGTGGCTGTCATCATGCAGGATGGCCTGGTGCGTATGTATGGCGAAGCGCAGGAAAACATCTACTACTACATCACCACGCTGAACGAAAACTACCACATGCCTGCGATGCCGCAGGGTGCGGAAGAGGGTATCCGTAAGGGTATCTACAAGCTGGAAACGGTAGCAGGTAGCAAAGGTAAAGTGCAGCTGCTGGGTTCAGGTTCTATCCTGCGTCACGTGCGTGAAGCGGCACAGATTCTGGCTAACGACTACGGCATTGGTTCTGATGTGTATAGTGTCACCTCGTTCACCGAACTGGCACGTGATGGCCAGGATTGTGAGCGCTGGAACATGCTGCATCCGACTGAAGCACCACGCGTTCCTTACATCGCTCAGGTGATGAACGAAGCGCCAGCAGTGGCCTCAACCGACTACATGAAGCTGTTCGCAGAACAGGTTCGCAGCTACGTCCCAGCCAGCGACTATCGCGTTCTGGGTACGGATGGCTTCGGTCGTTCTGACAGCCGTGAAAACCTGCGTCACCACTTCGAAGTGGATGCATCATACGTGGTGGTTGCTGCACTGGGTGAACTGGCTAAACGCGGCGAAATCGATAAGAAAGTGGTGGCGGATGCGATCACTAAGTTCAATATCGATGCCGATAAAGTTAACCCGCGTCTGGCTTAAGAGGTAAGAGAGTAATGGCTATCGAAATTAACGTACCGGATATCGGGTCAGACGAAGTTGAAGTCACCGAAATCCTGGTGAAGGTAGGCGACAAAGTTGAAGCTGAACAGTCGCTCATCACCGTGGAAGGCGATAAAGCCTCAATGGAAGTCCCTTCGCCGCAAGCCGGCGTAGTGAAAGAGATCAAGATCGCCACCGGTGACAAAGTGAATACCGGTTCACTGATCATGATCTTCGACGCAGAAGGCGCGGCGGCTGCACCGACAGCAGAAGAGAAAAAAGCCGAAGCGGCGCCAGCCCCGGCGGCTGCTGCGGTCAGCAAAGAAGTTAACGTGCCTGACATCGGCGGTGATGAAGTTGAAGTCACTGAGATCCTGGTGAAAGTTGGCGACAAAGTTGAAGCGGAACAATCACTGATCACCGTTGAAGGTGACAAGGCTTCAATGGAAGTCCCTGCACCGTTCGCGGGCGTGGTGAAAGAGATCAAAATCGCCACTGGCGATAAAGTGAATACCGGTTCGCTGATCATGATCTTCGAAGCGGAAGGTGCAGCGCCGGCTGCCGCACCAGCAGCGAAGCAGGAAGCGGCTCCAGCTGCAGCCCCTGCAGCTGCGGGTGGCGCGAAAGACGTCAACGTGCCTGATATCGGCGGCGATGAAGTTGAAGTCACTGAAGTGCTGGTAAAAGTAGGCGACAAAGTCACCGCTGAACAGTCACTGATTGTGGTTGAAGGCGACAAAGCATCGATGGAAGTGCCTGCGCCATTCGCCGGTACCGTGAAAGAACTGAAAGTGTCCACGGGCGACAAAGTCAGCACCGGTTCACTGATCATGGTGTTTGAAGTAGAAGGCGCTGCGCCTGCTGCTGCGGCACCTGCGGCGAAACAGGAAGCGGCTCCAGCACCGGCAGCGGCGAAACCTGCTGCGGCTCCAGCGGCTAAAGCTGACGCGAAAGGCGAGTTTGCTGAGAACGATGCTTACGTGCACGCCACGCCAGTGATTCGTCGTCTGGCACGCGAGTTCGGTGTTAACCTGGCGAAAGTCAAAGGCACTGGCCGTAAAGGTCGCATCCTGAAAGAAGACGTGCAGTCTTACGTGAAAGATGCGGTGAAACGTGCTGAAGCAGCCCCGGCTGCAGCGGCAAGTGGCGGAAGCCTGCCAGGCTTGCTGCCTTGGCCGAAAGTCGATTTCAGCAAGTTCGGTGAAGTTGAAGAAGTGGAACTGGGCCGTATCCAGAAAATCTCAGGTGCTAACCTGAGCCGTAACTGGGTGGTTATCCCACACGTTACGCACTTCGATAAGACCGATATCACCGATCTGGAAGCATTCCGTAAGCAGCAGAACGCTGAAGCGGAAAAACGTAAGCTGGATGTGAAGTTCACCCCGGTGGTGTTCATCATGAAAGCTGTTGCGGCCGCGCTGGAGCAGATGCCACGTTTCAACAGTTCCCTGTCTGAAGATGCGCAGCGTCTGACGCTGAAGAAATACATCAACATCGGTGTGGCGGTGGATACGCCAAACGGTCTGGTGGTTCCAGTGTTCAAAGATGTGAATAAGAAAGGCATCACTGAACTGTCGCGTGAACTGATGGCGATTTCTAAGAAAGCGCGTGATGGCAAGCTGACCGCCAGCGATATGCAGGGCGGTTGCTTCACCATCTCCAGCCTGGGTGGCTTGGGTACCACGCACTTTGCGCCAATTGTTAACGCGCCGGAAGTGGCTATCCTCGGTGTTTCCAAGTCAGCGATGGAGCCGGTGTGGAATGGTAAAGAGTTTGAGCCGCGTCTGATGATGCCAATCTCACTCTCCTTCGACCACCGCGTGATCGACGGTGCAGATGGTGCGCGCTTTATCACCATCATCAATAACACACTGTCCGACATTCGCCGTCTGGTGATGTGAAGTTAACCAAGGCCGGCAAATGCCGGCCTTGTTGTAAGCATTCAGAGTTGCCGCGGTTGGCAGTTTATTAACAATTCTGTAAACTCTTGCGGTGAAATGTCCCGGTGGATAAAGGGCATGCGGAGCCTGGGACGGGCTCGCTTTTGACCGCCGGCAATCTAATAAGAGGTCATGATGAGTACAGAGATTAAAACTCAAGTCGTGGTACTTGGGGCAGGTCCTGCAGGTTACTCTGCAGCCTTCCGTTGCGCTGATTTAGGTCTGGAAACCGTAATCGTTGAGCGTTACAGCACCCTCGGTGGTGTTTGTCTGAACGTGGGCTGTATCCCGTCAAAAGCGCTGCTGCACGTTGCGAAAGTGATTGAAGAAGCGAAAGCGCTGGAAGAGCACGGTATCGTGTTTGGCCAGCCGCAAACTGACATTAACAAAATTCGTTCCTGGAAAGAGAAGGTTATCACTCAACTGACTGGCGGTCTGGCCGGTATGGCCAAAGGCCGTAAAGTGAAAGTGGTTACCGGTCTGGGTAAATTCACCGGTGCGAATACGCTGGTGGTGGAAGGTGAAGGTGGCTCAACCACCATCAACTTCGACAACGCTATCATCGCGGCGGGCTCTCGCCCAATCGAACTGCCATTCATCCCACATAACGATCCACGCGTGTGGGATTCAACTGACGCGCTGGAGCTGAAAGAAGTACCTAAGCGTCTGCTGGTGATGGGGGGGGGGATTATCGGCCTGGAGATGGGCACCGTTTACCATGCGCTGGGTTCAGAGATCGACGTGGTTGAGATGTTCGACCAGGTTATCCCTGCTGCTGATAAAGACGTAGTGAAGGTGTTCACTAAGCGTATCAGCAAGAAATTCAACCTGATGCTGGAAACCAAAGTCACCGCTGTTGAAGCGAAAGATGATGGTATCTACGTATCAATGGAAGGTAAAAAAGCCCCTGCAGAAGCGCAGCGTTACGACGCCGTGCTGGTGGCCATTGGTCGTGTACCAAACGGTAAAGGCCTGGATGCGGGTAAAGCGGGCGTTGAAGTGGACGATCGCGGTTTCATCCGTGTCGACAAGCAGCTGCGCACTAACGTGCCCCACATCTTTGCAATCGGCGATATCGTCGGTCAGCCAATGCTGGCGCACAAAGGTGTGCACGAAGGCCACGTGGCGGCAGAAGTTATCTCTGGTCTGAAGCACTACTTCGACCCGAAAGTGATTCCTTCTATCGCGTACACCGAGCCAGAAGTTGCATGGGTAGGTTTGACCGAGAAAGAAGCCAAAGAGAAAGGCATCAGCTACGAAGTGTCCACCTTCCCGTGGGCAGCCTCTGGCCGTGCGATTGCTTCTGACTGTGCAGATGGCATGACCAAACTGATCTTCGACAAAGAGACTCACCGTGTGATCGGTGGTGCAATTGTCGGCACCAACGGCGGCGAGCTGTTGGGTGAGATCGGTTTGGCGATTGAAATGGGCTGTGATGCAGAAGACATTGCACTGACCATTCATGCCCACCCAACGCTGCATGAGTCTGTTGGCCTGGCGGCTGAAGTGTTTGAAGGTAGCATTACTGACCTGCCAAACCCTAAAGCGAAAAAGAAATAAGTTTTCGCGGTAAATAGAAAAACGGCTCCTTTGAGGAGCCGTTTTTTATTATTAAAAAATTTATTTTTAATTTAGATTTCATAGTCACTTACCTCTTGCATTAGCACGAGCGAGCGACTAACCTGACATTTCTGATGTGTAGGGTAGTCGGCTCGCTCGCAGGGTTAATTAACATTGACTCTGCGAGCAAACTCTCCACAACCTACCTCAATTCACTAAGCTTAAGGCAGATTGCCTCAAGCGCCCGCAGGCAGTCTACGCGATTTTATTTGTATTTCACGCATCCATTTTGTTTATTTTTAATTTATTGCTTCATTGTTAGTGGTTTCTGTTATTTGTTTTTTTAAATATTTATCTTAATATGCTTTCGTTATTTTTTATCCAGTCGATAAAATGCCTGAGTGGCGCTGAAATATATTTCCTGCTGGGGTAGTAAAGCCAGAATCCCTCTTCAACTTGCGTATATTCAGCGAGAATTTCAATTAACTCTCTACTCGCCAGCGCATTATTGACGGCATCCTGATGCAGAAAGGCAATGCCCAATCCAGCCCGTGCTGCCTGTAGAATGCGATCATTATTGTCCAGTACCAGCGAGCCTTTTACCGCGACTTCCTGTTTACGGCCGTCCTGCCAAAATTCCCAACGATAACGCCGCCCGCTGGGAAAGCGTCGCTCAATGCAGGGGAAGTGTAATAACTCGGCAGGGGATTGGGGGATGCCATGCTGAGCAAGGAAATCCGGGCTGGCGACGGCCAGCGCGCGCATGGGGTGGCCAAAGGGTACGGCGATCATGTCCTGCGCCAGCACGTCACCATAGCGTACACCGGCATCAAAGCCCGCTTCCACGATATCTACCAACGCATCATTGCTGTCGATCTCCAGCGTAATCTCGGGATAGCGTTGCACAAACGGCAGTATCAAAGACGGGAAGAACAGCGCTTCTGCTGATCGCGGCATACTGATACGCAGTATCCCGCCCGGTTCTTCACGCCAGTCATTCAACTCATCCACCGCCTGCGACAAATCGGCTAACGCGGGCTGAATGCGCAGCAAAAAGCGCTCGCCTGCTGTGGTCAGCGCGACTTTGCGCGTGGTGCGCGTGAGTAAGCGGACGCCCAGGCGCGCTTCAAAATGCCGCATGGCATGGCTCAAGCTGGAGGGCGTGACGTTGCGTTCCTCGGCGGCTTTGCGAAAACTGAGATGTTGCGCAATTGCGGCAAACATCTCCAGTTCCTGCAGGGTGGCTCGGTATTTATTCATTGCTGAGTTTTACTCACTAAATCAACGAAAATAGCGCAATTGTTGTGGTGATTGCTGAGGTTTATAACATTAACACCGAAAGCAAAGAGGATGGAACAATGCAACAGCGTCAATTGGGCAATCAGGGATTAACGGTTTCAGCACTGGGTTTGGGCTGCATGGGCATGAGTTTCGCCTATGGGCAAAATGATGAAAAACAGGCGCTGGATACACTGGCAAGGGCGTTTGAGCTGGGGGTGAATTTCCTCGATACCGCAGAAGTTTACGGTCCTTTCACTAATGAGACACTGCTGGCGAAAGCGATTAAGGGACGTCACGATATTAAAGTGGCGACCAAATTTGGTTTTCGCATTACTGAGCAGGGAGAGGGCTGGGAGCGCATTACCGGAGCAAACAGCGAACCGGCGCATATTCGCCGTGCAGTGGAAGGATCGTTACAGCGACTCGGAGTTGAAACCATTGAACTGCTGTACCAGCACCGTATTGATCCCGCCGTGCCGATTGAAGAGGTTGTCGGTGTGATGGCCGATCTGGTGCGGGAAGGCAAAGTGAAATATCTCGGATTGTCCGAAGTCTCCTCTGCCACGTTGCGTCGGGCACAGTCAGTGCATCCTATTTCGGCTTTGCAGAGTGAATATTCGCTGTGGACACGCGATCCTGAACAAGAGATTTTAGCCACCTGCCGTGAACTCAATATTGGATTTGTACCTTACAGTCCACTGGGTCGTGGCTTCCTCACCGGAAAATTCCCGGCCGCAGCCACGCTGGCAGAGGATGATTTTCGTCGCGGATTACCGCGTTTCCAGCAGGATGCACAGGCACATAACCAAAAGTTGGTGAACCAGTTATCAGAGATGGCTGCAGGTTATGACGCCACGGCGGCACAGTTGGCGCTGGCATGGGTACTGGCGAAAGGTGATGATATTGTGCCGATTCCAGGTGCCAGCAAAATTGCTAATCTGGAACAAAACTGTGCTGCGGCGTCATTGGTGTTGCAAGCAGCGGATATCACGGCGCTGGATGCGCTGTTTGATGCGAAAAATATTCAAGGCGAGCGCTACACCGCCAACGAATTCAGCATGGTCGATCGCTAATCCTTCTCTCCGCACTGATCAAATGCAGGCACCTGTTGCCTGCTTTTTTTATGTGATCCCGCTCAACAGGCAGATAAATCTGCTAATTAACGCGCGGATGTTGCTTTTTTGTAAACAGATTAACAATCAGCCGAAATGCTGCTATGCTGGCCGACGCGGAACCGGGCACCTCACCCTACTGTTTGACAGCTCAAGGGGTGCACCGGAAAGCTATACAATGAGAGCGAGGAGAACGTCGTGCTAGAAGAATACCGTAAGCACGTTGCCGAGCGTGCAGCCCAGGGAATCGTACCTAAGCCGTTAGATGCATCCCAAATGGCCGCGCTGGTTGAACTGCTGAAAAACCCGCCAGCGGGTGAAGAAGAATTCCTGACCGACTTATTGGTCAATCGTGTCCCGCCAGGTGTTGATGAAGCGGCGTATGTTAAAGCCGGTTTCCTGGCAGCTGTCACTAAGGGCGAAGCCCTCTCTCCTCTGGTAACTCGCGAAAAAGCAGTTGAACTGCTGGGTACCATGCAAGGCGGTTATAACATTCATGCGTTAATTGAAGCACTGGATGATGAAGCGCTGGCCCCAATTGCCGCAGAAGCCCTGTCCCATACGCTGCTGATGTTCGATAACTTCTACGACGTCGAAGAGAAAGCCAAAGCAGGTAACCCACACGCGAAAAAAATCATCCAGTCATGGGCTGATGCAGAGTGGTTCCTCAAGCGTCCTAAGTTGGCAGAAAAAATTACCACCACCGTGTTTAAAGTGACCGGCGAAACCAACACCGATGACCTCTCTCCGGCACCGGATGCATGGTCTCGCCCGGATATTCCACTGCACGCGCTGGCGATGTTGAAAAACGCCCGTGAAGGTATCGAACCCGACGATGCTGGTAACATTGGCCCGATCAAACAGATCGAAGCATTGCAGAAAAAAGGCTTCCCGCTGACGTACGTCGGTGACGTGGTCGGCACCGGTTCTTCCCGTAAATCCGCCACCAACTCGGTGTTGTGGTTCATGGGCGATGACATTCCGTACGTGCCAAACAAAAAAGGCGGCGGCCTGTGTCTCGGCGGTAAAATTGCACCTATCTTCTTTAACACCATGGAAGATGCTGGCGCGCTGCCGATCGAAGTCGACGTTGATCGTCTGGAAATGGGCGATGTGATTGACGTTTACCCGTACAAAGGTGAAGTGCGCAATCATGAAACCAACGAACTGCTGGCGAGCTTCGAGCTGAAGACCGAAGTCCTGCTGGATGAAGTGCGTGCCGGTGGCCGTATTCCACTGATCATCGGTCGTGGCCTGACCACCAAAGCGCGAGAGTCGCTGGGTCTGCCGCACAGCGATGTGTTTGTAAAAGCCAAAGATGTGGCTGCCAGCACCCGTGGTTACTCGCTAGCGCAGAAAATGGTTGGTCGTGCGTGCGGCGTAGAAGGGATTCGTCCTGGCGCATACTGCGAGCCGAAAATGACCTCGGTGGGTTCTCAGGATACCACCGGTCCAATGACCCGTGATGAACTGAAAGACCTGGCGTGCCTGGGCTTCTCTTCTGATCTGGTGATGCAGTCATTCTGTCATACCGCCGCTTATCCGAAGCCGGTTGACGTGACCACTCACCACACGCTGCCTGACTTCATCATGAACCGTGGTGGTGTCTCACTGCGTCCGGGCGATGGCGTTATCCACAGCTGGCTGAACCGTATGCTGCTGCCAGATACCGTTGGTACCGGTGGTGACTCACATACCCGTTTCCCAATCGGTATCTCCTTCCCGGCGGGTTCAGGTCTGGTGGCGTTTGCTGCTGCTACCGGCGTGATGCCACTGGATATGCCTGAGTCCGTACTGGTGCGCTTTAAGGGTGAAATGCAACCGGGTATCACTCTGCGTGATCTGGTGCATGCAATCCCACTGTATGCGATTAAAGCGGGCTTGCTGACCGTTGAGAAGAAAGGGAAGAAAAACATCTTCTCTGGCCGCGTGCTGGAAATTGAAGGTCTGCCAAAACTCAAAGTTGAGCAGGCATTCGAACTAACCGATGCGTCTGCTGAGCGTTCTGCTGCAGGTTGTACCATCAAGCTGGATCAGGAGCCGATTATTGAGTATCTGAACTCAAACATCGTGCTGCTGAAGTGGATGATCTCTGAAGGATATGGCGATCGTCGTACGCTGGAGCGCCGCGTTGAAGGCATGCAGAAATGGCTGGCGGACCCGCAATTGCTGGAAGGCGATGCGGATGCGGAATACGCTGCGGTGATCGAGATCGATCTGGCAGAAATCAAAGAGCCAATTCTGTGTGCGCCGAACGACCCAGATGATGCGCGCTGGTTGTCTGATGTGCAGGGTGAGAAGATCGATGAAGTGTTTATCGGTTCTTGCATGACCAACATCGGTCACTTCCGTGCAGCAGGTAAACTGCTGGATGCGCACAAAGGTCAGTTGCCAACTCGCCTGTGGGTTGCGCCGCCAACTAAGATGGATGCCGCACAGCTGACTGAAGAGGGCTACTACAGCGTCTTTGGTAAAAGTGGTGCGCGTATCGAAATCCCCGGTTGTTCACTGTGCATGGGTAACCAGGCGCGCGTGAAAGACGGTGCAACGGTGGTTTCCACCTCAACCCGTAACTTCCCGAACCGTTTGGGTACCGGCGCGAACGTCTTCCTGGCGTCAGCAGAACTGGCGGCAGTGGCTTCACTGCTCGGCAAACTGCCAACCCCAGACGAGTACCAGCAGTTCATGGTGCAGGTTGATAAGACGGCGGCTGATACCTACCGCTACCTCAACTTTGACCAACTCGGTCAGTACACTGAGAAAGCGGATGGTGTGATCTTCCAGACCGCAGTTTAATCGGCGGTAGGAATGAGAAAAAGGGGCGATGTGAATCGTCCCTTTTTTTATGCGCTTTTTTCCTGAGTCGTCTCCTGGCATAATGCGACCGCGATCCCACTAAATTGCGTGCTTAGCGCACAAAATGCACGATATCGGTGCTATCAGTCAGCATGAGGCCAACATGGAGTATGAATTTCTGCGTGATTTGACGGGTCAGGTCAAAGTCCGTATGTCGATGGACCACGAAGCGGTGGGGCACTGGTTCAACGAAGAAGTGAAAGATAATTTGGCCCTGTTGGATGAGGTCGAGGTCGCGGCTCGCGAGGTGAAGGGCACCATCAACCAGTGGCAGCGTGTCGGACACGAGTACACGATCTGGCTGGATGAGGAAGAGGTGATGATCCGCGCCAACCAGCTGGCGCTGGAAGATGACGGTATCGAAGAAGGGATGACCTATTACGACGAAGAGAGCCTGTCATTTTGCGGAGTGGAAGATTTCCTCGCGGTGATCGCGGCATATCGGCAATTTATGGCGGGCAAATAAATGGTTAGGTCGCCATAAATGGCAACCCTACGTCGATTTTGTAGGGGCGTCATTTATGGCGACCTGGTTGATGGGTTTACACCGTGGCAATCGGCGTGGCGGGCGATCCTACCGCGCCAGGTAAACGCAGCGGCGGTGCAGTGAGCAGAAACGCATGGCGCTGATGCTGTGCCAGCCAGTCTGCCAGCGGGCTTAGCAACATCAGCTCGCCGAGATATACGCCCAAACGGAACAGGCATAAATCATGCAATGGATGAGACGGATAAAAATCATCGTTCATCGGGCGCGCCGGTAAAATTTCTACCGCCGGGTTATCGGCAATCAATGCCACCACACCACTCTCCACCACCCAATTGCGCAGTTGTTCATCGCTGCCATCAAGTCCGGCAAAATGGCTGTTGAGGAAGGTCATATCTGGCTCACCCTGCATGGCCAAAATCGCTTCATCCATGCCGGTGCGGAAACAGACCATATCGCCAGGACGGACGTCAATCGCATCCGCTTGCAGAATCTGTTGCAGATGCTGATAACCAAAGGCAAACCGTTCAGTACCGAAATGGCGCTTGATATCAATCATCACCGCGCGGCCCTGCATGCCGTGCTGCGCCACATTCTCAATGCCGAGTTTCCTGGCCCCTAAATGACTGCCGTGATCGCAGCCGCAGCCGCCGCGATAATCGGTTTCACCGACGATATCCACATTTGCCTTATAGCCGTTGTAGAACACCATCTCCGGTTCGCCGTTGCCGTTAACGTCAAACCACTGTCCCATGTGCGCCAGACTGTCCCACTGGGTCGAGTATTGCAGCGCCAGGGTCACGGTATCATCGCAGATCACATCAGTGAGCAACGGATTATCACGCGATAGCGGATAGGTCATGTTGGCGTGCTCGCCGCGTCGCGTGGCATTGAGTTGCGGTGGTGGGCGACGTGGATTCATCGCCGTCCCACCCGGTAAATCAAGCGGTAAACTCAGGCAGAAAGTCTGTCCGATTTTGACTTCCTTCACCCCTTCCAGCACCTTCTGCGCAGTCAGCAGATTCAGCCGACCCAGCTGATCGTCCGGGCCAAAATCGCCCCAGGTCGAGTGTGCCGGGCGTTGCTTCCAGCGAGGATTCATACTTCTCTCCTTAAATTTCCATCCAGTGCGGCAGCGGTGTCCATGCCCATCGGCTGCACACGCGGTAACCAGAAGGCATAAATCAATGCACCGACCACACCAATCACACCGGCAATCTCCAGCGGGATGACAAAGGAGTGGGTGTACTGCATGATCACGCCGATCATCACTGGCGAAATAATGCCAGCCAGATTGGCGGCCATGTTCTGAATACCGCCAATGGTTGCCACGTTAGCGCGGTTCGGCGCGACATCAGAAGGCAGCGCCCACAAGGCTGCGGAGGCAAAGGTGGCGGCGAAGTTCGCAAAACAGAGTGCCGCCAGCGCTAATCCCACCGTCGGTGAAAACGCCGCCAGGCCGATGGTGGCACTGCCCAGCATGCCGCCCACCAGCGGGATCTTGCGGGCCACGCTGAGGGAATAACCGCGACGCACCAGGGAATCAGATAGCAACCCGCCGCACCAGCCGCCGACAATCGCCGCCAGTCCTGGCAGCATGCCCAGTAAGCCAAACTTCATCAGTGACAGATGGAAGGTTTCCACTAAATAGGTGGGGAACCAGGTGAAGAAGAAGTAAGAAACAAAGTTGATGCAGAAGAAGCCTGCCATCATCGCCTGCACGGCGCGCTGGCCCAGCAGCTGCCGCACGCTCATCGGTTCTCCGGTTTGGGGATCCTGATTCGCCTCAATAAATTCGACTTCTTCACGTGAAACGGTTTTATGATCGCGCGGATCGCGATACCACAGATACCAGGCCAGCGCCCAAACCACCGCCACCACGCCCGAAATGACAAACGTCATGCGCCAGCCGACCAGGGCAATCATGAAGGAGATAATTGGAATCGCCAGCGTGCCGCCGATTTTACTGCCGTTGTTAAAGGTGGCAGCGGCGAAACTGCGCTCCTGGCGCGGGAACCAGCGCGTCACCGTTGAGGAGCTGGCGGGGTAGCTGGGGGCTTCCACTGCGCCCAGCACAAACCGGAAACCCACCAGCGCCGCAATCGAACTGGCAAGGCCACAGGCTGCCGTGGCCAAGCCCCAGCCAAGGCTGCTGACTGCAAAAGTGATGCGGGGACCCAGCTTATCGACTAACCAGCCGCCGGGCAGTTGGAACAGCACATAGCTCCAGAAAAACGCCGAGAGTAACAAGCCGCTGTCAGTGGGCGAGAAGTGCAACTCCTGACTCATAAACGGCATGGCGACACTCATGGCGGCGCGATCGATATAGTTAATGGCGATGCCGACGGACAGCACCGTGAGAATGACGAAACGAAATTTCCCTTTCGCTTTACTTGCCTGAATTGCAGCAGGTGATCCATTGGAATTCAGCGACATGTCGCCTCCAATTGTTTTTTATTTTCTGTAGGGGAAACGCCGCATCAGGACGATGCGGCAGGTTTGGCACTTACGCGCCGCTCACAACGGAATGTGAATGATGCACCTGCTCCTCATCCACGATAGGTTCAACTTTGCCCATCAGGAACAGGTAGTTAAGAATACCAATCACCACCAGCACGGCAGAGAACACCAGTGCCCAGGTAAAGTGGCCGGTTGCGCCAACGATAGCGCCGGTAATAATTGGGCCGACTGCGCCGCCCATGTTTGAGACGGTATTCTGCAGGCCCGCGACAATCGACACGCTGTTTTGTGGTGCCACATCACCTGGAAGAGCCCAGACCTGAGAGGCCGCTACCGTGGTGCCGGATTTGGCGATACACAGCAGCAGCACGGTCATAAACACGGAATCCGTGAACGGCGCAAAACCGATACACAGTGCCATCAGCAGACCGATGGTCAGGAACAGCTTACGGGTGGCGGTCAGTGACAGGACTTTATTGTGCACCATGCGATCGGATGCCCAACCTGCCAGCACTTCAATCACCATGCCGCAAATCAGTGGCAGTGCAGCGACCATCCCCATTTTGAGGAAATCCATGCCTTTATCTTTCACCAGGTAAGTTGGCAGCCAGGTGATAAAGAAGTAAGAGGTGTAGTTAATGGTGAAGAAGCCAATGCACATCGCCCAGATATTGCGGTAGCGCAGCAGCTTATACCACTTCATCGGTTTCACGCTTTTATCGCCGTGTTTCTGCGCCTGGCCATCACGAATGAATCGCACTTCATCCTGGCTGATCGATTTATGATCTTCCGGGTTCTCGGAATAGATGAAGTACCAGGCGATCACCCAGAACACACCGAGTGAACCAATCACCAGGAAGGTGATGCGCCAGTCGAACATGGCGATCATAAACACGATCAACGGCATGGCAACGGCACCACCAAACTTCGATGCGCTGTCGAACAGGCCTGAAACCGTGGCACGTTCGCGGTCCGGGAACCAGCGCGCGGTGATACCGGCGTTGCTCGGGTAAGCCGCGGCTTCACCGACGCCCAACGCTAAACGCAGCGCCAGCAGGGATTTAAAGCCGGTCGCCAAGCCCATCGCCATGGTGGCAATCGACCACCACGCAACAGCAATACCCAAACCTTTTTTCTGCCCAAAGCGATCGGCGAACCAGCCTGCCGGGATCTGCAAGAGTGCATAGGACCAGAAAAATGCCGCCATAATAAAACCCATCATCTCTGGGTTAATATCGAGTTCTTTAATCAGGTGCGGTGCGGCCGCAGAGAGTACAGTTCGGTCAATATAATTAATGGCGATTGCCAGCCACATCAGGCCTGCAATCCACCAGCGAATGCGAGTAGAGCGAGAGGTGTTATTCATATTATTTTCACCTTCCCGGCGTCCTTCGTGCTGTAGCAGCGTTGGCTGCATTCATCCACCCCAGTCACTTACTGGAGATGATTTAATTCGCCGTCCTGCTACAGCACCAATGACTTGGGATATAAAATGGATTAAATAGGATTTTGAAAAAGTTAATCCAGCCCGTTCATGATATTTATTGGGCGTTCGCCCTGTTTAATGCACTGCACTATTTGCATCACGCAGCGTTCACCAATAGCGCTGATGGCACCGTCGGTATATCCCGCGATATGCGAGGTAGGGATAAAGTTGCTCAGCGTAAACAGCGGGTGTTCCGCCAGCGGCTCCTGTTCGAATACATCGGCAGCCGCGCCGGCAATCACGTTATCCAGCAACGCCTGATAGAGATCCTGCTCATTAACGATGCCACCGCGTGACGCGTTGATCAGGAAAGCGCTTTTCTTCATGCGCTTGATGCGCGCAGCATCAAACAGGTTTTGGGTTTTATCGGTGAGCGGCTTATGCAGCGTGATAAAATCACTGCTTTCAGTCAGTTGGTCGAGACTGACAAATTCGATACCGTGTTCTGCGGCGAATTTCTCATCCGGATAAAAATCAAAAGCGATAACGCGCATGTTGAAACCTTTGGCGCGCAACGCCACCTGCTTGCCAATATTGCCAAGGCCGATAATGCCTAACGTCTTGCCATACACGTCGGTGGCAAAGATGCGTGGCCAGTTGCCCGCGCGGGTTTCAATGGCCGCCTGAGTAATCTGGCGCGCGCTGTTGAGGATCAGCGCAAAGGCAAAGTCAGCCACCGCATGTTTATTGGCATCCGGCACGTTGGTGACATAAATGCCGCGCGCGCGGGTGGCATCCAGATTGATGTTGTCAACGCCAACGCCGTGCTTACACACGATCTTCAGTTGTGGCGCTTTCTCCAGCAGTGCTTCGTTGACGTCAGTGAACGCAACGATCATCGCCACGGTATCGGGCAGATGCGGTTCCAGCGCGCTGAGCGGTGCATCAGCGGGCAGGGTAATCAGCTCAAAACCGTGCTGCTGCAGGGTGTCGATGGGTGCAGCGTCGTATTTGGCGAATGAAGGTGAGGTACAGATGACTTTCATGATTCTTCCCGGTGTTAATACCCGTCATACTTCAAGCTGCAGGTGCGTTGGCTGCGTGAGCTAACCCCAGTCACTTACTTCAGTAAGCTCCTGGGGATTAACTCACTTGCCTCGTGATTCGGCTAAAGCCTCACCCTACGGGCCAGCGCTAGCGCTGTTCAAATAAGCCTGCGGCATATTTGTCCTGCAGCTCGAATTATTTAGGGTATTTAGGTGGTAAAAAGGCAAAAAGACTGCCCAAAATCATTACTGCAAATACTGATTCACGATCTGGCGGATCTTCTGCTCTTCTTCGGCAGAGAAGCTCACCGCATAGCGGCTGTTACCCACATCAGAGCCCAGCAGCGAAACCGCACGCTTCACGGTGGCCGGTGGAAAACCAACGCTGTAGAGATCGGTACGCAGACCGGTGATGTTCTCTTGCGCCTGGCGTGAACCTTCAATATCGCCCGCGTGGAAACGTGCCCAGATGGCGTTGATCTCTTTCGGTGCCACGTTGGCCAGGCCAGAAATACAGGCGGTGCAGCCTTCGACAAAGCCGCGATGGATCAACGAGTCTGGACCCGTCAGCACGTTAAAGTTCTCCATGCCTTCCGCTGCTTGCAGGAAACCGCTCAGGCTTTCGTAGCTGCCTGCGCTGTCTTTAATACCGATGATGTTCGGGTGCGCGGCCAGCGTACGCACGGTTTCCGGCTGCAGGGTGTTGCCGGTACGCGCAGGGATGTTGTACAGATAAAGCGGCACATCAATCGCATCCGCTACTGCACGGTAGTGAGCGATCAACTCTTCCTGCTTCAGTGGCACGAAATAGGGTGTGATCACTGAAACGGCATCGACGCCCAGTTTGGCAATTTGCTTGCCCAGACGGATGGTCTCACGGGTGGAGATCTCACCAATGTGCGCCACAACCGGTGCCGCGCCGTTCACTTCATCGACGCAGGTTTCCGTCACCGCCAGTTTCTCCTGCTCGTTCAGCACGAAGAATTCACCGTTGGTGCCGCCGCAAAAAATACCGTTGCCTGCGCTCAGTTGGCGTTGTACCTGCACGCGTTGCGCGGCTGGGTTGAATGCACCTTCGCTATCAAAGGTGGTGACAATGGCGGTTAATACGCCCTGAATTTTCTTGCTCATGATTCCCTCATTAATCCTTAGTGATTCAAAGCCGGAAACAGCGTCAGGTAGACGTTTCTCACGTCATCGGCGCTGACTTTCATCGGCACATTCTTCATCAGACGCTGCACGTCGAGCGCGGCTTCAACCAGATACGGCAGGTGATCTGGACCAATGCCCAGTTCTTCCAGACTGGCCGGTAATTTGAGACGCTTCACCAGCGCGGCGAAATACTCCACCAGCGCGTGAGATTTGGCTTCTTCATCCAGTGTGGCATCGGCATCTGGCAGTAAATCGTAGGCTTGCGCGAATTTGCTCACCGCAGCAGGGCGGACGAAGCGCATGCAAGGGGCCAGCAGGATGGCATTCGCCACGCCATGTGGCAGGTGATATTTGCCGCCCAGCGGATAAGACATCGCATGAACCAGATGCGTCCCGGCATGAGCAATGGACGCGCCGCCATAATAGGAGGCCCACAGCATATTTAGGCGCGCCTCAAGGTTGCCCGGCTCGGCAATGGTGGTCTCAAGACTGGCGAACAGCTTTTTCATGCCGATCAGCGCATAGTTGTCACTCACCGGGTTGGATACGGTGGCGGTAAAGCACTCGATCAGGTGGCACAACGCATCGATACCGGTTGAAGAGGCGATGTGTGGCGGCATGCTGGTGGTCAGTTCGGGGACCAGTGCGACATAATCCGGCAGCATCACCGGGGTGATAATGCCTACTTTTGTCTCTTTCTCAGGGATCGCCAGGATCGCATTAGGTGTGGCTTCCGACCCCGTACCCGCGGTGGTCGGGATCAACAGGGATGTGGTACGAGTTTGTGGTTTTTCACCGGCCAGCAGCGCATCCAGCGTGGGGGCGCCGTCAACGCACAGGATCGACAACAGTTTTGCGACATCCAGCACGCTGCCGCCGCCAACACCGATCACCAGGTCCACATCTGTAGAGGGCAACGCAGCAACAATGGCAGCAACATCATGCTGGCTCGGTTCTGGTGGGACGCTGTTTACAATGCTTAAACTGCTGATCTGCTGCTTCAGCTGCGCGATCAGCGTCTGAACCGCTGGAATGCCTTCAATATTCTTATCGGTTACCAGAAGCGCTTTTTCTTTACCTTGCAGCAAATAGCTAAGGTCATTAAGCGCCTGAAAGCCACTGATCACGGTGCTGTTGATATTCATTTCATACCCTTATTACGGTTTTTTCGTACTGAATGATTAACTTTGCTCAATCAGTGCAGGTTCTGTCACTACAGTGCCTAAATTTATAGGGCAAATTGATTTCAAATAATTTGATCTTGCTCACATATAATCAATCATGATTGAATATAATCAATCTCAACACGGCGAGCTGCCGGCAGAGGAAAGAGAATGACTTCACAGCCATGGAAAACGCCAGTCTTAGTGATCGCCGATGATTTTACCGGGGCTAATGATGCCGGTAGCGGATTGGCGCGAGCAGGCGCAAAAGTGCATGTGCTGTTTGATAGCAGCACGCCACATGATGCCAACAATGCGGATGTACTGGTGATCAGCACCGATAGCCGAGCGGTGAGCGCTGCAGATGCTGCGCATCGTACAACGCTCGCCGTACAGCAGCATCAGGCGATTGCCCAGGATGGTTGGCTGTTTAAAAAGATCGACTCCACACTGCGCGGCAATCCAGGCGCTGAAATTGAAGCGGCATTAACAGCCAGCGGAAAAACTCTGGCGCTGGTGGTGCCTGCGGTACCTAAGTTGGGACGCACCACCCGTGAGGGAGAGGTGTGGATCAATCAGCAGCGCCTGACCGATACCGAATTTGCCAGCGACCCTAAAACGCCCGTCACCAGCAGCCATGTGCTGACCCGGCTACAAATGCAGAGTGAAATGGCGGGCGAAACGCTCGATCTGGCCACCGTACGCAGTGGTCAACTGGCACAGATTCTCGCCACTAAACAGGGACTGGTGGTGGTGGATGCCGAACAGGATGCGGACATCGCGTTACTGATGGCGGCAGCAGCGACCTTGCCCATCAGACCGCTACTGGCGGGCGCATCGGGACTGGGCGACGCGCTGGGAGAGTATCTGGCTGCACGTCCGGCAAGGCCGGTGTTAGCGGTGGTGGGGTCGATGAGTGCGATTGCCCAGCAGCAGATTGCCCGTCTCGCTACTCAGCGCGCGATCCGCATTATCGACATCGATATCCGCCAGCTGTTTGCGCAGCCTGCATGGCCGCAAGCTAACGAGTGGCAACAGGCCATGCAACAAGCAATAAGTGCCGGTGCGCACTGTGTAGTACGCACCACACAGCATGCCGATCAGCGTCACGATATTGAACAGCTCTGCCAGCAGCATCAGGTTTCACGCCAGGAATTAGGTGAACGCATTTGCCAGTTCCTGGCGCAGTTGACCAGCAAGGTATGCCGACATGGGTTGCCTGCCGGTTTGTATCTTTCTGGCGGCGACGTTGCCATTGCCGTAGCACAGGCGCTGGGCGCCAGCGGTTTCCAGATTCAGGGCCTGGTGGCCGGCTGCGTGCCGCACGGGGTTCTGCTAAATAGCGAATTACACCTGCCGGTGATGACCAAAGCGGGTGGCTTTGGCGACGAAAACACCCTGGTAGAAGCCATCCGTTTCATTGAGGAGAAGTCGAGTGAATAAAATTATTGCGGTGACCATGGGCGATCCGGCGGGCATCAGCCCGGAGATCATCATTAAAGCGTTAGCAGAAGGTGAGCTGGCGGGCATTCCCGCGGTGGTCATCGGCTGCGCCAGCACGCTGCGTCGGGTGATGGGATTGAACATTACGCCGCAGGCTGAACTGCGCGTGCTGGATCAGGTGAAAGATGCGCATTTTGCACCCGGCATTATTAACGTGATTGACGAACCTCTGGCAAATCCTGAAGCCCTTAAGCCAGGTGTCGTGCAGAAAGAAGCGGGCGATTTGGCCTGGCGCTGTGTGAAGCGTGCCACCGAACTGGCGCTGGCGGGTGACGTCCATGCGATTGCCACAGCACCGCTGAATAAAGAAGCGCTGCACTCAGCAGGGCATATTTATCCGGGGCACACTGAGCTGTTGGCGCAACTCACTAACACTAAAAATTATGCCATGGTGCTTTATACCGATCACCTCAAGGTGATTCACGTGACCACCCACATTGCGCTGCGTAAGTTCCTCGACACCCTGAACGGCGAACGTATTCAGACGGTAATTGGTATGGCGGATAGTTTCCTGCGCCGCGTCGGCTTTGACAATCCTCGTATTGCCGTGGCCGGTGTGAACCCGCATGCGGGTGAGAACGGTCTGTTTGGTGATGAAGAGATCACCACTGTGGCGCCAGCGATCAAAGTGATGAAAGAGAAGGGGATTGATGTCTATGGCCCTTGTCCGCCGGATACCGTGTTCCTGCAGTGTCAGCAGGGGCAGTACGATATGGTGGTGGCGATGTATCACGATCAAGGTCATATCCCACTGAAACTATTAGGCTTTTATGACGGCGTGAACATCACTGCGGGACTGCCGTTTATCCGTACTTCGGCGGACCATGGCACGGCGTTTGATATCGCCTGGACAGGTAAAGCGAACTCTGCGAGCATGGCGATCTCCATTAAACTCGCGATGCAGCTAGCATAGGGAAATATGAAGGGACAAAGCCGTCTCGACCAGATTATGGACTATTTGAAAAGTCATAATCTGGTCACTGTAGAACAGCTGGTGAGTGCGATTTCTGCCTCGCCTGCAACGATCCGCCGCGATCTGATCAAGCTCGACAAGGAAGGCGTCATTAGCCGTAGTCATGGCGGTGTGACGCTTAATCGCTTCATTCCTGCTCAGCCCACCACGCTGGAGAAGATGCAGCGTAATCTGGCCGAGAAGCAAGCCATCGCGCAGTTTGCCGCCAGCTATGTGAAGACGGGCGATTCTGTGGTGCTGGATGCGGGCACCACCATGCTGGAGCTGGCGCGTCAATTGACCCATCTGCAGTTGCGCGTCATCACCGCAGACCTGCATATCGCGTTATTCCTGTCTGAATTCAAGCAGATTGAAACCACCATTATTGGTGGCCGTATTGATGATTCCAGCCAGTCTTGCATTGGGGAGCACGGTCGCCGTCTGCTACGCAGCATTAATCCGGATATTGCTTTTGTCAGCTGTAACTCGTGGAGTATCGAACGCGGTATTACCACGCCAACGGAAGATAAAGCCGGGCTGAAGATGGATCTGCTGGCCAATGCACGTCGCCGGATTTTGCTGGCGGATAGCAGTAAGTATGGCTCCTGGTCGCTGTATTGCGCCGCGCCGATTGATAGCCTGACCGATGTGGTGACCGATGCCCGCCTGGATGAAGTGGTGTGCCGCGACCTGCGCGAGCGCGGGATAGGGCTGCAACTGACTGCCTGACTATTTCCCTCACCCTAACCCTCTCCCGCAAGCGGGCGAGGGGACCGCCCGCAGAACATGCCAAATTTCACACGTTTTACTCCCTCTCCCATTGGGAGAGAGGCGGGGTGAGGGTATTAGCACGCACCGAATTACAACAGCTTCAACCCCGTCGCCGGAATATTGCGGCCGTAATAAATCTCACGCATCTCTTTCCACAGCAGATTGGTAATCCGCTTGTGTTCCTGTGGACTCAGCTCTTCAGGCTTGGTGTTGAACAGATAATATTTCAGGTCAAATTCCTTCAGCAACATCTTGGTGTGGAAGATATTTTCCTGATAAACGTTCACATCCACCATGTCGTACATTGCCTTCATATCTTCGGACATAAAGTTCTGAATCGAATTGATCTCATGGTCGATGAAGTGCTTAACGCCGTTCACATCGCGGGTAAAACCGCGTACGCGATAATCAATGGTGACGATGTCAGATTCTAGCTGGTGAATCAGGTAATTCAACGCTTTGAGCGGTGAAATCACGCCACAAGTGGAGACTTCGATATCGGCGCGGAAAGTACATAAACCCCCTTCAGGATGACTTTCCGGATAGGTGTGTACGCAGATATGGCTTTTATCTAAGTGTGCAACCACCGAATTAGGCAACGGACCTGGGATTTCAGATTGATCAATATCCTGCGGATTGATCGGCTCCTCACTCACCAAAATCGTGACGCTGGCTCCCTGAGGTTCATAATCCTGACGCGCAATATTTAACACGTTGGCGCCAATAATCGAACAGGTCTCCGTCAGGATTTCCGTGAGGCGGTTGGCATTGTATTGCTCATCAATATACGCGATGTAACCATCACGCTCGGCTTCGCTGTTGGCGTAGCAAATATCGTAAATACAAAAACTCAGGCTTTTCGTCAGATTATTGAAGCCGTGTAGTTTTAGCTTTTGCAATTTCGTCACTCCTCACACGACAAAGCATTCAGCAGATACTGCGGCAGGGCAAAACTGCCAACGTGAATCGCAGGATTGTAGTAACGACAACCGAGGCCCGCGTCTTCAAAGCGGGATTGCAGCGTGGCCGCATCCCACTGGCGCATGGTCTCGTTATCCGTTGCCCAGGCAAAGGTCATGATGCCGCCGTAATAAGTGGGAATGGCCGCTTGGTAAAAACTGACGTCTGAGAAGTAGTGGCTGAGTTTACGATGGCTGTTAATGGCTTCTTCTTGTTGCAGGAAGCAGACCCCATTTTGCGCGACGAAGATGCCGCCTGGATTCAAGGCATTTTTACAGCCCGCATAGAACTCGGAGGTGAACAGACTCTCACCTGGCCCGATAGGATCGGTGCAGTCAGAGATAATGACGTCGAACTTCTCTTCGGTCTGATTAACGAAATTGACGCCATCATCAATCACCAGGTTCAATCGCGTATCGTCAAAAGCCCCTGCGCTGTGATTCGGCAGGTACTCTTTGCAGAAACTCACAACGCCCACATCGATTTCCACCATGGTGATCTGTTCAACCGATGAGTGGCGTGAGACTTCACGCAGCATGGCACCGTCGCCACCGCCAATAATCAGCACGCGTTTTGCCTTGCCGTGCGCCAGAATCGGCACGTGGGTCATCATTTCGTGGTAGATGAACTCGTCGCGTTCGGTGGTTTGCACCACGCCATCCAGCGCCATCACTCGCCCAAAGGCGGCATTTTCAAAGATCACCAGATCCTGATGCGCGGTCTTATCGCGATAAAGCAGTTTATCTACCGTGAAATACTGTCCAAATCCGGCATGAAGCGTCTCATACCACATTTCATTTTGGGCCATGATGGGGCTCTCCTCTAATGTCATCGCCATGAAAATGGAACAAAAAAGGATAGCGAATTATGACCGTGGTTGCACGGTCAAATCTTCAGCAGGAGAGCGGTGTAGCGGGCTATTTGACGTAAGCGAGCAGACTCAGCGAATCACGCGCCAGCGACTTACATTTCTTGTCGTTGGTGATGGCGATACCGCTCAAATCTTTATAGCTCTCTTCGCCGAGGGATTTCATATTGTAGTTACTGTAGTTGCTCAGATCCCAACGGTTCTGCTGGGCGAAAAACACCAGTGCTTTACGAATCTGCGCATCCGGTAAATCCTGATAACCGCAATCATTCTTCAGGTAGACAAACACCGCGGTGAGGTCAGCCAGATCTTCTGCTTCGGATTCGCTCAGCGCAAAACTGGTGGAGGAGAAGCCAAGGAGTCCCGCCAGCAGCAGGATCTTGATGCTTTTCGTCATAATCATTCTCAACAAGGGACAATTTATTGACGTTAGCACAGTTATTGCAGGGATTCCGCTAAATTTGCCGAAATGGGCCATTCCCACGGTTTTTATCAGTGCATTCTGTTTCAGGGCTTGACCCTCCCACAGGGGAAAGGTTTACGCTGTGCCCTTATTCACGACAAGGATAAGAATATGCAACGTCGTCATTTTCTAAAGTTGACCGCTGCTCTTAGCGCTGCGGGTGCCCTGCCGCTGTGGAGTCGCTCGCTAATGGCGGCTACGCGCCCGCTCTTACCGATTCCCTCTATTTTACAGCCTGATGCCCACGGGCAGTACACGCTCACGGCGATGAGCGGCACCAGCCAATGGAACGGCAAAGCGGTCCCCACCTGGGGCTACAACGGCAATCTGCTTGGGCCAGCACTGCGCTTGCAGCGTGAGAAAGCGGTGACCGTCAATATTCATAACCGCCTGGCTGAAGGCACCACGGTGCACTGGCATGGGCTGGAAATACCCGGCGACGTGGATGGTGGCCCGCAGGCGGTGATCGCGCCAGGTGCGTCACGACAAGTGACTTTCACCCCAGACCAGCCCGCCGCAACGTGCTGGTTCCACCCACATCAGCACGGTAAAACCGGCTATCAGGTGGCGCAAGGATTAGCGGGGTTGGTGCTGCTGGAGGATGAAGACTCTGGCAAATTGCGCCTGCCGATGCAGTGGGGCGAAGACGATGTCCCGTTGATTTTCCAGGATAAACAGCTGACCAAAGATGGCGCTCGCATCGATTATCAACTCGATATCATGCGTGCGGCGGTGGGCTGGTTTGGCGACATGATGCTGACCAACGGTGTGCAGTATCCGCAGCAGGCAGTGCCGCGCGGCTGGTTACGTCTTCGGTTGCTCAATGGATGTAATGCGCGATCGCTGGATATCGCCACCAGCGATCGCCGTGCAATGTATGTGATTGCCAGCGATGGTGGGCTACTGGCCGAGCCGGTGAAGGTTGACCACCTGCCGCTGCTGCCGGGTGAGCGCTTTGAAGTGATGATTGATACTTCCGATGGCAAAACCTTCGATATGGTGACGCTGCCGGTGACGCAGATGGGCATGACGCTGGCCCCGTTTGACCAGCCGTTACCGCTGGTGCAGATTTTACCGTTACGTGTGATGGCGAGCGGTTCCCTGCCGGATAAGCTGGTGGATCTGCCGCCATTACCTTCAGCCGAAGGGGTGCAAAACCGCTGGCTACAGCTGATGATGGACCCGCAGCTGGATCAACAAGGGATGCAGGCGTTGATGGATCGCTACGGCCATAAAGCCATGGGCGACATGAAGATGGATCATGGTACGAAAATGGACCATGGCACCATGGACATGGGTGACGGCGCGATGAAGATGGACCATGGCAGCATGGACATGAGTGGCGGCGCGATGAAGATGGACCACGGCAGCGCGAGCAAAACCGCCGAATACGATTTCCACAACGGCAATAAAATCAACGGTCAGGCATTCAACATGGCTAAGCCGATGTTTAATGCCGAACTGGGCAAACTGGAGAAGTGGACGATTTCCGGTGAAGGCGATGCGATGTTACATCCTTTCCATATTCATGGAGCGCAGTTCCGCATTCTGTCGGAAAACGGCAAACCGCCAGCAGCACATCGTGCCGGTTGGAAAGATATGGTCAGCGTCAACGGCTGGCGCAGCGAAGTGCTGGTGCAGTTTAATTATGTTGCCAATGCCGATAATGCCTATATGGCGCACTGCCATCTGCTGGAGCATGAAGATACCGGCATGATGCTCGGGTTTACGGTCAGTTAAGTAACACCGTTTCATCATTGCGCACGTCTCGGTCGTCATAAATGGCGACCCTGCGTAAAACGGTGTGATTTACCGTAGGGTGCGCATTGATGCGCACTGGAAAACATTACGCTGATTGAGCCGCCTCCAGCGCCAGCCGGATATCTTCGATAAGATCCTCGGCGTGCTCGATACCAATCGACAATCGTACCGTGGCATCCGTAATGCCAATGCGCTGCCGCACCTCCTGCGGCACGCCCGAGTGGGTGGTGCTGCCCGGATGGCTGGCGAGCGATTCAGTGCCGCCCAGACTCACCGCCAACTTAAACAGCCCCAACGCATTGAGAAAACGGAAGGCCGCCGGTTGTCCGCCGTTGATATCAAAGGAAAAGGTTGAACCCGCACCGCTGCACTGACGTTGATAAGTCTCGCCAGCTGGGCTGCTTTCGTCGAGATAAGGCAGCCAGTGCAGTTTCGCCACCTGTTCATGATCGCGCAAATAGGCTGCGACTTTTTCCGCATTGCTGGCGGCTTTTTCCATCCTCAACGACAGTGTTTCCAGCGAACGACCAATCATCCAGCTGGAATGGGGATCAAGCTGTGTGCCAATGGCACTGCGCAGCGATCGCACTTTACCTACCAAGGCTTTGTTGCCGAGCACTGCCCCCGCAATCAAATCTGAATGCCCGCCGACATACTTGGTCAGCGAGTAAAGCGATAAGTCTGCGCCGTGCTGCAGCGGGTGCTGGAACAGGGGACCAAGCAAAGTATTGTCACAGGCCAGAACAGGCCGCGATCCTTGCTGCTGCGTGATGACATCTGCCACCTGTTTCATCAGTTCAATGTCGACCAGACTGTTGGTGGGATTGGCGGGTGTTTCAATCAGAATCAGCGCCACCCGACCGCGCTGCCATGCCAGCTTTGCGGCCTCATACACTTTGTCTTCATCGGTGCCATCGCTGAAACCCACGGCTTTGATCTCAAGGTCATGCAGGGTTTTGCTTAATAGCGTTTCGGTGCCGCCGTACAGCGGCTGTGAATGCAAAATCACCTCTCCGGGGCGCGCGAAGGCCAGCAGCGTGGTGGCGATCGCTGACATGCCGGACGAGAACAGCGCGGCGCTCTCGGCACCTTCATAGATCGCCAGTCGATCTTCGACGATTTCACTGTTGGGATGGTTAAAGCGCGAATAGACCAGCCCGCCGCTTTTGCCTTCCGGCGGCTGTTTACGCCCGGCCACGTAATCAAAGAAATCCTGCCCCTCTTCGGCGCTGTTAAACACAAAGGTGGAGGTGAGAAACACCGGCGGTTTCACCGCGCCTTCGGACAGCCGCGGATCATAGCCGTAATTCAGCATTTGCGTTTCCGGATGCAGGTCGTGGGTGCCAATCTGCGTTTTTTTACTGGATGAAGCGGCCATAGGATCTCCAGAGGTCACCGGTGAGAGGGCGGGAAGTTTCCTGTAGTTAAGGTCAGAGCAATAAATTTTGCCACGGTATCGTTTGCGTTCTGTGCGCCGCGTTAGAGGTTGGTTCGACTATGATAGACTTCGTGGCTTTCTGAAAAACCTTAACCAGGCGAATGCAATGAAACACACCGTCGACGTGATGATCTCTGAGCAGGAGATCGCAACCCGTATTGCCGAACTGGGCAAGCAGATAAGCGAACACTACCGCAGCAGCGGCAGCGAAATGGTGTTGGTGGGGCTGCTACGCGGTTCCTTTATGTTTATGGCCGATCTGTGTCGCGCGATTGATGTGCCGCACGAAGTCGATTTTATGACCGCGTCCAGCTACGGCAGCGGTATGTCATCCACCCGCGATGTGAAGATCCTTAAAGATCTCGACGAAGATATTCGTGGCAAAGATGTGTTGATCGTGGAAGACATCATCGACTCCGGCAACACGCTGAGCAAAGTGCGTGAAATCTTGCGTCTGCGTGAGCCAAAATCACTGGCGATCTGCACCTTGTTGGATAAACCCGAGCGCCGCGAAGTCGAAGTGACCGTTGAATACGTTGGCTTCACCATTCCAGATGAGTTCGTTGTAGGCTTTGGTATCGACTACGCGCAACGCTATCGTCATTTGCCGTACATCGGCAAAGTTATCCCAACCGGTGAATAACCGCACAATCTTCCAAGGCTAATCCCTTTAGCCTGCGATAAGATACGCAGCCCGCAAGTCACTGACTTACGGGCTATGCTCGCGTTCCCCTGCGGCAAGCAGAGTGGTAAAGTGTGGCGGGCGCTTCATCTTTGATTTTTCACCTATTATCTCTGAATAACCCCGCACGCTCGCTGTGAGCGCACTATCATTTCATAGGGCTTTGATGTCACTACAACAGGGTATGGATTCGCAATGACTTATGCACTGGAACTTTCCGGGCTGACCAAAACCTATCCCGGCGGCGTACAGGCGCTGAAGAAGCTGGATCTCAATGTAGAAGCCGGCGATTTTTACGCACTGCTCGGGCCGAATGGCGCGGGTAAATCCACCACCATCGGCATTATCAGTTCACTGGTGAATAAATCCGGTGGCAGCGTGCGCGTATTTGGTTATGACCTGGAAAAAGATGTGGTCAACGCCAAGCGCCAGCTCGGTTTGGTGCCACAGGAATTCAACTTTAACCCGTTTGAAACCGTGATGCAGATTGTGGTGAATCAGGCTGGTTACTACGGCGTTGAGCGCAGTGAGGCCAACAAGCGCGCTGAGAAATACCTCAACCAGCTCGACCTGTGGGGTAAACGCAACGAGCGTGCACGTATGCTTTCGGGCGGCATGAAGCGTCGTCTGATGATTGCGCGTGCACTGATGCATGAGCCAAAGCTGCTGATCCTCGACGAACCCACCGCTGGCGTGGATATTGAACTGCGCCGCTCGATGTGGACTTTCCTGAAAGATCTCAATATCAAAGGCACCACCATTATTCTCACCACTCACTATCTGGAAGAGGCCGAAATGCTGTGCCGTAACATCGGCATTATTCAGAGCGGTGAGCTGGTGGAAAATACCTCGATGAAAGGTCTGCTGTCGAAGCTGCAATCTGAAACCTTCATTCTGGATCTCGCGCCGCGTAGTCCGCTGCCGCAGCTGGAAGGTTTCCAGTATCGTCTGGTGGATACCTCTACGCTGGAAGTGGAAGTGATGCGTGAGCAGGGTCTGAATAGCGTGTTCAGCCAACTGAGCGCGCAGGGCGTGCAGGTGTTGAGTATGCGTAATAAAGCGAACCGCCTTGAAGAGCTGTTCGTCAGCCTGACCCAGGGAAAAGGAGCAAAAGCATGACACATCTTTACTGGGTGGCACTGAAGAGTATCTGGGCCAAGGAGATCAACCGCTTTGCACGCATCTGGATTCAGACGCTGGTGCCGCCGGTGATCACCATGACGCTCTATTTTATTATTTTCGGCAACCTGATTGGTTCACGTATTGGTGACATGCATGGCTTTAGCTATATGCAGTTTATCGTACCGGGCCTGATCATGATGGCAGTGATCACCAATGCCTATGCCAACGTAGCCTCATCGTTCTTTAGCGCTAAATTCCAGCGCAATATCGAAGAGCTGCTGGTGGCACCGGTGCCGACCCATATCATCATTGCCGGTTATGTGGGTGGTGGCGTGGCGCGTGGCGTGTGTGTCGGAATTTTGGTGACCGCCATTTCACTGTTCTTTGTGCCATTCCACGTGCACTCCTGGTCTATGGTGGCCCTGACGCTGCTGCTGACCGCGATTCTGTTCTCGCTGGCGGGTCTGCTTAATGCAGTGTTTGCGCGTACCTTTGACGATATCAGTTTGATTCCGACCTTCGTATTAACACCGTTGACCTATCTGGGTGGCGTGTTCTATTCGCTGACGTTGCTGCCACCTTTCTGGCAGGCGGTGTCGAAGCTGAACCCAGTGGTGTATATGATCAGCGGTTTCCGCTACGGTTTTCTCGGCATTAATGATGTGCCGCTGGTGTTCACCTTGTCGGTGCTGATTGCGTTTATCGTGGTGTTTTACGTATTGGTGTATGCGCTGATTCAGCGTGGACGCGGCTTACGTACCTAGTCACATCCGCGATTAAAAATGCAGCTACGGCTGCATTTTTTGTTTTTGGATTAGCGATATATTAATTTCTTCAAAACTCTATTTTAAGATAAATTCCTTATTAATTAGCGCCAGTTAATTAATCGCTAAATATTAAAGCCATTGTTTACCATTTTTGATATTTTGCGCCTTTTTCTGATAAATGTCATGACTATGCTCTGTAACTGCTTAATCTATAAGGCGTAAGGAATTTGTTATGGCTTTGGCAGAATTTTGAACTTGTCATTACTTCCCCGTAATTAGAATATTGCCTTGCTTATTGTTTTCAGGCTGCACAACCACACAGCAACGCATAACAAATGCGCCACTCTGTTTGTTTAAAGAGATGGCTCTTATTATCTTTGTCAGGCAGGGGAAAATATGAATCGGATAACGTGGGTGGATAATCTGCGAGGTATAGGTGTACTTGTTGTTATTCTGCTGCACTGCGTTATTGCGGTAAATGGCAATGTTGGACACTTCGCACCGCTGATCTCAGTACTGGATCCATTGTTAATACCAGTATTTCTTGGCTTAGTATTTTTTGTGTCGGGATTATTTGTTGATGCTGGATTACGTAAAGGACTCGGACCATTTATTAATAACAAAGTCCAGACAATCTTATATCCCTTTGCCGTCTGGGTAGTGGTGTATGGCGGCTTAAAAATCTTATTTAGCTCGATGGCGAATAACCCGCAATCTCCCTTGCATGTTATTGCTATGCATCTGAGCGGCGGCGGTGATATCACCTGGTTCTTACATTCACTGTTCTTTTTCTTCCTCGCCATCATTGTGGTACGGCAAATGCCGTTTTGGCTGGTGATTCCCGCGTGTTTACTGCTGAGTTATTTCTTACCTGAATTCAGTGCGGATGGCATGTTTGCCAGCTTCGATAATGCGCACATCAATAAATCCGTTAACTTGTTTATTTTCTTCTACGTGGGCGATCAGCTGGTTCGTAAGCAGTATGATGTGCCTAAACTGGCTGAAAATACGCTGCTGGTGCTGCTCTCTTTTGCCAGCGTGGTGCTGTTCGTGTGCCTTAACCTGTTGAGTGAGCGCCCACCATCACACGTTCTGCTTGCCGCATTGGCGCTGTTATCGATTCCGGTGTTTGTCTGGATATCGCTGAAACTCAATTCACGACTGGTGCATTACGTGGGCGTCAATTCCATCGTATTTTATCTGTCGCATTACTTGGTGATTCAGTTCTTTAGCAAAATCGTCAAGCTGCATACCCAGTCGCTTTGGATTTATGATCTGCTGTTTGTGCTGGCGTTTGCTGCGGCGATGATCTTCCCCTGGACGCTGTGCTTATTACGCCAGCGCGGCTGGTTCAACTTCTTGTTTACTCTGAAGTCTCAACCACGGGTAAAGATCGTAAAACCGGTGTGAGAAAAGGGCGGAACCTCTGAACAGAGGTTCCGTTGTTATCAGGCGACCTGCACCGGCAACGCTTTGGCGATGCGTTTCATCTCGTTATCACCTTCAAAATAGGCGACTTTCGGTTGCCAGCTGCGGGCGACTTCATCCTCCACCTGCACATACGAGCAGATGATCATGATATCGTCTTCGCAAGCACAACGCGCAGCGGCACCGTTCACGGAGATGATTTTAGAGCCACGCTCAGCGGCAATCGCGTAGGTCGAGAAACGTTGACCATTGGTGACGTTATAGATGTCGATGGCTTCATATTGCAGAATGCCAGAGGCATCAAGAAAATCCTGGTCAATGGCGCAGGAGCCTTCATAGTGCAAATCTGCCTGAGTGACTTTAACGCGGTGCAGCTTGCCCTGAAGTACGGTACGAATCATAGCGACAGAATCCTGGTTAGCTTCTAATTAATAACGGAAATTACTCCGTCAGATCCACTTGCTGATTATCAATCAGGCGCGCATTGCCCAGCCATGCGGCCATCAGAATCACGGCGCGCTGACTGTCTACGGTCAGCGGCTGCAGATTGTCGGCATCACAAATCGCCAACCCGTCAGGACGGAATCCTTTCTCCCGCAAGGCGGCTTCGGCGTTTTCAATCATCTCATCCACATGGCGCTCACCGTTGCTCAGGCGCGCTGCCATGCTGTTCATCACCTGGCTCAGACCAGCGGCGATAGCGCGTTCTTCAGCGGTGAGATAGCCGTTACGCGAGCTTAACGCGAGGCCATCTTTCGCGCGCACGGTAGGCACACCAACAATCTCGATGTCGAAGCCCATATCGGCCACCATCTTGCGGATGATCGCCAGCTGCTGGAAATCCTTCTCGCCGAAGCAGGCAATGTCGGGCTGCACCAGGTTGAACAGTTTGCTCACGATGGTGGAGACGCCGCGGAAATGCCCCGGACGGCTGGCCCCTTCCAGTAGCGAGGATAAGCCCGGCACTTCCACAAAGGTTTGGCTATCCAGCCCTTTGGGATAGACATCCGCCGGTGCCGGTGCGAAAACCAGATCCACGCTATGGCGATTAAGCTTCTCGCAGTCATCCTGCAAGGTGCGCGGATAGCGCGCCAGGTCATCGGCGCGTTCAAACTGCATTGGGTTGACGAAAATCGACACCACCACGATATCGGCTCGTTCACGCGCTTCGTCCACCAGGGTGAGGTGGCCGTCATGCAGGTTGCCCATGGTGGGCACCAGCGCGATACGTTTGCCTTCCTGCCGCCAGCGACGAATTTCACGGCGCAGCATCGGCAGCGATTCAATAATCAACACTGCAAATCTCCTGATTTACTGGAAACTGTGTTCGGCGGCAGGATAAACGCCAGCCTCAACGTCGGCAATATACTGGCGGATGGCCGCGCGAATGTCGCCGGTTTCCGCGAGGAAGTTTTTGGCGAATTTAGGGATATGGCCGCCAGTAATGCCAAAGGCGTCGTGCATCACCAGAATCTGGCCATCGGTGACGTTACCGGCCCCAATGCCGATCACCGGAATGCTTAACGCCTGGGTGACGCGCGCCGCCAGCGCGACGGGTACGCACTCCAGCACCATCAGCTGTGCGCCCGCCGCTTCCAGTGCCAGCGCGTCGGCCAGCACACGCTCGGCGCCCGCTTCGTCACGGCCCTGCACCTTGTAGCCACCGAAGATATTAACGGATTGCGGCGTCAGGCCAAGGTGACCGCACACCGGCACGGCACGCTCCGTCAGCATACGCACGGTGTCCGCCAGCCACTCTCCGCCTTCCAGCTTCACCATATTGGAACCGGCACGCATCAGCTGTGCGGCGTTATCAAAGGTTTGCTGTGGCGTGGCGTAACTCATAAAGGGTAAGTCGGCCATCACCAGCGCCTGAGGCGCACCGCGGCGCACGGCGGCAGTGTGATAGGCGATATCGGCCACGGTCACGGGCAGGGTGGATTCATGACCTTGCACGGTCATGCCGAGGGAGTCGCCAATCAGCATCACCTGAATGCCTTCATCGGCAAACAGGCGGGCAAAGCTGAAATCGTAAGCCGTCAGGGTGGCAAATTTGCGGCCACTGGCTTTCAACTGGCGTAAATGGGAGATGGTGGTTGGTTTCATCGCGCTCTCCAGCGTTTTCAGATGCGCGCAGTTTACTGGATTGGCTGGAAAGGCGATACGAACACAGTGCGATTATTGCAGGCTAGACATTCCATGGACGAATGGCGCTGCGATCGAGCGTGGCCAGGATCCCGGCCAGCGGCTGACCATTCGGCAGACGCAGCGCAGGGGCGATCTCTAACAGCGGCACCAGCATAAATGCGCGGTTGTGCATATCGTAGTGCGGCACGGTGAGACGCGGGGTGTGGATCGTCTGCTGACCATACAGCATGATATCAAGATCGAGCGTGCGCGGACCCCAACGCTCGGCTTTGCGAACTCGGCCGTGCTCCAGCTCAATGCGTTGCGTGTGATCCAGCAACGCTTCCGCTTCCAGCAACGTATCCAGCGCGACGACAGCATTCAGGTAGTCGGGCTGGTCCGGCGGGCCGTAAGGGGGGGTACGATACAGCGAAGAGGTCGCCACGCGCGAGGTGTGCGGAAGGGCATCGAGCGCGGCGAGCGCTGCATCAACCTGATGCAGCGGATCGGCCAGATTACTGCCGAGTGCGAGATAAACGCGGATCATGATGGGCTGTTAGTATCACGACGCGGTCCGGTTGGACGGCGGCGAGGGCGGCGCGGTTTACGGCGTGGAGCCGGATCGTCGCCCAGCGTGGTCATCATGGTTTTCTGCTGCACAGGTGCCGCCGCCTGGAACTCGCCCCACCAGTGAGTAAGACTCTGCAGTTCGCGGTTATTTTCCACGTCAGCACGCAGTGCCAGCAAATCATAGGCGGCACGGAATTTTGGATGCTCCATCAGCTTCCATGCACGTTTGCCGTGACGGCGCGACATGCGCAGTTGTAGCTGCCAGATATCGCGGATCAACGTAGTAATGCGCTTCGGAATCGCCAGCGAGCGGCAGGCTTCATCCAGCGTTTCATTCATCGAGAGGGCGAACGCATCGTAATAGGTTAGCCCGCTCTCCTGTGCAATACGCTCTGCCGACTCTAACTGCGGGTACCAGAACATGGCGGCAAACAGGAAGGCAGGATTAACGCGCATATCATTCTGAATGCGGTTGTCCGTGTTCTTCAGCACCTGAATCAGCATGCGTTCCATCAAGCTGTCGCTCTCGGCCGTGAAGCCGCGCGTCAGCATCGGGAACAGCGGCTGGAACAGCTGATATTCACGCATCATCTGATAGGTGCGTAAGCCGTAACCGGCTTGCAGCAGTTTGAGGGACTCCTCAAACATACGCGCAGGCGGAATATCGTTTAACAGCGTAGCCAGGCGTGGAATCGGCTCGGCGGTTTCAGCGGCAATGCGCATCTCCAGCTTGGCGGCGAAACGCACCACGCGCAGCATGCGCACCGGGTCTTCACGGTAACGGGTTTCTGGATCGCCAATCAGGCGAATCACGCCATCCTCAAGATCCTGTAAACCACCCACGTAATCACGGACGGTGAAATCCGCCACGCTGTAGTAGAGGCTATTGATGGTGAGGTCGCGGCGCTGGGCATCATCTTCAATGCTGCCGAAAATGTTATCACGCAGCAGCATGCCATTCTGACCGCGCTGTGAGCTGTTGCGATCCTCTTCACTCTCTTCCTGATGGTGACCACGGAAGGTCGCCACTTCGATCACTTCCGGACCAAACATCACGTGGGCCAGGCGGAAACGACGACCGACCAGGCGGCAGTTGCGGAACAATTTGCGCATCTGCTCTGGTGTGGCGTTGGTGGTGATATCAAAGTCTTTCGGCTTTTTACCCAGCAGTAAATCACGCACGCCACCGCCAACCAGGTATGCTTCGAAACCGGCTTTATTCAGGCGATACAGCACTTTAAGGGCGTTTTCGCTGATATCTTTGCGTGAGATGTTGTGGCTTTCACGGGGAATGACGGTCATCAGACTCTCGGTTTCCACCTCTTCAGGCACCTCCTCATCACGCTTGAGGACTCTCCGGCAAAAATTAGCGACTCGGGTAAAAATGGGACACCTCGACAGTGAGAAAATGGGTGTTAATAAATCAGCGGCTAATCATAGCCTGTTGCGAACCATTTAGGAATGGCGATGTCGCTTCATCAGGCATTAGCGCGTTCTGCTGTGGGATCAGTTGGATACTCCACTGCGCAACAGCGTGCGTCAGTAACTGAGGTAACGATAAATCTTGCCAGCTCTGCAAAACAGGCTGACCGAGCAAGCGCAGCGCCTGCACCAACACAGGACGGGGATCCCCCGTGGGTAAGGCAGGTGCATGATTCTGCTTCGACAGCTTGTTGCCGTCTGTATTGACGGCCAAAGGCAGATGCAGGTATTGCGGCACTGGCCAATCAAACTGTTGATAAAGCGCAATTTGACGCACCGTAGGCTCAATTAAATCCGCGCCACGCACAATTTCCGTCACGCCCTGAAAATGGTCATCCACCACCACCGCCAGGTTATAGGCAAACAGCCCATCCCGCCGATGGATAATAAAATCTTCCTGCGCCAACTGTGTGTCAGCAGCTAAGTGGCCGCGCAGGCGATCGTGAAAGCTGAACACAGGCGCATGCTGGCGTAACCTTAATGCCGCGTTCTCTGCGGGTAAATGCAAGTTGCGGCAATGGCCATCGTAAAAGCCACCAATCTGCTGAATACGGCTGCGCGTGCAGGTGCAAAAATAGCTCTGACGATGTTGCTGCAGCCAGCTCAATGCGGCGCGGTAGGCATCATGGCGTTGCGATTGCCAGAGCACTTCGCCATCCCACTGCAGGCCGTAATGTTCAAGTTGCTGGAGGATACGCGTTGCGGCACCCGCAACTTCACGCGGCGGATCGATATCTTCGATACGCACCAGCCATTGACCTTGCTGCGCGCGCGCGCTCAGGTAACTGCCAAGCGCAGCTATCAGCGAACCAAAGTGCAAATCACCAGAAGGAGAGGGAGCGAAACGCCCAATACAGGAAGAAGTTGAAGCGGTCATTTTGAAGTGTACCGCACGTCGGGAAAACAGTGGTTTTCCCGGCTGTGCGGCGACAGTCTGCTCACGGCCATTAGCCTGCCATCTGCTTCTCGCGGATTTCAGCCAGCGTTTTGCAGTCAATGCAAAGATCGGCGGTCGGACGCGCTTCAAGGCGACGAATACCAATTTCTACACCACAGGAATCACAGTAGCCGAAATCTTCGTCATCCACTTTCTTCAGCGTTTTCTCGATCTTTTTGATCAATTTACGCTCACGATCGCGGTTACGTAATTCCAGGCTGAACTCTTCTTCCTGCGCGGCACGGTCTACCGGATCCGGGAAGTTAGCCGCTTCGTCCTGCATGTGCGACACAGTGCGGTCGACTTCATCACGCAGTTGGTTGCGCCAGGCTTCCAGAATTTTGCGGAAATGGCTCAGTTGGGCGTCGTTCATGTACTCTTCGCCCGGTTTCACCTGATACGGCTCCACACCAGCAATGGCGAGGATACTCAGGGACGATGTTTTACGGTTTTGCCCTTCTTGCATGTTGCTTCTCCTGGATAACACGCACTACCCGTTATGTTTCAAGTCGCATGTTTTGCTGTGTTCAATCACTTACTGCCTGCAACTCAAACTTTTTAGGGTTTATTGATTCCCATTAGGGAAAAAAACAGGCCGCTATAAATAACAGAAGCAGTCAAGGTTGGCAATTATTCCTGTTCACACCTTGACAAGCCTCTGAATAACCGCGTAATCAGCGCACCGACCAGCACATTCCTATCACAGCAAATTGTTATAAATATTACAACTCTGTTCAAACTGCTACTTTCAGTGTGCGAGTGAGTAACATTTGAGCGGGTGATAGCTGAGCCTGATACGCTAACACTTCGACACCGCAGCGCTGCGCCTGTTCCAGTAGTTCTGCGTAGTGTGCGTCAATATGGCGCGCCGGGGAGACGTCCTCAATCCCCGAGTGCAGAACCGCAAACAATAAAACGGCCCGATGACCTTCTGCCACGATGGTGCTGAGTTCGCGCAGATGCTTCTGTCCTCGAGTCGTCACCGCATCCGGAAAATAGCCTTTACCCTGCTGTAAAAGGGTGACGGACTTGACTTCAATATAGCAGTTTGATCTCCCTTCCGCTTGCAGCAGGAAGTCAATTCGGCTTTTTTCCGTGCCGTATTTCACTTCGGGTTGGCAGTGGCTGTAAGCGGATAATTCTGGAATCGCGTCAAGGGTTAACGCCTCACGCACCAGTTGATTCGCGCGCAGAGTGTTAACACAGATCCAGTGACCTTGCTGAGTCTCGGTCAATTCCCAGCTGTGCGGGTACTTGCGCGTGGTGCTGTTTGAGGTGGAGTACCACACCGTATCCCCCGGGGTGGCGCAACCGGTCATCGCACCCGTGTTGGCACAGTGGATCGTCAAGGTTTCACCCTCAGGTGTTACCACGTCCGCCAGAAAGCGTTTATAACGGGCGATCAAACGGGCGGGTTTTAAGGGGGGATCAAACTGCATTCATGCTCCTGAAGTGGGTAATAGCGGCCAGCGGGCCAGACGACGATAGCGGGTGCGACCCTGACTAAAGGTTGATGAAAACAGCGCGAAGTGACTGACATCCAGACGCCAGTGGAAACCACGCGCAGGCAGGGCCACTTTTTGCGTGGCGTGCCGCAGCAGCGTGATATGCGGATGAAAAGGCTGCGGGCTCTGGGCACATCCATGACGCGCGGCTTGGGCGCGCAACAAACTCGCTAGCTGTAATAAACCGCGTGGCGCACGCTGGCAACCGAGCCAGACTACGCCGGGGCGCGGCCAGTGACCTGCATCATCGATATCGAGATGAAAACCGGGCTGGGCGATACGCGCGGCAAGCTGCTGTAACTGCTGTGAGGTTTCACGGCTCACCTCTCCCAGAAACGCCAGCGTCAGGTGCAGATTCGCAGCAACCACCGGTTTTCCTGCCTCTTCAGCGAAGTTATCTGCCCGCCACTGTACTAGCTGTTGCTGGAGCGGATCGGGCAGTTCGAGGGCAAAAAACAGACGTTGCGTGGCCATGATGGAGTTGCCGTTGAGTGCTACAATGCGCGCCATCTTAGCACAGGCGCAGTGGGAGTTGAGTGTGAGTGAATTACCGGTCAGCGAGGTGCTACCTGCATTGCTGGAGGCGCTAGCGCAGTCGCCGCAGGTCTTGTTAGCGGCACCCACCGGAGCGGGGAAATCCACCTGGCTACCCTTACAACTGCTGCAAAAAGCACGGTTGCTGGGGCGCATTATCATGCTGGAGCCTCGTCGTCTGGCGGCTCGCAACGTGGCACAACGATTAGCGGAAGGGCTGGGTGAACAGCCTGGGGAAACCGTGGGTTACCGCATGCGCGGTGAGAATTGCTGTGGTCCCAATACGCGTCTTGAAGTGGTGACGGAAGGTATTCTGACGCGCATGTTGCAACGCGATCCGATGCTGGAAGGCGTATCGCTGGTGATCCTCGATGAATTCCATGAACGCAGTTTGCAGGCAGATTTAGCGTTGGCCTTGCTGCTGGACGTGCAGCAAGGGTTGCGGGATGACCTGAAAATTTTGCTGATGTCCGCGACCCTGGATAACGATCGCCTGCGTCAGCTGCTGCCTGATGCTCCCTTTATCGCTTCTGAAGGGCGCAGTTTTCCTGTCATACGGCGCTATGCCTCGCTCAATACGCAGCAACGTTTTGAAGAAGCGGTAGCGCGTGAAGTGGCGCAACTGCTGCGGGAAGAATCCGGTTCACTGCTGCTTTTTCTGCCCGGTGTGGCCGAGATTGAGCGTGTGAAGCGTGAACTGGCGTCACGCGTTGGTGAAGATGTTGATCTCTCTCCTTTATATGGCGCGTTATCCCTGGAGGCACAGCGGCGCGCCATCCTGCCTGCACCGAATGGTCGACGTAAAGTGGTGCTTGCCACCAATATCGCCGAAACCAGTTTGACCATTGAAGGCATCCGGTTAGTGGTGGATAGCGCACTTGAACGCTCGGCCCAGTTCGACGTGCGCAGCGGCGTCACGCGGCTGCAAACGCAGCGCATTAGCCAGGCCTCCATGACGCAGCGCGCCGGACGTGCCGGTCGTCTTGAACCGGGTATTTGCCTGCATTTATTGCCGCAAGAGCAAGCGATGCGTGCCGCCGCACAAAGTGAGCCGGAAATACTCAACAGCGATCTCGCCTCGTTGCACATCGATTTACTGCAGTGGGGCTGCCAGGATGCGTCGCAGCTGAGATGGCTGGATGCGCCGCCCGCGCGCAGCCTACGCGCGGCCAGTGCGTTGCTTACCCGCTTAGGCGCGCTGGATGGCGATAAGCTAAATGCGCGTGGGCGTAAAATGGCAGGGCTGGGGAGCGATCCGCGCTTGACCGCGATATTAAGTGCCGCGCAAGACAGTGATGCGATTGCGAGTGCAGCCTTGCTGGTGGCAATTCTGGAAGATCCCCCACGCAGTGGCAGCGCCGATCTGCGAGATGCGCTCAATCGACCACAGCCGCACTGGCAGCGCCGCGCGCGCCAGTGGCAGCAACGGCTGAATGCCAGCAGTGGCAAGGTCAATCCCGATCTGTTTCCGGCGTTACTGGTGGCGGGTTTTGCCGACCGCCTGGCGCTGCGTCGCGGCGACAGTGCCCGCTATCAACTGGCAAACGGCCTTGGCGCGATGCTGGATGAACAGGATGGCCTGAGTCGAAACGAATGGCTGATTGCCCCTACGTTGTTGCAAGGTGCCAGCGCCGCCGATGCGCGCATCCTGATGGCGTTGCCGGTGGATATGGCACAGCTGCGCCAGCAATGTCCGGCCCTGGTGACACAACGTATTGATGTGGAATGGGACGAAGAGAAGGGCACACTGCGTGCCTGGAAGCGTGAACTCGTGGGTTCGCTGGTCCTAAAAGCGCAACCGCAGGCGCGTCCGGAAGCGGATATTTTACATCCGGCGATGCTGCGTTGGATCCGTGAAAAAGGGCTCTCAGTACTCGGCTGGACACCGGAAGCGGAACAGCTGCGTCTGCGTTTACACTGTGCGGCTGAATGGCTGCCCGAAGAGGCGTGGCCGCAGCTGGACGACGACACGCTGCTCGATTCACTTGAGCGTTGGTTGCTGCCGGAGATGGGCGCGGTGCGCGATCTCAAAAGCCTGCAAAGCGTCAGTCTTGTCAGTGCATTATTACATTTGCTGACATGGTCACAACGTCAGCGGCTGGATACTGTGCTGCCAACTCATTACACTGTGCCGACCGGAAGTCGCCTGCCCATCCGTTACGCGCTGGATAAACCCCCTGCGCTGGCAGTGCGCATTCAGGAGATGTTTGGTGAGGCACACAATCCTGCGGTGGCCGAAGGGCGTATTCCGCTGGTACTGGAGCTGCTTTCACCGGCACAGCGTCCGTTGCAGATCACCCGTGATCTCGCGGCGTTCTGGCGAGGTGCCTGGCCTGAGGTGCAGAAAGAGATGAAAGGGCGCTATCCCAAACATCTCTGGCCCGACGATCCGGCCAACGCCTTGCCGACAAGGCGAACCAAGAAATTTTCATCGTGACACTCTGTGGATCGAATTCAGAGGGTTCTGCCATGCGCAGCACGATAAAGCAGTTGTAGACTAAATAATTCGATTTGCAGGAAGGCGGTAAACGAGAGAATCCCGATGAGCTTACTTATGTAAGTGATTCGGGTGAGCGAGAGCAGCCAACGCACCTGCAAATTGAAGTATGAAGTATATAGAGTAACGGCCGCAGCCGTAGCTATGCCTGGAGAATAAAAGCATGTCTGGGAACGATCGCGAACCTATTGGGCGCAAAGGAAAAGCGCCAAAGCCGCCGCGCAGCACTGCGCGTCGGGGTCGCCGCAGGGAACTTGATGATGATATCGATCAGGACGATTTTGACGAAGATGATGAGGAGAGTGCGCCGGTGCCAGCAAAAGGTAAAGGTAAAGGAAAACGTCCGCCACGCGGCAAACGTCGTTGGTTAGGCTGGCTGATCAAGCTCTTCCTGGTCTTTGTTGTGGTGATGGCCGCCTGGGGCGTCTATCTCGACTCAGAAATCCGCAGCCGCATCGACGGTAAAGTGTGGCAACTGCCAGCCGCCGTTTACGGCCGTATGGTAAGCCTTGAACCGGGAATGTCGTACGACAAAAAAGAGATGATTGCGCTGCTGGAAGGCACGCAGTATCGCGAAGTCTCGCGCATTACCCGTCCGGGTGAGTTCAGTGTCAAAGGCAATACCATTGACCTGCTGCGTCGTCCGTTTGATTTCCCGGACAGCAAAGAGGGGCAGATCAATGCGCGTCTGACGTTTAGCAATAACGAACTGAGCGAGATTAAAAACCTCGATACCGGACGTGATTTTGGCTTCTTCCGCCTCGATCCGCGTTTGATCACCATGTTGCAGTCACCGAACGGTGAGCAGCGTCTGTTTGTGCCGCGCGCGGGCTTCCCTGATTTGCTGGTCAGCACGTTGATTGCCACCGAAGACCGCCACTTCTACGAGCATGATGGCATCAGCCCTTACTCGATTGGCCGTGCGTTCCTCGCCAACATCACCGCAGGTAAAGCGGTGCAGGGCGGCAGTACCTTGACGCAACAGCTGGTGAAAAACCTGTTCCTGACCAACGAGCGTTCACTGTGGCGTAAAGCGCGTGAAGCCTACATGGCCGTGATCATGGACGCGCGTTACAGCAAAGATCGCATCCTTGAGCTTTACCTCAACGAGGTTTACCTCGGCCAGGCGGGTAACGATCAGATCCGTGGCTTCCCGCTGGCGAGCCTGTACTACTTCGGGCGTCCGGTGGATGAACTGAGCCTCGATCAGCAGGCGATGCTGGTCGGCATGGTGAAAGGGGCTTCGCTGTATAACCCGTGGCGCAACCCGAAACTGGCGCTGGAGCGTCGTAATCTGGTACTGCGCCTGCTGCAACAGCAGAACGTTATCGACCAGGAGCTGTACGACATGCTCTCGGCACGTCCGCTGGGTGTGCAGCCGAAAGGGGGAGTGATCACCCCTCAGCCTGCGTTTATGCAGATGGTGCGCAACGAACTGCAGGCCAAGCTGGGCGATAAAGTGAAAGATATGTCCGGCGTGAAGATCTTCACCACGCTGGATCCAATCTCACAGGATGCGGCTGAAAAGGCGGTGGAAGAAGGTATTCCTGCGCTGAAAAAACAGCGCGGACTGAAGGATCTGGAAACGGCGATGGTGGTGGTGGACCGCTTCAGCGGCGAAGTACGCGCCATGGTCGGTGGTGCCGATCCGCAGTTTGCGGGTTACAACCGTGCACTGCAGGCGCGTCGCTCGATTGGTTCACTGGCTAAGCCAGCAACCTATCTCACTGCGTTGAGTCAGCCGAACAGCTATCGTCTCAACACCTGGCTGGCAGATGAACCGATTGCGCTGAAGCAGCCAAACGGTTCTGTCTGGAAGCCGATGAATGACGATAAGCGTTTCAGCGGAAAAGTGATGCTGGTGGATGCGCTCACTAACTCAATGAACGTCCCGACCGTAAACCTGGGGATGACGCTGGGGCTGGCTTCGGTTGTCGATACCTGGACCAAGCTGGGCGTGGGCAAAGATCAGCTCAACCCGGTGCCAGCCATGTTGCTGGGTGCGCTGAACCTGACGCCGATTGAAGCGGCTCAGGCGTTCCAGTCTATTGCCAGCGGCGGTAACCGTGCCGATCTGTCAGCGGTGCGTTCGGTGATCGCAGAAGATGGCACTGTGTTGTATCAGAGCTTCCCGCAGGCCCAGCGTGTGGAGCCGGCGCAGGCCGCTTATCTGACCTTGTACGGTATGCAGCAGGTCGTAGATCACGGTACGGCGCGGGCGATTGGTGCGCGTTACCCGAATGCCCATCTGGCTGGGAAAACCGGTACCACCAATGATCTGATCGACAGCTGGTTTGCCGGTATCGATGGCAAAGAAGTGGCGATCACGTGGGTGGGCCGCGACAACAACCAAAGCTCGAAGCTGTATGGTGCGAGCGGTGCGATGCAGATTTATCGTCGTTACCTCGATAACCAGGCACCGATGCCACTGCAACTGACCCCGCCAGAAGATATCACGCAGATGAACGTCGATTCTGCCGGTAACTTTGTTTGCGGTTCGGGCAGCAGCACCTGGCGTTCAATGCCAGTGTGGACACTGGATGCCAATGCGCTTTGCCAACAGCAGCAACAGCAAATTCAGCAGCAGCAGGTCCAGCAGCAACAACAGCAGCAACAGCAACAGCCGCAGGATGAACAGAAAGACGCTGACGGCGTAGCGGGTTGGATCAAGGATATGTTTGGCAGCAAGTAGTTATCGGCATTAAACAAAGGGCGCTTCGGCGCCCTTTTTCATGTCTGCGATTTATTAATCGCGATCATAGACTTGCACGAACTGGTCGCAAACGCACCGCCATCAGGCATTACTTCTTGCGGATCTTGCCGGACTTCGCCTAAAATTCGTGCGTCTAATAATCATTATCGTTTTCATTCGCCTGCATTGTTCCCTTTTTTTTGAGAGATCCTTTTATGAATGCGCGAAATTCCAATCCTTGTTCTCCACGTGCTGCGACTTCCCGTCGTCCGCTCGCTTTATTGATTTCTTTAACACTGGGCACGCTGAGCGCACAGGCGCTGGCAGAAGATACCGTGGTGGTGACGGCCAATGGCGGTAACACCGTAGCGCAGGAGAGCGCGTGGGGCCCGGCACCGACCATTGCCGCCAAGCACAGTGCGACCGGCACCAAAACCGATACCCCGATTGAGAAGAACCCGCAGTCTGTGTCGGTGGTAACGCAGGAAGAGATGGCAATGCATGCCGTCACCAGCGTTAAAGGCGCGTTTAACTACACGCCTGGCGTGTTGACCGGCAACCGAGGCAGCTCTGATGTGATCGATGCGCTGTCAATTCGTGGCTTCAGCGAAACCAACACCAACCAATATCTTGATGGCCTGAAATTGCAGGGTGATAACTACTCTGAGTTCGCTATCGATCCTTACTTCCTGGAGCGCGCCGAACTGCTGCGCGGTCCGGTTTCTGTTCTGTATGGCAAAAGTAACCCTGGCGGCGTGGTCTCACTGGTAAGCAAGCGACCCACGCAGGAAACGCTGCGCGAAGTGCAGTTCCAGATGGGCACCGACAACCTGTTCTCAACCGGTTTCGATTTTGGTGGTTCGCTGGATGATGACGGCGTTTACAGCTATCGCCTGACCGGCTTGGCCCGCAGCGCCGATGCGCAGCAGGAGATGAACAAAGAGAAGCGTTACACCATCGCGCCTTCGTTCAGCTGGCGCCCAGATGCCAATACCCGTTTTGATCTGCTGACCTACTTCCAGAACGAGCCTGAAACCGGTTATTACGGCTGGCTGCCACGTCAGGGCACAGTTGTAGGGATCACGCGTCCGGATGGCAGCAGCTACAAACTGCCGACCAATTTTGATGAAGGCGAAGACAGCAACAAGATCTCGCGTAACACCAAGATGGTGGGCTACAACTTCGAACACAGCTTTAACGACACCTGGACAGTGCGCCAGAACTTGCGCTACGCGGATTTAAGAACCAATTATCGCAGTATCTACGGTAATGGCTTCGACGCGGTGACGAATGAAATTACCCGTGGTTCAGCGGCTTCTGATGAGAAGTTGAATCAATTTGCGGTTGATACTCAGGCACAGGCTAAATTTGGCACCGGTGCAGTAGACCATACTTTGCTGATGGGTGTGGATTATCAGCGCACCCGTAATGATATTGATGCGGCATTTGGCTCAGCCTCCCCAATCAGTGCGATTAATCCTCAGTACGGTAACGATGCCATCATTGGCACGCCATTCCCTTACCAGTATCTGAATCGTCAAGAGCAAACCGGTCTCTACACCCAAGATCAGATGGAGTGGAACCGCTGGGTGCTGACCTTAGGTGGCCGTTACGATTATGCGATGACTTCAGCACTGAATCGCAATGGCAACACCGAAGAGAAGAACCATGACCAGGCCTTCACCTGGCGTGGCGGTCTGAACTACGTCTTTGATAACGGTGTTGCGCCGTACTTCAGCTACAGCGAATCGTTTATCCCAACGGCGGGTACCACAGCCAGCGGTGAAACCTTCGATCCTTCCCGTGCGAAGCAGTATGAAGCTGGGGTGAAATACGTTCCGAAAGATCGTCCAATTGTGATTACGGGGGCGATCTATCAGCTGACCAAAACCAAGAACCTGACGCCAGACCCGAACAATATTAACTTCAGCGTACAGAGCGGTGAAATTCGTTCGCGCGGTGTTGAGCTGGAAGCGAAAGCGGCCTTGAACGCCAACATCAACATGACGGCGTCTTACACTTACACCGACGCGGAATACACCGAAGACACGCTGCTGAAGGGCAGAACGCCGGTTCAGGTGCCGAAGCATATGGCATCGCTATGGGGTGATTACACCTTCCATGAGACGGCGTTGTCTGGTGTGACCTTGGGTGCAGGTGTGCGTTATGTCGGTGAAAGCCAGGGCTTGTACGCAAGCGGAGATAACGCCAATCAGAACTTTGCGGTGGCGAGTTACACCACAGTGGACGCTGCGCTGAAATATGACCTCGGTCGTTTCGGTCTGCCGGGTTCAACCGTGGGTGTGAACATCAACAACCTGTTCGACCGTGAATACGTTGCCAGCTGCTACCGTGATTACGCTTGCTACTGGGGCGCTGAGCGTCAGATCGTCGGTACGGCGACCTTCCGTTTCTAACCACAAGAGTTTAGGGGGGCCTTCAGGCCGCCCTCAGACTGGCAAAGGGGCGGCCCAAGGGTCGCCCCTACAGAATTCGATGTGCAATGAATTAATCAACCAGGGATTACCATGCAGCATCCGCACCACGCAGAAACCACCTTCACGCTGGATAACGTCAGCTTTCGCGTGCCTGGGCGCACGCTGTTGCATCCCCTCTCGCTGACCTTCGCACCGGGCAAAGTCACGGCGCTGATTGGTCATAACGGTTCGGGTAAATCCACGCTGTTGAAAATGCTTGGGCGTCATCATGCGGCGAGTGAAGGCCGGGTGCTGTTGAATAACGAGGCGGTCTATCACTGGGGCAGCAAAGATTTTGCGCGTCAGGTGGCGTATTTACCGCAACAGTTACCTGCCGCAGAAGGCATGACGGTGCGCGAACTGGTGGCGATTGGTCGTTATCCCTGGCATGGCGCGCTGGGGCGTTATGGTCAGGAAGATCGTGACCGCGTGGAAGAGGCGATTACGCTGGTGGGGCTGAAACCTTTCGCGGGACGTCTGGTGGACAGCCTGTCAGGCGGCGAGCGTCAGCGTGCCTGGTTAGCGATGCTGGTGGCGCAAAACAGCCGTTGTCTGCTGCTGGATGAACCCACCTCTGCGCTGGATATCGCCCATCAGGTTGATGTGCTGGCATTGATTCAGCGCCTGAGCCGTGAGCGCGGGTTAACGGTGATCGCGGTACTGCACGATATCAACATGGCAGCGCGTTACTGCGATCGTCTGGTGGCATTGCGCAGCGGTGAGATGATTGCCGAAGGCGGGCCTGAGGTGATTATGCAGGCCGATGTGCTGGGCAATATTTACGGTATTCCGATGGGCATTCTGCCTCATCCACAGGGCGGTGCACCCGTCAGTTTTGTTTACTGAGGCCTCGCCATGTTTGACATTTCCCGTCGTCGCTTACTGACGGCGCTGGCACTTTCGCCCCTGATGAACGTTGCGCCATTACGCGCGTCTCAGCCCGATCTGCAAAGGATTCTGGCGCTGGAGTGGTTACCCGTTGAGTTAATGATGGCGCTCGGCGTGGCACCGCTGGGGGTAGCCGATCTGCGTAACTACAGGATTTGGGTGGGCGAGCCGCAGCTGCCCGCCAACACCATCGATCTTGGCTTGCGTACCGAACCCAATCTGGAGTTGATGACGCAGCTGCAACCTTCACTGATTTTGCATTCCAACGGCTACGGTCCGGCGCTGGATAAGCTGCAACGCATTGCGCCGACCATGGGTTTTGATCTCAACAGCGGTGACGGCAAACCGTTAACCACGGCGCGCAATTCGTTGCATGCACTGGGCGCACGGCTGGGGCGAGAAGAGCAAGCGGTGTTGCATTTGCAGTACCTCGATGAGCAGCTCGCGGCGGCGCGTGAGCGTCTTAAACCCTGGGCGAGTCGCCCGATATTATTGATGTCACTGATGGACAGCCGTCACGCCATTACCTTTGGTGCCAATAGCTTGTTCCTGGAAGTGATGGAGAGCCTTGGCCTGACCAACGCCTGGCACGGTGAAACCAACTTCTGGGGCAGCGCGGTAGTCGGGCTTGAACGTTTGGCTAACGTGGGCGACGTGCAGGTCATTTGCTTCGATCACGACAACGATCGTGATATGCAGCGCGTGATGAAAACGGCGCTGTGGCAGGCGCTGCCGTTTATCCGCACTGGCCGTTTCCAGCGCGTGCCTGCAGTGTGGTATTACGGCGCGACCTACTCGGCGCTGAAGTTTATTCGCGTGCTGGAACACGCGCTGGAGTCGCAATGATGCGCCATCGTCTCTTTCCTGTCGTGCTACTGAGTAGCCTATTTTTACTGGCACTGGCGTTAACCTATATCAACCTGAGTGAAGCACTGCCAACGGCGCAGTGGTCGCAGGCGATCATTGCGCCAGACATCAACAATATCCAGCAAGTGGTGTTTCACCACAGTTTGCTATCGCGTCTGGCGCTGGCGCTGCTGGTCGGGGCGGGCCTCGGCTTAGCGGGCTTGCTGTTCCAGCAGGTCCTGCGTAATCCGCTGGCGGAACCCACCACGCTTGGCGTGTCGTCGGGCGCCCAGTTGGGCATTACCGTCGCCACGCTTTGGCATCTGCCGGGTGGGGAACTGACGCAACAGTTTGCGGCGATGGGCGGTGCGGTGCTGGTCGGTGTGCTGGTGTTTGGTGTCGCGTGGGGAAAACGTTTGTCACCCGTGACGCTGATCCTTGCCGGGCTGGTGCTCAGCCTCTATGCCGGCTCGGTGAATCAAATCTTTGCCATCTTCAATCATGATCAGCTGCTGAACATGTTCTTGTGGAGCACGGGCGCGTTGAATCAGATGGATGGGCACAGCGTGGCCATGTTGTGGCCGCGCCTGCTGCTGGCCTTTGTGGTGGCGCTGGCGCTGCTACGTCCGTTGACTCTGATGGGGCTGGACGATGGCGTGGCGAAAAATCTTGGTCTGGCACTGTCAGCGGCGCGTATCGGTGCGCTGGCTCTGGCGATCCTGCTCAGTGCACAACTGGTGAATGTGGCGGGCATCATTGGCTTTATCGGTCTGTTTGCGCCGCTGCTGGCGAAAATGCTGGGAGGCCGTCGCTTGTTAAGCCGCATGCTGCTCGCACCACTGATTGGTGCGCTGCTGCTGTGGCTGGCCGATCAGTGCGTACTGTGGCTCACCAGCCACTGGCGTGAGGTTTCAACTGGCACTGCGACGGCGCTGATTGGCGTGCCGATTCTGCTGTGGTTGTTGCCGCGCTTGCGCACCGGTTCAGTCCCCCCGGCGATGAACATGGGGGATAAGGTCCCGGCAGAGCGGCAAAACGTCGTGCGCTGGTGTCTGTTTGGCGTGGCGATGCTGGCGCTGTTGGGCGCTGTCGCTCTGACATTTGGCCGCGATGCGCATAGCTGGACGTGGGTCAGCGGCGAGATGTTGCATCAACTGTTGCCGTGGCGTGCACCGCGCGTGCTGGCCGCGCTGGTGGTCGGGATGATGCTGGGCGTGGCGGGCGCATTGATCCAACGTCTCACCGGTAACCCAATGGCGAGCCCGGAAGTGTTAGGGATTAGCTCAGGGGCAGCATGCGGTGCCGTGGTGATGATGTTCTTTGTTCCCGGTGATGCGGTGGCGTGGTTGCTGCCTGCAGGTGCGTTGGGAGCCGCCCTGACGCTGCTGATCATCATGCTGGTGGCCAGCCGTGGTGGCTTCTCACCCGAACGTATGCTGCTGGCGGGCATGGCGCTGAACAGCGCCTTTGTCACCCTTTTGATGGTGCTGATGGCCAGCGGCGATCCACGTATGAGTGGCTTGCTAACCTGGATTTCCGGCTCGACCTACAACATCAGTCTGCAGCAGGCGGTACAAAGCGCGGTGGTGGGGATGATTTTGATTGCTCTGGCACCTCTGGCCAGCCGCTGGCTAACGCTGCTGCCGCTGGGGAGTGCCACGGCACGGTCGGCAGGTATGGCGTTAACGGGATCGCGATTGAGTCTGCTGTTGCTGGCGGCGGCACTGACCGCAACGGCCACGCTGACCATTGGACCACTCAGTTTTGTCGGCCTGATGGCACCGCATATTGTGCGTATGCTGGGGTTCCGTCGTGCGCTACCGCAAGTGCTGATGGCAGGATTGTTGGGGGGAGGTTTAATGGTGTTTGCCGACTGGTGCGGCAGAATGCTGGCGTTCCCGGATCAAATCCCGGCAGGGCTGATGGCCACCTTCTTCGGTGCACCCTATTTTATTTGGTTGTTACGCCGCGCATAAATGCGCACCCTACGAAAACCGCGCTCGATCGTCGTAGGGTTGCCATTTATGGCGACCAGAAAGCGCTCAGCTGAGATGCATTACGCGATTAATGGCGACAGAAGCTTACAGCTTAGCGAAGCTACGACGTGCGGCATCAATGGTGCGCTGAATGTCTTCCTGGCTGTGCGCCAGCGACATAAAGCCCGCTTCAAAGGCGGATGGCGCAAGGTATACCCCTTCTGCCAACATCAGATGGAAGAAGCGCTTAAAGCGCTCGACATCGCATTTTGTCACATCGGCATAGCAGGTCACGCTGTCCGCTTCAGTGAAGAAAATACCGAACATGCCGCCAACGTGGTTGATCACCAGCGGGATATTTTCTGCTTTAGCCGCCGCCAGCAAACCTTCAGACAGCTGAGTGGTCAGGTCGGTCAAGGTGCTGTGCGTACCCGGTTGGGCAATTTGCGTCAGGCAAGCGAAACCGGCAGCCATGGCAATCGGGTTACCTGAGAGCGTTCCCGCCTGGTAAACCGGGCCGGTCGGTGCCAGCGCTTCCATCACATCACGGCGTCCACCAAAGGCGCCCACTGGCATGCCACCCCCAATGATTTTGCCCAGGCAGGTCAGGTCTGGCGTCACGTCGTAATAGGCCTGAGCGCCGCCCAGCGCCACGCGGAAGCCGGTCATCACTTCATCGATAATCAGCAGGGCACCAAACTCATCACAGAGCGCACGTAGGCCTGGCAGGAAGTCTGGCTGCGGTGGAATGCAGTTCATGTTGCCGGCAACTGGCTCAACGATGATACAGGCGATATCCTCTGGATACTGTTCAAACGCCGCGCGCACGGTGGCGAGGTCGTTGTAAGTACAGGTCAGGGTGTGTTTGGCAAAATCAGCGGGCACGCCCGGCGAGTTGGGCTGGCCCAGGGTCAGCGCGCCGGAACCGGCTTTCACCAGCAGGCAATCCGCGTGGCCGTGGTAGCAGCCTTCAAATTTGATGATTTTATCGCGATGGGTAAAGCCGCGCGCCAGACGAATGGCGCTCATGGTGGCTTCAGTGCCGGAGTTGACCATGCGCACCATATCCATGCTTGGCACCAGCTCACACACCAGCTCCGCCATTTTGACTTCCATCTCGGTCGGCGCACCGAAGCTCAGGCCGCGTGATGCCGCTTCAATTACCGCATTGCGGATGGTGGCATTGTTGTGCCCGAGCACCATCGGTCCCCATGAACCGACATAGTCGATATAGGCTTTGCCATCGGCGTCAAACAGATACGCACCGTCGGCGCGTTCGATGAACAGCGGCACGCCGCCCACACCGGTAAAGGCACGTACCGGGGAGTTCACCCCGCCAGGGATCAGGCGTTGCGCTTCGGCATACAGGTTTTCTGACTTACTCATTGATCGGCTCCTGCTGTTCTGGAAAAAAATTCTGGCGCCATTCTAAGGAAGAACGGCCTGCGGCGAAAGGCGCTCCGGTGCTAAAGCCCTGAGTCACGCTATACTTTAACGCAGCGCAGGCGGCACACAGTGTCAAGCACGGCACTTGATTGCACTGGGCGGCTGGCAGATAATAGTGGCATTGAGGTTGTTTTCTGACCTGGACGTTTACCCGGAGTATAAGATGAGTGACGACGTAGCAGCACTGCCTTTGCAATTCACGGAAGCAGCAGCGAAAAAAGTAAAAAACCTGATTGCGGATGAAGAGAATCCAGAGCTGAAACTGCGCGTGTACATCACTGGCGGCGGTTGCAGTGGTTTCCAGTATGGTTTTACTTTTGACGATCAAATGAATGACGGCGACATGACCATTGAGAAACAGGGTGTGGCGCTGGTGGTGGACCCAATGAGCCTGCAATATCTGGTAGGCGGCTCTGTGGATTACACCGAAGGTCTGGAGGGCTCGCGTTTTATCGTGACCAATCCCAATGCAAAAACCACCTGTGGTTGTGGCTCTTCCTTCAGCATCTGATACCGCTTCTGACCGCCGTTCTGGCGGTCAGAGACTACCATTCAACGGTCACTAATCGTGACGCCACCTGCCGTTTAGCACTCTTTTTCAATATGCTTTCTGTGACGCGCGGCTGTGCGCTGAAATGACGCCCACAATCGATCGATGGCAACGTTTGCTCATTCTGACGCGAAATATCGCAACGAGAGAACAAGGTCAGCGTGACGGCAATAGAACCGGTTGACGTCGCCGCACCAACAGGTACAGCCATCACGAGTCCTATGGCCAGCAGCAGGGCTCTGGTCATGTCTAATTCCTGGTGAAGTCAAAGTTGCGCTTAGCGCAAAAAGGGCACAGAGCATACGTGGCTGCCGTGCCTTGTATTTTGATTTTCGACAATTTTTGCCGAATCTTTAGTCTTAATTGGTGTTATTTTTCACCGGATGTAAATTTTGGCACAGCTGTTTTGCTGCCAGCAAGATACGTGGACCCGGTCGACTGAGCCAGTCATTGTTAATCGCCAGTACCGGAACCGTCAGTTGAGGCTGCCAGAACTTCACGATATTCGCGGCCTGAGTCTTGTCACCGCCAATCACTATCGCCTGCGGATGACGAGCCAGTACCTGCTCACGACTCACCTGCGGCCAACTCACGCTGCTATCGGCGAAGATATTCTTGCCGCCGCACAGCGTGATCACGTCGTTTTGCAGGGTATTCCGCGCAGCGGTAAACAGCGGCTGCTGACCAAACTGCATAAACAGTGGCGTGGGCGTCTGTCGCTGATACTGTTTGCGCAGGGCGTTCTCCTGCTCGCGCAGTGCTTGCGCGGCGGAGACGGCCTGATTGGGCTGCGGGCTCCATTGCTGCAATGCGGCCAGCGCATCGATCATTTGATCAATGGTTTGTGGATCAATCCACTCGACTTTAATACCCAAACGTTGCAGTTGTTCAATTTGCCGTTGCGGGTTGCCGCCACGCCATGCCAACACCACATCCGGCTTCAGTTGCAGGATGCGTTCTACCTTGATCCCTTGCCAGTTCGCCACCTGCTCAAGCGAAGTGGCTTGGGCGGGGTAATCCGAATAAGCACTGACCGCAATGGGCGTAATACCTGCAGCAAAAGCGAGTTCAGTAAGATGCGGGGCGAGGGTAATAACGCGAGGAACCGCGGCAAGCAGGCTATTGCCAATCAGCAATAGCCCGAGCAGCCAATACTTAGCCACGCGCCAGCTGTGCCAGCAGGTTTTCTACCATCAGGGAAGATTGCTTCGCCGCCACGACCAGGAACTCATCGAAGCTCAGGTGGGACTCTTTATCTGCCACGTCTGAAATTGCGCGCACCACTACAAATGGCACCTTGAACTGGTGGCAAACATGGGCAATTGCCGTGGCTTCCATCTCTACTGCAATCGCCTGCGGGAAAGTATGACGAATGCGCGCCAACGGCTCAGCACCGTTGATAAAGGCATCACCGCTGACCACCAAACCGCGCACGGCGTTGAGGTCCAGCTGTTTAATGACCTGTTCAGCAGCAGCAATTAACTTCTCGTCAGCGGCGAATGCCGCAGGGCAACCCGCCATCTGGCCCGGTTCGTATCCGAATGCGGTGACATCGGCATCGTGATAACGCACTTCATCTGATACCACGATATCGCCCACTTTCAGGGTTGGCGCTAAACCGCCCGCTGAACCGGTGTTGATGATGAAATCCGGTTTGCACAGCTGCAGCAGCAGAGTCGTGCCGAGTGCGGCTGCGGTTTTACCAATGCCTGACTTCAGCAGAGCCACCTCAACACCGTTCAGCGTACCAGTGTAAATTTCGCAGCCGGCGAGCGTCAGTGTCTGACGGTTTTCGATTTTGTCACGCAGCAGGGTAACTTCCTGCTCCATCGCGCCAATAATGCCTGCTTTCATAAAGAATCTCGCTGTAATGATGGATGTAAACCTCAAAAGTGAGGCATAGTCTACCATGGCTGACTGAGGATGAATTCACCAAAAAATAAGGGGTCATGATGGCAACGATCAATTTCAGGAAGAAGATCAGTTTTACCCGCCCTTATACCAGTCGCAAAGATCCGGAAGGCGAATACTTTATTACGCGTCACTTTGAAAGCGACCGCGGGCGCATTATTAACTCTGCGGCTATTCGCCGCCTGCAACAAAAAACCCAGGTATTTCCCCTGGAGCGCAATGCCGCCGTGCGTTCGCGTTTGACTCACTCGCTGGAAGTACAGCAAACCGGGCGCTACATCACTAAAGAGATTCTGCAAGCCCTGAAGACCCATGGCGGTGGGTTGGCAAAGTATGGTCTGGATGAGTTTGAAGGGGCGTTTGAAAGCCTGATAGAGATGGCTTGCCTGCTTCATGACGTTGGCAACCCGCCATTTGGTCACTTCGGCGAAGCGGCGATTAATGACTGGTTCGATGATAACCTGCCAGCTGAACTGGTGGATCCGCTGGTGGCGGGCGTTGCCGATGATAGTCAGCGGGCTGATTTTGACCAGCTGAATGCAATGATTCGTCAGGATTTGTGCCACTTCGAAGGTAATGCACAAGCGATTCGTCTGGTGCATACGCTGCTACAACTCAATCTGAGCTATGCCCAAGTCGCCTGCATCCTGAAATATACCGCCCCTGCATGGTGGCAGGGCGATAAACCGGCTGAATTTAGCGTATTAATGAAGAAGCCCGGTTTCTATTTATCTGAACGCGAATATGTTGCCGACCTGCGTGCGGCGACCAATATGGCTGAACATCATCGTTTCCCGCTGACGTGGATAATGGAAGCCGCTGATGATATCTCCTATTGCATTGCCGATCTGGATGATGCCGTTGAGAAAGATATTTTTAATGTTGAAACCCTGTATAAATATTTGCTTAACGCCTGGGGCCCGGTAAATAGTGGCGATGCCTTTAGTCGCACGGTCGGTGAAGCCTGGAAAGAAGCGAATCAGAAAAAACGCCGCAGTATCAGCGACCAGTTTTTTATGTCGTTACGCGTTAATGTACAAAATGTGTTGGTGAGTCATGCGGTTCGCCGCTTTGTGGATAATTTGCCTGCTATTTACGAGGGCAGTTTTAACCACGCTTTGCTGGAAGATGATGGCGATGAAGGCCGATTGTTGAAGCTATTTAAAACTGTGGCACGTCAGCAAGTCTTTAATCATCCTGAAGTTGAGCAGCTGGAATTACAGGGTTATCGCGTGATTAAAGGGCTGCTGGAAATATATCAGTCATTGATGTTGCTGGATTACGAGCAGTTTACCACGTTGATGAACGATGATTTTTTACCGAAACATCCTATTGAGACGCGACTGTTTCATAAACTTTCTGGAAAACATCGCAAAGCGTATCAACAGCAGATGCGCGCGCTTATCGTCGAGCATAAATATCAACGCTTGTTATGGGAGCGCTATTATCGTTCGCGTCTGATTCAGGACTATATCAGCGGTATGACAGATAATTATGCGTGGGATGAATATCGTCGCTTGATGGCGGTAGAATAATCCGAGTTTTGTAAAGATGAAGAATAAATTTTTACCTTTGCCCAAAACTTCATTAGGAACTTCGCGCTAAAAACTTAATCTCACCATCACGACCACAGCAATGGTCTGGCCGTAAATCTTAGAGAGACACAGACAAATGAAAAAAAGCACCTTAATGTTAAGTGCGCTGGCGCTTAGTCTGGGCATGGCATTGAGCCCTGTGAGTGTTTTCGCGGCGGAATCTGCTTCCTCCTCGAGCCAACAGTTGCCAAGCCTGGCACCGATGCTGGAAAAAGTGATGCCTTCCGTGGTGAGTATCAGCGTTGAAGGCAGTACCACCGTGAAAACCCCGCGGATGCCGCAACAATTCCAGCAATTCTTTGGTGATAATTCGCCATTCTGCCAGGACGGTTCGCCATTCCAAAGCTCGCCGATGTGCCAGGGCGGCGGTGATGGTAGCCAGGGTGGTGGTGACGGCGGAGCCAACACGCAGCAGCAGAAATTCCGTGCCCTGGGTTCGGGCGTAGTCATCAACGCGGATAAAGGCTATGTGGTGACTAACAACCACGTAGTCGACAACGCCACCAAAATTCAGGTGCAGTTGAGTGATGGCCGTCGTTATGACGCCAAAGTGATTGGTAAAGATCCGCAATCGGATATCGCACTGATCCAGCTGCAGGATGCCAAGAACCTGACCGCCATTAAGATCGCCGATTCTGACGATCTGCGCGTAGGCGATTACACCGTGGCGATCGGTAACCCGTACGGACTCGGTGAGACGGTCACCTCCGGCATTGTGTCGGCATTGGGCCGTAGCGGCTTGAACGTCGAAAATTATGAAAACTTTATCCAAACCGATGCGGCGATCAACCGCGGTAATTCCGGTGGCGCGCTGGTAAATCTGAACGGTGAATTGATCGGGATTAACACCGCGATCCTCGCACCGGATGGCGGTAACATCGGTATCGGCTTCGCGATCCCAAGTGCGATGGTGAAAAACCTCACCGCACAAATGATCGAGTACGGCCAGGTGAAACGCGGTGAACTGGGTATCATGGGCACCGAGCTGAACTCCGAACTGGCGAAAGCGATGAAAGTCGATGCGCAGCGCGGTGCTTTCGTCAGCCAGGTGTTGCCAAACTCTGCGGCAGCAAAAGCGGGTGTGAAAGCCGGTGATGTTGTGGTGTCGATGAATGGTAAACCGCTGACCAGCTTTGCGGCACTGCGTGCCGAAGTCGGTTCACTGCCAGTGGGAACCAAACTGCAACTGGGCCTGCTGCGTGATGGCAAACCCGTGAATATCACGGTAGAACTCCAGCAGAGCTCGCAGGAAAAAGTGCAGTCGGCCACCATTTACACCGGTATTGAAGGTGCCGACCTGAGCAATGTCGATAGCAATGGTCAGAAGGGCGTGCGAGTCGATAACGTGAAGGCGGGCAGTGCGGCGGCGCGAATTGGTCTGAAGAAAGGTGACGTGATCATGGGCGTCAACCAGCAGGCCATCGCGAACCTCGGTGAACTGCGCAAAATCCTCGATACCAAGCCATCCGTGCTGGCATTGAACGTGCAGCGCGGCGACAGCAGCCTTTATCTGCTGATGCAGTAAGGTTTTACGTTGTTGATCACAGGCGAGCTTGGGCTCGCCTTTTTTCGTTTTGACCCCGCCACGCCGTTAGCATTAGTACCACGATGCTTTGTATCAAATTGTGCAGATGTCCGTGTCGCAATGTGACGCTCGCCTCAATTCCCGCATTATCCATCCGGCTATGTGCAGTTGCACAATGTCAGGCGTGATGGGGATGCGTATTCTGTCTGTTCCTCTTTATCTTTGGAGCTATTGATGGCCACCTATCATCTCGATGCGCGACTGGCTCAGGATATTGTTGCCCGCACCATGCAAATTATTGACAGCAATGTCAACGTGATGGACGCGCGCGGCCGCATTATTGGCAGCGGCGATCGCGAGCGTATTGGCGAATTGCACGAAGGTGCGCTGCTGGTGCTATCACAGGGAAGGGTGGTGGACATCGATGAAGCCGTGGCTAAACATCTGCACGGCGTGCGGCCGGGCATTAATCTGCCTCTGCGGATCGATGGCGGCATCGTCGGGGTAATTGGTTTGACCGGGCAACCCGCGGCGCTGCGTCACTACGGTGAACTGGTGTGTATGACGGCAGAAATGATGCTGGAACAAGCGCGATTGCTGCATATGCTGGCGCAAGATAGCCGCCTGCGTGAGGAGTTAGTGCTCAACCTGATTCGCAGCGAGACGCTCTCGCCCGCATTGAGTGAGTGGGCGCAGCGTTTGGGGATCGATCTCAATCAACCGCGTGTGGTGGCGGTGGTGGAAGTGGACAGCGGCCAGCTCGGCGTTGATAGTGCGATGTCCGAATTGCAGCAGTTGCAAACGCTGCTCACCACGCCCGATCGTGACAATCTCATTGCCATTGTCTCACTCACCGAAATGGTGGTGCTAAAACCGGCGCTAAATGCGCATGGGCGTTACGATCAGGACGATCATCGGCGGCGTGTCGATCAACTGCTGCAAAGGATGAAAGAGAGCGGCCAGGTGCGGATGCGCATTGCGCTGGGCAATTTTTTCACCGGCCCTGGCAGCATTGCGCGTTCTTACCGCACCGCGCGCACCACTATGATGGTGGGCAAGCAGCGTATGCCGGAACAGCGCAGCTTCTTCTATCAGGATCTGGTATTACCCGTGTTGTTGGATAGTTTACGTGGCGGATGGCAAGCTAACGAACTGGCGCGGCCGCTGGCGAAGCTCAAAACCAATGACAACAATGGATTACTGCGCCGCACCTTGGTGGCCTGGTTCAACCATAATGTGCAACCCAGTGCCACTGCGCGGGCGCTGTTTATTCACCGCAACACGCTGGAATATCGTCTCAACCGCATTTCCGAGCTGACCGGGTTGAATCTGGGTAATTTTGACGATCGTTTATTGCTGTACGTTGCATTGCAGCTGGATGAGCAAAGTTAGTGATGGCAGTGGTAGGGAGAGGGTAATGCATGCATTGATGTCGCGGACGCTTTGGTTGCTGCTGGGTTTGACGATCGCGGTGTCTTGCCGGGCACAGACGCCGGTGCTGGCATTCTTATCAGGCGAGCAGCTGCAGCAGACGCGAGAAGCGCTGCACAGCAAAAACGCGGCACCTCAGACTGCAGCCGGGTGGCAGCAGTTGCAGCACGCGGCCGACCGCGCCCTGCACCAGACGAACCCCTCCGTTACGCAAAAAGGGATGTTGCCGCCCAGCGGATCGCGGCATGATTATCTCAGCCTGAGTGCTTACTGGTGGCCGGATCCGGCGAAGGAGGCGGGCTTACCCTGGATTCGCCATGACGGAGAGGTGAATCCTGCCAGTAAAAACGATCAAAGCGATGGCGTTCGTCTGGCGCGCTTTACTGCCGATCTGCAGGCCCTCACCCTGGCCTGGTATTTTTCCGGTGAAACGCGTTATGCGGCAAAAGCCCAATCCATGGCGCGGACATGGTTTATCGATCCTGCGACCCGCATGAACCCCAACCTCAATTATGCGCAGGGTGTGCCGGGCAAAGCGCAAGGCAGGCACACCGGCGTGCTGGATGGGCGCTATTTCGCCACGCGCGTGGTAGATGCGCTATTGCTGCTGCAAGATTCCCCCGGCTGGCGAGCGCAGGATCAGGCCGCACTGCACGCCTGGTTTCGTGATTATCTGCACTGGCTGCAGCACAGCAAACTGGCACAGGGCGAACGCGATGCGCCCAACAATCACGGAAGTTGGTACGCTGCGCAGGTTGCCGGTATTGCTTGGTATCTGCAGCAGCCTGAGGTGATTAAGCAGATGGTGGCACTGACACGGCAAAAGATTGATGGTCAGATCCACGTGGACGGCACCCAGCCATTTGAACTGGCGCGCACGCGCTCTTTCCATTACAGCTATTTTAATTTGCAGGCGTTGACCAGTGTGGCACAGCTGGCGCAGCGAAGTGGGGCGGGAGATTTGTGGCATTACCAGCAGCAGGGCGGTTCACTGATCGATGCACTGGATTACATGGCACCCTACAGCGATGACCGTAAACCCTGGCCGTGGAAAAATCGTGAGCGGGTGAGCGTCAGGCTGATTCCGCTGTTGTCGCTGGCGGATAACAGCCTGAAGAGCCATCGTTACCAACGCTGGATCGACCACGCAAGCTGGTCGCTTGCCGAAACATCCACTTCAAAGGGTGCGGTGATGCAGGCGCAGCGTGACACCTGGCTATTGTCGTTGCCGCGGTAGCCTTAAGAGGTGGGCGTGCGTGGGCTGTGAAGCATTAAAACGGTGGACGCTTGCTGGGCGGCATCGGCATCACCCATCATGATCGCCTCATAGATTTTGCGGTGCTCATCGAGAAAGATCTCTTGTGCGCTGGTCGGCCAGGTGAAGAAACACTTGAAGGTGGTCGCCAGCAAATTGCCGAACGGCGTAAAGAAGCAATTATCCGTGGCGTGGAAAATAAGACGATGAAAGGCACTGTCTGCTTCCAGCCAGCGCACCAGGTCAAAAGGTTGGGCGGCGCAAATCGCGCTCATTTCGCGGAACAAATGCGATAACTCAACACGTTGATCATGGGTGGCGTGTAGGGCAGCCAGCCGCGTTGCCTGTGGTTCGATAACCTGGCGAAATGCTAAAAACTGCTGATACATCTCTTCCGTCGATTCAATCCCTTCCATCCACTCCAGCAACTGCACATCGAGTAAATTCCAATGGGCGCGCTCTCGCACGCGCGTGCCGAGTTTGGGGCGAGATTCCAGTAAACCTTTGGACGAGAGCAGTTTAAGTGCTTCTCGCAGCGCAGTGCGGCTGACGCCAAACCGCCCGCATAATTCGACTTCGCTGGGAAGGACATCACCGACTTTCAGTGTTCCAGACAAGATTTTACGCGCGAGGTCACTGGCAATATGGATATCAAGGCCGCGTTGGCCGGAGGTGATAGCTGCAAATTGCATGGTCATTGTCATACCGGAAGTCAGACATAGACCAATAGTAACCAGGCATCAGGGATTCAGAAAGCGCGGGGAGACTAAGAAGAGACTGATTTCAGCCAACAAAAAGGCCAGCATAGGCTGGCCTTGAAAATCGTGGCAGGAATTAACGACCGTTACGGGTTAATTCATCAAGATCTGACTCGATTTCAGCGATTTTATTCGACACCACGTTTTCCAGGTGGCGCAGATCTGCGAGGATTTTGCGTTTCAGATCCACTTCAACCTGGTCACGCTGGCAAATCTGATCCAACTCGTCGATCACATAACGCAGGTTCGGACTGATTTCCTGAACTTCTTTATAGCCCTGGCTGGTGTGGTCAGCGACAACGGTTTTACGTTGACGTGGGTATTTGAATTTCACGCTTTTGGCGAAGAATTCACCTTTGTCTTTGCGGAAGTAGATTTTCAGAATGTCGTTGCTGGCTTCCTGACGCAGGCTGTAACGGTCGATGTCGTCAGGGTTGCTGATACCTAAGCTTTTCAGGTTGTCGTACATAGCGTTTATATTCCATCTAAGAGTGGGTGAGCGCGCAGGACTATCATCATCATTCGGGATGCAGCAAAAAACGCGGCAACCGGAACGCTTACGGCATACTTAATCAACTGTAGACACAAAAACCGGGATGAACAGTGCGCGACCGGAGTTAACTGGCGCGGATTATGAACTGTTTGAAAAATAAACGCACCTGTTAATTCGCGGCGCGAAACAGGTAATTGTCATCTGAGTGTAAACAAAAAATTACGGGCCCGAATACGGACCCGTTGGCAGGAGGCAATACCTGTGTGAAAGCTTAGTCGATGGTACGCAGCAACTCGTTGATGCCGGTTTTTGCCAGGGTTTTCGCGTCCACTTTCTTCACGATCACGGCGCAGTACAGGCTGTAGCTGCCGTCTTTTGATGGCAGATTACCTGAAACCACCACAGAACCTGCTGGTACGCGACCGTAATGCACTTCGCCGGTTTCGCGATCGTAGATTTTGGTGCTCTGACCGATGTAGACGCCCATTGAGATCACTGAACCTTCTTCGACGATCACGCCTTCAACGATTTCAGAGCGTGCACCGATGAAGCAGTTATCTTCGATGATGGTTGGGTTAGCCTGCAGTGGCTCCAGCACGCCGCCGATGCCCACGCCGCCAGACAGGTGTACGTTTTTACCGATCTGGGCACAGGAACCCACGGTTGCCCATGTATCCACCATGGTGCCTTCATCAACGTAAGCGCCGATGTTGACGTAAGAAGGCATCAGTACGGTATTACGTGCAATGAATGCGCCCTGACGCACGGCTGCTGGAGGAACGACACGGAAGCCGGCATTTTTGAAGCGAGCTTCATCCCAGTTGGCAAACTTCATTGGCACTTTGTCGTAGAAACGGGTTTCAGCGCCATCAATGACCTGGTTGTCATTGATGCGGAAAGACAGCAGCACTGCTTTCTTCAGCCACTGATGCGTTACCCACTCGCCGTTGATCTTTTCAGACACGCGCAGCTCACCGCTATCCAGCAGGCCAATCACCTGTTCGATGGCTTCACGGGTCGCGCTGTCTACGCTGGCAGGCGTGATGTCGGCGCGGCGCTCAAAGGCAGATTCGATAACGCTCTGTAACTGTTGCATATTTAATTCCTGAGTCTGTCATAGCGGAATGTCCGTAAATTCGGACATGAGTAATTTATTGCCTACCCTAAATCATTCAGGCTGTAGGAAGGCGGCCACGCAGCGAGTGCCTGGGAGCATACATCAGTATGTGACCAGGCCGAGCGAGGAGAGCCAACGCGCCTACAGTTTGAATGATGAAGGGTAGGTCACAGTTTATCGTTTGGATTAAGGGCCTCTGTCAACCTCTCTTTCAGCACATTGCGCATTTCTACATCAAGTGCGCGTCGCTCGCTGTCCGCCAGGATGAAAAGATCCTCAACCCGTTCGCCAATCGTACTGATGCGCGCACCGTGCAGTGACACGCCCAGATCGGCAAACACTTCCCCCACACGCGCCAGCAAACCTGGCTGATCCAGCGCCACCAATTCCAGATAACTCCGCCGGTCGGTGTGCGTCGGCAGGAAATTCACTTCGGTATCCACACTGAAGTGCTTGAGGCGTGCCGACTGGCGACGTGTGCGCGGTGGTACCCATTCGGTTTGAGTGATCGCCTGCTCCAGCGCCTGCATGATCATCGGATGACGGTCGGCGGCCAGCGGGCTGCCGTCGGGCTCTAATACAATAAAGGTGTCCATGGCCATGCCATCACGGCTGGTGAAGATTTGTGCGTCATGCACGCTTAAGTTGCGGCGATCGAGTTCGCCTGCCACCGCGGCAAACAGATGAGGGCGATCTGGGCTCCAGATAAAGATTTCCGTGCCCCCGCGTGTGGCCTGCGGGCTGACTAGCACCATCGGTTTACTGAGATCATGATCGATTAAATGGCGCGCATGCCATGCCAGCTGATTCGGCGTATGACGCAGGAAATAGTCCGCACGGCAGCGACTCCAGATATGATGCAGCCGTTCTTCGTCGAGGTTTTCCATGCGCAGTAACGCCAGTGCCTGCAAGCGGTGATGGCGAACACGCTCGCGCAAATCGGGGCTGTTTTCCATACCGCGACGCAGCTGCTTTTCAGTGGCAAAGAACAACTCACGCAGCAGACTCTGTTTCCAGCTGTTCCACAAACTCTCGTTGGTGGCGCAGATGTCAGCAACGGTCAGGCACACCAGATAACGCAGGCGGTTTTCATTTTGCATTACTTCTGCGAATTGCTGAATGACTGTGGGGTCCTGAATGTCGCGGCGCTGAGCCGTCACCGACATCAGCAGATGATGGCGCACCAGCCAGGCCACCAACTGCATCTCACGTGAGTTAAGGCCATGCAGCTCGGCAAACTCGAGCGCATCTTGCGCGCCGAGAATGGAGTGATCGCCACCGCGTCCTTTAGCGATATCGTGCAGTAGAGCTGCCATTAGCAGCAGCTCAGGCTGCGGCAAGCGCGGCCAGAGTTCCACACACAGCGGATGCATCGGGCGCGTGGCTTCATTGGCAAAGCTCTCAAGCTTTTGCAGCACGCGGATGGTGTGTTCATCAACGGTATAGGCGTGGAACAGGTCAAATTGCATCTGGCCAACAATATTGCCCCACAGCGGCGTATAGGCCCACAGAACGCTATGGCGATGCATCGGCACCAGCGCACGCTTCACCGCGCCGGGGTGGCGTAGGATCGCCATAAAGGTTTCGCGTGCTTCCGCAATCTGACACAGCGGCTGTTTCAGGTGGCGTCGCGCGTAGCGCAGCTGGCGCAGCGTGGTGGAATAGATGCCGGTGATGTTTTCGTTGCGCACCATCACGTAAAACATTCGCAGAATCGCCTGCGGCTCGCGCTCAAACAGAGTGGCATCGCGCAGGTCGATCAAATTCCCGCGCAGTTGAAAATCATCATCAATACTGCGCGGTTTTTCAGTGGTGGAGAGGGCGAGAATCGCTTCGTCAAATAACTGCAGAAGCATCTGATTGAGTTCGCCAATGCGGCGCGTCACACGGTAGAAATCCTTCATCATGCGCTCAACCGGCTCATTGCCTTCGCCCAGATAGTTGAGCCGCTGGGCAACGGTGAGCTGGCGATCAAACAGCAGGCGATTGTCGTAGCGCGTCAGGGTCAGATGTAGGGCGAAGCGAATACGCCAGAGGAATGTCTGACACTCATTGATTTCATTGCGTTCGGCTTCGGTGATAAAGCCAAATCCGACCATCTCATCCATAGTGGTGGCGCCGAAATGGCGCCGCGCCACCCACTGCAAGGTATGAATGTCGCGCAGGCCGCCGGGGCTGCTTTTGATGTCTGGTTCAAGGTTATAACTGGTGCCGTGATAGCGATGATGGCGCTCTTGCTGCTCTTCGATTTTGGCCGCGAAGAAGCGCGCAGATGGCCAGAAGCCATCACTGAAAATGTTCTTTTGCAGTTCAAGGAACAGAGCCACATCGCCGGTAAGCATGCGCGATTCAATCAGATTGGTCGCTACCGTCAGGTCTGATAAGCCTTCCAGCAAACACTCTTCCAGCGTGCGCACGCTGTGACCGACTTCGAGTTTCAAATCCCACATCAGCGTTAACAGCTCGCTGGTACGCTGCGCGGTGGCGTCATCTAATGGCTGACGACTGAGGATCAACACATCAATGTCGGAAAGCGGATGCAGTTCGCCGCGACCATAGCCACCCACCGCGACCAGGGCAATCTCTTTTAATTTATCGAATCCATAGAAGCGCCACAGTCGGCGCAGCAAGCGATCGATAAACAGCGTACGCACATCAATCAGCGATTCCACATCCGTTCCCGCATCAAAGGCCACGCCCAGATGCTGCTGGAATTGCTCAAGATAGAGTTTTAGTTTGTCACGGGTCAGGGCTTCATCTGGCCAGCTGGCGGGGGAATCGGTCAGGCCTTTGTGTACTGCTTCGGTCACGCTACCACTCATCGACATGCCTCAATCTGCGCCATAAAAAAGCCGACTCTAAACCTGATGCCCATCACTTGCGCGAGGGATAACAGGCTATTGGCCGGCTTGGTACTGTGTTGGAGAATATTACGCGTTGTTTTCAAGCACCGCAGGAAGGGTGTCATCGCTACGCAGCGTCAGAATCTCACAGCCGTTTTCTGTCACCACAATAGTATGCTCATACTGCGCGGACAAGCTGCGATCTTTGGTTTTTACGGTCCAGCCGTCCTTCATGGTACGGATGCGGTAATCACCCGCATTGACCATTGGCTCAACGGTAAAGGTCATGCCAGCCTGCAATACCACGCCGCCGTCATCCGCATCATAGTGCAGTACCTGTGGCTCTTCATGGAAGCCTTTACCGATGCCGTGTCCGCAATATTCACGCACCACGGAGAAATCCTGTGCTTCAACGTACTGTTGAATCGCGCGGCCCAACTCGCGTAAGCGGATGCCTGGCTTCACCAGACGCAAGGCGATATACAGGCTTTCCTGGGTCACACGACACAGGCGCTCACCCTGGATGGTGGGTTTGCCCACAATAAACATCTTCGAGGTGTCGCCGTGATACTCGTCTTTAATCACCGTGACATCGACGTTGACCACATCGCCATCTTTCAATACGCGATCGTCACTGGGGATACCGTGGCATACCACTTCGTTAACCGAAATACATACCGATTTCGGGAAGCCGTGATAGCCCAGACAAGCCGAGAGGGCCTGCTGCTTATTGGTGATGTGATCGTGGCAGATGCGGTCGAGTTCACCGGTGGTCACGCCAGGCACAACGTGCGGTGCGATCATTTCCAGCACCTCGGCAGCCAGACGGCCTGCCACACGCATTTTTTCGATTTCTTCAGGGGTTTTGATTGAAATGGCCATTAAATAATCCGCAATCGCCGAAATTTTCGACAATAATGAGTTCTGTGGCAGTCATGTTAGCAGCCAGCAATTAGGCTGCCAAATCGTGATCGTTCACGCCTGTCGCCGCGAACTTCTGTTGGCGTATTCCTGCGCATTATGGTATAAAGCGCGCCGACGATTCTCTGTCACCTTCGTGGTTGGCGAGAAACGCATAAAACTCACTTTGTGTACTAAAACACACATGTATCGACACATACGCCGGGGTGCCTTGAAAGAGGTCGGTTGTATGGGATACATGGAGGCCCAACCCCAATCATACTTTAGAGGTAATCATGGCAACTGTTTCAATGCGCGACATGCTCAAGGCTGGTGTTCACTTTGGTCACCAGACCCGTTACTGGAACCCGAAAATGAAGCCATTCATCTTCGGCGCTCGTAACAAAGTTCACATCATCAACCTTGAGAAAACTGTACCAATGTTCAACGAAGCTCTGGCTGAGTTGCAGAAGATCTCTTCACGTAAAGGCAAAATCCTTTTCGTTGGTACTAAGCGCGCTGCTGCCGAAGCGGTAAAAGAGTCAGCTCTGAGCTGCGACCAGTTCTTCGTTAACCACCGCTGGTTGGGTGGCATGCTGACTAACTGGAAAACTGTTCGCCAGTCAATCAAACGTCTGAAAGACCTGGAAACTCAGTCTCAGGACGGTACTTTCGACAAACTGACCAAGAAAGAAGCACTGATGCGTGCTCGTGAACTGGCCAAGCTGGAAAACAGCCTGGGCGGTATCAAAGATATGGGCGGTCTGCCGGATGCACTGTTCGTCGTTGACGCTGATCACGAACACATTGCTATCAAAGAAGCAAACAACCTGGGTATCCCAGTATTTGCTATCGTTGATACCAACTCTGATCCAGACGGCGTTGATTTCGTTATCCCAGGTAACGACGATGCAATCCGTGCTGTAAGCCTGTACCTGACTGCTGTTGCGACTACCGTGCGCGAAGGCCGTTCACAGGATCTGGCTGAGCAGGCAGAAGAAGCTGCTGAAGCTTAATAAGGTTCGCTCTTTCTGAGAGCCCTTAGACATCAGATGTTTTATCCAAAATAGTTCGCGTTGCAGGAAGGCGGCAACCGAGAGAAGCCCACTGAACTTACTTGAGTAGGTGATGTGGGTGAACGAGAGCAGCCAACGCATCTGCCATGCGAAATATGCTGGATATATCTGTTAAGGGGGCCGCACAGGCCCCTTTTATTTATCTAAGTTTGTCACGCTTCCTTTGGGTAAGCGGGGCAGAGTAAATTTTCCGCAACAAGTTTCTGACAGTGTGAACGCACACAGAGACGAATCGAGGATTCTGGAATGGCTGAAATTACCGCTGCATTGGTAAAAGAACTGCGTGAGCGTACTGGCGCAGGCATGATGGATTGCAAAAAAGCGCTGACCGAAGCGAACGGCGACATCGAGCTGGCGATTGAGAACATGCGTAAATCTGGCGCGATTAAAGCCGCTAAGAAAGCAGGCAACGTTGCTGCTGATGGCGTGATCAAAACCAAAATCGCTGACGGTTACGCGATGATTCTGGAAGTTAACTGCCAGACTGACTTCGTTGCTAAAGATGCTGGTTTCCAGGCTTTCGCTGACAAAGTACTGGATGCAGCCACTGCAGGTAAAGTGACTGATGTTGAAGCTCTGAAAGCGCAGTTCGAAGAAGAACGCGTAGCGCTGGTTACTAAAATCGGTGAGAACATCAACATCCGTCGTGTTGCTATCCTGGAAGGTGCTCAGCTGAACAGCTACCAGCACGGTGCACGTATCGGCGTTGTGGTTTCAACCACCGGTGCTGATGAAGAGCTGAGCAAGCAAGTTGCTATGCACGTTGCTGCAAGCAAGCCAGAGTTCGTTAAGCCAGAAGACGTGTCTGCTGACGTGGTAGAGAAAGAGTACCAGGTACAGCTGGACATCGCCATGCAGTCTGGCAAGCCAAAAGAAATCGCAGAGAAAATGGTTGATGGCCGTATGAAGAAATTCACCGGCGAAGTGTCTCTGACCGGTCAGGCTTTCGTTATCGATCCAAGCAAAACCGTTGGCCAGGCTCTGAAAGAGAAAGGCGCAGACGTCATCAACTTCATCCGCTTCGAAGTGGGTGAAGGCATTGAGAAAGTTGAAGCTGACTTCGCAGCAGAAGTTGCTGCAATGTCCAAACAGTCTTAATGTTCCGAAAGAACCGCCGGAAGGCGGTTCTTTTTTGTCTGCGTTTTGCGTGGACCACTTTTCAGTCTCATCCCAATAGCTTTTCTCGCTTGCTAAGCGGATGATCGATCAGATTTAACTTCTCATTCATCATATCTTCCAGGAAGAATTGACCATGGCGACCAACGCAAAACCTGTATATCAACGTATCCTGCTAAAACTGAGTGGCGAAGCACTGCAAGGTGCCGAAGGTTTTGGTATTGACGCGAGCGTGCTTGACCGTATGGCGCAAGAGGTGAAAGAGCTGGTTGAGCTGGGCATCCAGGTGGGTGTGGTTATTGGTGGCGGTAACCTGTTCCGTGGCGCTGGCCTGGCACAGGCAGGTATGAACCGTGTGGTCGGTGACCATATGGGTATGCTGGCAACCGTGATGAACGGCCTGGCAATGCGTGATGCATTGCACCGTGCGTATGTGAACGCACGACTGATGTCCGCGATTCCGCTGAATGGCGTGTGTGATAACTACAGCTGGGCAGAAGCCATCAGCCTGTTGCGTAACAACCGCGTGGTGATCTTCGCCGCGGGTACGGGCAACCCGTTCTTTACCACCGACTCTGCTGCTTGCCTGCGCGGCATTGAAATCGAAGCGGATGTGGTGTTAAAAGCCACTAAAGTCGATGGTGTTTACTCGGATGATCCGGTGAAAAACCCGGATGCTACGCTGTATGAGCAGCTGTCTTATGGCGAAGTACTGGATAAAGAGCTGAAAGTGATGGATCTGGCCGCCTTTACACTGGCGCGCGACCATCAGCTGCCGATCCGTGTCTTCAATATGAACAAGCCTGGCGCGCTGCGTCGCGTGGTGATGGGTGAAAAAGAAGGCACCCTGATTACGCATTAATACCCGACGCAGGATAAAATAAGGTATATTCTGTGGGCGCGATGCTGGGTCACCGCGCCATTACTTCACATAATTTCAGTATCAACAATGCGTTTGCAGCTCGAATTATGGTGGGTAACAGGATGATCGATGTTTATCGATACCACTTCTGGAACGCCGGAAGTGGCCAGGTCAAACCGAATCCAAGGGTTTTAACGTGATTAACGACATTAAAAAAGATGCTGACACGCGCATGGAAAAATGTGTGGATGCATTCAAAAACCAAATCAGCAAAGTACGCACCGGTCGTGCTTCGCCTTCGCTGCTCGACGGCATTATGGTGCCTTACTACGGTACTCCTACGCCACTGCGTCAGCTGGCGAGCGTCACGGTAGAAGATTCTCGTACGCTGAAAATCAACGTGTTTGATCGTTCATTGGGCGCAGCCGTTGAGAAAGCCATTATGGCATCTGACTTGGGGCTTAACCCGAGCTCAGCAGGCAGCGATATTCGTGTGCCACTGCCAGCGCTGACTGAAGAGCGTCGTAAAGATCTGATCAAGATCGTGCGCGGTGAAGCGGAGCAGGGCCGTGTTTCTGTCCGTAACGTGCGCCGTGATGCCAACGATAAGATCAAAGCACTGCTGAAAGACAAAGAGATCAGCGAAGACGACGAACGTCGCTCGCAGGATGAGATCCAGAAAATGACCGATGCATACATCAAACATGTTGATGCTGCACTGGCTGACAAAGAAAAGGAACTGATGGATTTCTAATTCCATCAAGTTATCTATACCCGAAATGGTTTGAGTCGCAGCCAATCTGGATGTGATTTTTACTATGACGCGTATAAAACGCCGTTCAGAGACGTTGTGCGACTCTGGCGGCGTTTTACATTGTGCCCGGCGCAGTTGCGGGCACGGTTCACAACCTCACAGGGATAGCATGATGAAGCGATTAACTTTGCTGGGTTCCACGGGTTCGATTGGCACCAGCACGCTGGCAGTGGTGGCGGCAAATCCAGACCTGTACCAGGTCACCGCGCTGGTTGCCGGCCAGAATGTGGCGCTGATGGCAGAACAGTGTCAGCAATTTAAGCCGCGTTATGCCGCGATGTCGGATGAGACCTCGGCACAGGCCCTGCGTGAGCGACTGAGAGCACTGAACCTTCAAACTGAAGTGCTCTCCGGCGTTCAGGCAGCCTGCGAACTGGCTGCGTTGGATGAGGTCGATCAGGTGATGGCGGCGATTGTTGGCGCCTCGGGTCTCCAGCCGACACTGGCCGCGATTCGTGCCAGCAAAACGGTGCTGCTTGCCAATAAAGAATCCCTTGTCACATGCGGCCGTCTGTTTATGGAGGCGGTGCGCCATCATCAGGCTCAATTGCTGCCGGTCGACAGCGAGCACAACGCCATTTTTCAGAGTTTACCCGCTTCCATACAGCATCAGTTGGGGTACGCTGATCTGCGGGGAAATGGCATTGATTCCATTCTCCTTACGGGATCGGGTGGTCCTTTTCGTGACACTCCATTAGCCGATTTGGCGGCCATGACGCCAGACCAGGCATGTGCACATCCGAACTGGTCAATGGGGCGTAAAATCTCTGTTGATTCGGCCACCATGATGAATAAAGGTCTTGAATACATTGAAGCCCGCTGGCTGTTTAATGCCACTGACGCACAAATGGAAGTTATCCTGCATCCGCAATCGGTGATTCACTCCATGGTGCGTTACTGCGATGGCAGTGTGCTGGCGCAGTTAGGTTCGCCAGATATGCGAACGCCGATAGCGCACAGCATGGCATGGCCAGCGCGTATCTCAGCCGGTGTCACGCCGCTTGATTTCACCCGAATGAAGGCGTTGACGTTTGATGAACCGGATTATGCGCGCTACCCCTGTCTGAAGCTGGCCATTGATGCGTGCTCGACAGGGCAGGCGGCGACGACGACGCTGAACGCGGCGAATGAAGTGGCCGTGGCGGCATTTTTACAGCATCAGATTCGTTTTACCGACATTGCAGCCATGAATAGCGAAGTGCTGGCCTCTATGCAGTGCCAGGAACCGAGCAATATTGATGATGTGATGGAAATCGATCGGTTAGCCCGAATCTGTGCCAATGAATTGCTACCACGCTTTCGTTTAGCATGTTGATACTTACCGCTATTTGTTCGCTCAAGGTGAAAATGGTATAGTCGCTCGCTCGCGTTTCACGGCCCGACATTGTTTCGATGTCATCCGGCAGAATGGCTGGAGTTTGCCGCAGGCGCAATGTATTCAGAAACCACAGCATTTCTGATGAAAGGAATTATTACGCGTTATGTCGTCCAACAATCACAACACAATCGATGACGAGTCGTACTGTACGCCACGTCACGTGGCCATCATTATGGATGGTAATGGTCGCTGGGCAAAAAATCAGGGCAAACTGCGTATTTCAGGCCACAAAGCCGGGGTAAAATCAGTACGCCGGGCTGTCAGCTTTGCGGTTAGCCACAAGCTGGAAGCGCTCACGCTTTATGCGTTTAGCAGTGAAAACTGGAGCCGACCAGTACAGGAAGTGACGGCATTAATGGAGTTGTTTGTGTGGGCGCTCGACAGCGAAGTCAAAAGCCTGCACAAACACAACGTGCGTCTGCGCGTCATTGGCGATATCAGTCGTTTTAACAATCGTATTCAGGAACGCATTCGCCGCGCCGAAGAACTGACTCAGCAAAATAATGGACTGACCCTCAACATTGCTGCCAACTATGGTGGACGTTGGGATATTATCCAGGGTGCCAGAAAACTGGCTGAACAGGTTCAGGAAGGTTTGTTACGTCCTGACCAAATAACCGAAGAAAGCTTAGCTCCTTATCTGTGTATGCAGGAGTTGGCGCCGGTGGATTTAGTGATAAGGACCGGGGGAGAGCATCGGATTAGCAACTTCCTGCTGTGGCAGATCGCCTATGCTGAGTTTTGGTTTACCGATGTTCTTTGGCCTGATTTTGATGAACACGTTTTTGAAGGTGCACTGAATGCATTCTCTACGCGGGAGCGACGCTATGGCGGCGCTGCACCAGGTGGCGCCTGAGCAATCTGGGGGTAACCTTTGCTGAAGTCTCGTCTGATTACCGCGTTTATTTTAATTCCGCTGGTAATCGCTGCACTGTTTTGGTTACCGCTGTCTGGTTTTGCGATTATAACGATCATCATCTGCATGCTGGCCGCCTGGGAATGGGGGCAGTTTGCCGGTATGGCATCGCGTCAGCAACGTATCTGGCTGGCGGTGCTTTGCGGCCTGTTATTGGCGGCGATGCTGTTTACCCTGCAACCCTACCAACGTAATCTGCATCAATACCAGATGGAAGGCTCGCTATGGGCTTCTCTGGGCTGGTGGATTGTTGCCTTGGTTCTGGTGCTTTTCTATCCTGCTTCCGCTGCATTGTGGCGCCATTCGCGCCCGCTGCGCCTCATCTTTGGTCTCCTCACGGTTATCCCCTTCTTCTGGGGCATGATGGCGTTGCGTCAATATCACTATGATACTGACCACTTCGCGGGTGCATGGTGGCTGCTGTTCGTGATGTTCATTGTATGGGGGGCTGATTCCGGCGCCTACATGTTTGGGCGTCTGTTCGGCAAACACAAACTGGCACCGAAAGTCTCACCGGGAAAAACCTGGGAAGGCTTCTTTGGTGGCCTGCTCTCTTCCGCTATTATCGCCTGGCTGTTTGCGATGCTAGCGCCGCTGACGGTGGCGCCTGGCACGCTGGTCATCTGCGCCGTGATTGCCACGCTAGCTTCGGTATTGGGTGACCTGACCGAAAGCATGTTTAAACGTGAAGCGGGTATCAAAGACAGCGGTAACTTGATTCCGGGGCACGGTGGTATCCTCGATCGTATCGATAGCCTGACAGCTGCGGTGCCGGTGTTTGCCTGCTTGCTGCTGCTGGTGTTCCGCACCCTCTGAGGATTTGCAACCATGTTGAGCATACTCTGGAGTTTTGTCGCCTTTATCGTGGCGCTTGGCGTGCTGATAACCGTTCACGAATTTGGTCATTTTTGGGTGGCCCGCCGTTGCGGCGTGAAAGTCGAACGCTTCTCTATTGGCTTCGGTAAGGCGCTATGGCGCCGCAGCGATCGCCAGGGCACGGAATACGTCATTGCGCTTATCCCTCTTGGCGGCTATGTCAAAATGCTCGACGAACGTGTCGAGAGCGTTCCCGCCGAGTTGCGTCATCAAGCTTTCAATAACAAGACCGTGCTGCAACGCGCATCCATTATTGCCGCCGGACCCATCGCCAACTTCATCTTTGCCGTTTTCGCCTACTGGGTGGTGTTCATCCACGGTGTACCTGGTGTACGTCCGGTGGTTGGCGAAATTCTGAACGGTTCGGTGGCTGCAGAAGCGCAAATTACCTCCGGGATGGAACTTAAAGCAGTAGATGGTATCGAAACGCCTGATTGGGATGCTGTGCGTATGGCGCTGATCGGTAAAATCGGCGACAACAATGCCACGCTTACCGTCTCGCAATTTGGTGAAGATGCCACGCAGCAAAAGCAGTTGGATTTGCGCGACTGGCAATTTGAGCCCGATAAGCAGGACCCGGTCGTGGCGTTAGGTATTCGTCCGCGTGGGCCGCAGATTGAAACGACCTTAGCGGAAGTTCAGGCAAACTCACCGGCAAGCGTTGCCGGTTTGCAAGCAGGCGACAGGATCGTTAAAGTCGATGGTCAGCCGTTAACGCAATGGCAGGCTTTCGCGGCACAGGTACGCGACAATCCACGCAAAAACATGGCGCTGGAAGTCGAACGAAACGGCGAATCGGTGGCGTTGACGTTAACGCCGGAAGCGAAACCGGGTAATGATGCGGAAGGATTTGCGGGGGTCATTCCACGCGTGATTCCGCTGCCAGACGAGTACAAAACGGTAAGGCAGTATGGACCTTTTGCCGCCATCGGTGAAGCCAGTGTCAAAACCTGGCAGCTGATGAAGTTAACGGTCTCAATGCTGGGCAAGTTGATAACCGGGGATGTGAAGCTGAATAACCTGAGCGGGCCAATTTCGATTGCGCAAGGTGCTGGGTTATCCGCTGAGTACGGGGTGATTTACTATCTGATGTTCCTGGCGCTGATCAGCGTCAACCTGGGCATCATCAACCTGTTCCCTCTGCCGGTATTAGATGGTGGACATCTGCTCTTTCTGGCGATCGAAAAGATCAAAGGTGGACCGGTGTCCGAGCGAGTTCAGGACTTCAGTTATCGCATTGGCTCAATACTGCTGGTGTTATTAATGGGGCTTGCACTTTTCAATGATTTCTCACGCCTGTAATAGCTGGAACGCAGACAGGCGCGGGATGTGTTAGGAAAACGCATAACAACGATGGCGATGAAAAAGTTGCTCATAGCGTCGCTGCTGTTTAGCAGCGCCACCGTGTACGGTGCAGACGATTTCGTAGTGAAGGACATTCATTTCGAAGGTCTCCAGCGAGTCGCCGTCGGCGCGGCTCTGCTCAGCATGCCGGTACGTGTCGGTGATACGGTTTCTGATGACGATGTCAGAAACACCATTCGTTCACTGTTCGCCACCGGCAACTTTGAAGATGTCCAGGTTCTGCGTGACGGAAATACCCTGATTGTTCAGGTGAAAGAGCGTCCGACCATTGCCAGCATCACTTTCTCCGGTAACAAAGCGGTGAAAGAAGATCAGCTGAAGCAGAACCTTGAAGCCTCCGGTGTGCGTGTCGGTGAAGCACTTGACCGCACGACGCTCTCTTCTATTGAGAAGGGGCTGGAAGACTTCTACTACAGCGTCGGTAAATACACCGCCAGTGTCAAAGCCATTGCGACGCCGCTGCCACGTAACCGCGTGGATTTGAAGTTTGTGTTCCAGGAAGGCGTATCTGCACAGATCCAGCAGATCAACATTGTCGGTAACAAAGCATTTAGCTCCGACGAATTGATCTCGCGCTTCTCACTGCGTGATGAAGTGCCATGGTGGAACGTGGTGGGTGATCGCAAATACCAGAAACAGAAGTTGGCTGGGGATCTTGAGACCTTACGCAGCTTCTATCTGGATCGCGGTTATGCGCGCTTCAATATCGATTCCACTCAGGTGAGTCTGACGCCAGATAAAAAAGGCATCTATATCACCGTGAACGTGACTGAAGGCGATCAGTACAAAATTGCTGGCGTGATTGTTAACGGCAGCATGGCGGGTCATTCGGCTGAAATCGAAAAAATGACGCGTATTCCATCGGGCGAGCTGTATAACGGCACCAAAGTGACCCAGATGGAAGATGACATCAAAAAACTGTTGGGTCGCTACGGTTACGCTTATCCGCGTGTGGTGACACAGCCAGAAATTAACGATGCGGATAAAACCGTTAAGCTGCACATTAACGTTGATGCCGGTAATCGTTACTACGTGCGTAAAGTGCGCTTTGAGGGTAATGACACCTCCAAAGATGCCGTTCTGCGTCGTGAAATGCGTCAGATGGAAGGTGCCTGGTTAGGCAGCGACTTGGTTGACCAAGGTAAAGAGCGTCTGAACCGTACCGGTTACTTTGAAACGGTCGATGTAGACACCCAGCGTGTACCAGGTTCTCCGGACCAGGTTGACGTGGTTTACAAGGTCAAAGAGCGTAACACCGGTACGTTCAACTTTGGTGTCGGTTACGGTACTGAAAGTGGCGTCAGCTTCCAGGTGGGTGTGACCCAAGAAAACTGGCTGGGTACCGGCAATACCGTTGGCATCAGCGGGACGAAAAACGATTACCAAACCTATGCGGAATTCTCACTGACCGATCCATACTTTACGGTGGACGGTGTCAGCCTGGGTGGCCGCCTCTTCTATAACGACTTTAAAGCTGATGACGCGGACCTGTCAGACTACACCAACAGAAGCTATGGTGTTGACGGTACGTTGGGCTTCCCGGTTAACGAAAACAACACCTTGCGTGTTGGCTTAGGTTACGTACATAACGATCTGTCGAATATGCAGCCGCAGGTTGCGATGTGGCGTTATCTTGACTCGGTAGGTCGCCATCAGGGACTGAATGATGACGGTGATTTCTCAGCAGATGACTTCACCTTCAACTACGGTTGGACATACAACACGTTGGACCGCGGCTTCTTCCCAACCAAGGGTAACCGCACCAACCTGAACGGCAAAGTGACGATTCCGGGTTCCGACAACGCCTTCTATAAAGCGACGTTGGATTCTCAGCAGTACGTGCCGTTGAACCGTGACGGTACCTGGGTAGTGCTGGGTCGTGGCCGTGTCGGATATGGTGACGGACTCGGTGGAAAAGAGATGCCGTTCTATGAGAACTTCTACGGCGGTGGTTCAAGTACGGTTCGTGGCTTCCAGTCCAACACCATTGGTCCTAAAGCTGCGTATCTGAACGATCACTCATCCACCTGTAATCTGACGGATCCTAACGGTATCTGTAAGTCAGATGATGCGGTGGGCGGTAACGCCATGGCGATTGCCAGCCTCGAGCTGATCACGCCTACGCCGTTCCTGAGCGAGAAATATGCTAACTCAGTACGTACCTCGGTGTTTATGGATGCCGGTACGGTCTGGGATACGAAATGGCAGAACACCGCAGAGACACGTGCGGCTGGCATTCCGGACTACAGCGATCCGAATAATATTCGCGTCTCTGCAGGTGTTGCCCTGCAATGGATGTCGCCGTTAGGTCCGCTGGTATTCTCATATGCCCAGCCGATGAAGAAAGTCGAGGGAGACAAGTCAGAGCAGTTCCAGTTTAACATTGGTAAAACCTGGTAAAGCTCTGAGCAAGGAAGTGAAAATACCGTCTTGCACCCGTGTCGCGCTAACGCGTGACACGCTGCAAACACACACGTTGAGGTAAGGAGTTTATAGTGAAAAAGTTGTTCTGTGCTGCTGCTCTGGGTGTTGCATTAGCTGCTTCTGCGGGTGCCCAAGCGGCCGATAAAATCGCCGTTGTGAACCTGAGCCAGGTTTTCCAGCAGTCTCCGCAGCGTGCCGCTGTTGCTAAGCAGCTTGAGGGTGAGTTCTCAGGCCGTGCTTCTGACCTCCAGGCGCAGCAGCAGAAAATCCAGGGCGAAATCCAGGATCTGCAGCGTAATGCGTCAACCATGAAGGCAAGCGACCGCACCAAGAAAGAGAAGCAGATTGCTTCTGAGCGTGCTGCCTTTGAACAGAAAGCGCAGGCTTTCGACAAAGACAACCAGTCTCGTCAGATGCAGGAGCGTAACAAGCTGCTGGCTAAAATCCAGACCGCTGTTCAGTCTGTAGCGAAAAGCGAAGGTTACGACCTGGTGCTGGACTCTCAGGCTGTGCTGTACTCTTCTGCTGATGCTAAAGACATCACTGCTGACGTTGTAAAACAGGTTAAATAATTGATGTCTTCAATTCGACTGGCTGATTTAGCCCAGCAGTTGGATGCAGAATTGCACGGAGATGGCGATATTGCCATCTCCGGCATTGCTTCTATGCAATCCGCCACCACTGGTCAAATCACTTTTCTTGCAAACAGCCGCTACCGCGAGCAGCTCGCTCTTGTCCAGGCTTCAGCCGTGGTGCTGACGGAAGCGGATCTGGAGTGGTGTAAAACGGCCGCCCTGGTGGTGAAAAATCCTTACCTGACCTATGCCCGTATGGCACAACTGCTGGACACAACGCCACAGCCCGCGCAAAATATCGCGCCCAGTGCGGTAATCGATCCCACTGCGAAGCTGGGTAAGAACGTGTCGGTGGGTGCAAATGCGGTGATCGAGTCCGGCGTAGAGCTGGGTGACGACGTCGTGATTGGCGCAGGATGTTTTGTTGGTAAGCAGACGCGTATCGGCCGTGGCTCCCGTTTGTGGGCTAACGTCACGATTTACCATGAGATCCAGATCGGTCAGGATTGTCTGATTCAGTCCGGTACCGTGATCGGTGCTGATGGTTTCGGGTATGCTAACGACCGTGGCAATTGGGTGAAAATTCCGCAGTTGGGTACCGTTGTGATAGGTGATCGGGTAGAAATTGGTGCCTGTACTACCATTGATCGCGGCGCTCTGGATAACACTCTGATCGGCAATGGTGTTATCATAGATAACCAGTGTCAGATTGCGCACAACGTTGTGATTGGTGATAACACTGCCGTTGCTGGTGGTGTGATCATGGCGGGTAGTCTGAAGATTGGTCGTTATTGTATGATTGGCGGCGCCAGCGTCATTAACGGCCATATGGAAATCTGTGACAAAGTGACCGTTACCGGTATGGGCATGGTGATGCGCCCAATCACAGAACCAGGGGTTTACTCTTCGGGTATTCCACTGCAACCCAACAAAACCTGGCGTAAAACGGCAGCGCTGGTGATGAACATCGATGAAATGAGCAAGCGCTTAAAAGCCATCGAACGTAAGGTCGGCAAAGACGACTAAACGCATCTCCGCGACCCGCTTTCATAATAAAGCAGCGTACTTTGTCTCTTCATCGGCTTAACCCGAATGAAGCAACAAGTCTCTCAAGAAAGCGTTACGCCACCGAACTGATTTGCGGCCTGCGGAGGATCATTTTGATCTGTGCAGGCCGTGTTATTATTGCCATCAGATTTTTTAGGACAGGAAGAGTATTTTGACAACTGAAACGCATACTCTGAAAATCGAAGAGATTTTAGAACTGCTGCCGCACCGCTATCCGTTCTTGCTGGTTGACCGCGTGCTGGAATTTGAAGAGCATAAGTACCTGCGTGCGGTGAAGAACGTTTCTGTTAATGAACCGTTTTTCCAGGGACATTTCCCTGGTAAGCCGATTTTCCCAGGCGTTCTGATTCTGGAAGCTATGGCGCAGGCAACAGGTATTCTGGCGTTTAAAAGCGTTGGGAAACTCGAACCCGGTGAACTTTATTACTTCGCTGGTATCGACGAAGCCCGCTTCAAGCGTCCGGTAGTACCGGGCGATCAGATGATCATGGAAGTGACCTTCGAGAAAACTCGTCGTGGTCTGACACGCTTCAAAGGCGTGGCAACAGTAGACGGCAAGATTGTCTGTGAAGCGACCATGATGTGTGCCCGTAGCCGGGAGGCATAATTAGTGATTGATTCAACCGCCAGTATTCATCCCAGTTCTGTTATTGAAGAGGGTGCCGTAATTGGCGCTAATGTTCACATCGGCCCGTTTTGCTTTATCGGTGCTAACGTGGAGATTGGTGAAGGTACGGTGCTCAAATCGCACGTGGTGGTGAATGGCCATACGCGTATCGGTAAAGACAATCAGATCTATCAGTTTGCTTCAATTGGCGAAGTGAATCAGGACCTGAAATATGCCGGTGAGCCAACGCGTGTTGAAATCGGCGATCGCAACCGCATCCGCGAAAGCGTCACCATTCACCGTGGCACCACGCAAGGTGGCAACCTGACTAAAATTGGCAGCGACAACCTGCTGATGGTCAATGCGCACATTGCCCATGACTGCGTGATTGGTAACCGTTGCATCTTCGCCAACAACGCAACCCTGGGCGGCCACGTGACGGTTGATGATTTTGCGATTATCGGCGGCATGACGGCCGTGCATCAGTGGTGCACCATTGGTGCGCACGTGATGGTGGGCGGTTGTTCAGGCGTGGCGCAGGATGTCCCACCGTATGTTATCGCGCAGGGCAACCACGCGACGCCGTTCGGCATTAACATCGAAGGGCTTAAGCGTCGTGGCTTTAGCAAAGAAGCCCTGCACGCGATTCGTAATGCGTACAAATTACTGTACCGCAGCGGCAAAACGCTGGATGAAGTGAAACCAGAGATCGAAGAACTGGCGAAACAACACAGCGAAGTGCAGCCTTTCTACGACTTCTTTGCCCGTTCAACGCGTGGATTGATTCGTTAATCCATGTCAGTGCGTCCCTTAACGATTGCCCTGGTCGCCGGAGAAACCTCCGGCGATATTCTTGGTGCAGGTCTTATTCGTGCGTTGAAAGCGCGCCATCCTGATGCTCGCTTTGTCGGCGTTGCGGGTCCATTGATGCAAGCCGAAGGCTGTGAAGCCTGGTATGAGATGGAAGAGCTGGCGGTGATGGGCATTGTCGAAGTGCTCGGCCGTTTGCGCCGCTTGCTGAAAATTCGCAAAGATTTAACGCAGCGCTTCACCGAACTCAAACCTGATGTGTTCGTCGGCATTGATGCGCCGGATTTCAACATTACGTTGGAAGGTAGCCTCAAGCGCGCGGGTATTCGCACCATTCATTACGTTAGTCCGTCAGTTTGGGCATGGCGGCAAAAACGCGTATTCAAGATTGGCCGTAACACCAATCTGGTGCTGGCGTTTCTGCCGTTTGAAAAAGCGTTTTACGATCGCTTTAACGTACCGTGCCGGTTTATTGGCCACACCATGGCGGATGCGATGCCGCTGCATCCCGATAAGTCTGCAGCACGCCGTGAGTTAGGTATTGCTGATGATGCTATCTGCCTTGGTTTGCTGCCTGGTAGCCGCGGTGCGGAAGTGGAAATGCTCAGCGCTGATTTCCTGCGTGCGGCGCAGTTGTTGCGCCAACGATATCCGACGTTGGAAATTGTCGTGCCGCTGGTGAACGCCAAGCGTCGTGAGCAGTTTGAGCATATTAAAGCCGAGGTTGCGCCAGAGCTACCGATGCATTTGCTGGATGGCAAAGGTCGCCAGGCGATGATCGCCAGCGATGCTGCAATTCTCGCATCGGGGACGGCCGCCCTGGAGTGCATGCTGGCGAAGTGTCCGATGGTGGTGGGCTATCGCATGAAGCCGTTCACCTTCTGGTTGGCAAAGCGGTTGGTAAAAACACCCTACGTATCATTGCCCAATCTGCTGGCGGGGCGCGAACTGGTCAAAGAGTTGCTGCAGGATGAGTGTCAGCCGGAAGCGCTGGCCGCAGCACTGGAACCTCTGCTTCATGCAGGGCCAGAGCGTGATGCACTGATGCACACCTTCAATGAATTACACCAACAGATTCGCTGGAACGCCGATGAGCAGGCCGCGGATGCCGTGCTGGAGATCGCCAATGGCTGAGTTTATCTATCCCAACGCGCAACGTATTGCGGGCGTTGATGAAGTCGGACGCGGTCCACTGGTTGGCGCGGTGGTCACGGCTGCAGTGATCCTCGATCCCGCTAACCCTATCGTGGGTTTGGCCGATTCGAAAAAGCTTTCTGAGAAACGTCGTCTGGCTCTGTATGACGAGATCAAAGAAAAGGCGTTGGCCTGGAGCCTTGGCCGTGCCGAGCCTGAAGAGATTGATCAGCTCAATATTTTGCACGCAACGATGCTGGCGATGCAGCGTGCCGTTGCGGGCTTGTCTGTCACGCCAGATTTTGTGTTGATCGATGGTAACCGTTGCCCCGCGCTGCCGATGCCCTCTCAGGCAGTGGTGAAGGGCGATAGCCTGGTGCAGGAGATCAGCGCTGCATCGATTATCGCCAAAGTGACGCGTGACCGTGAAATGGCCGAGTTGGATCTGCTGTTCCCGGAATATGGGTTTGCCCAACATAAAGGCTATCCGACCGCGTTGCACATGGAAAAACTGGCGCAGTTTGGTGCCACGCCTCATCACCGTCGCAGCTTTGCGCCGGTGCGTAATGCTTTGATTGATGCTGATGTGCTGGCCGCGCGTCAGCCAACTACGCTTTAATAGCCTGACGCTGTTTTAACCGGAAACTGATATGGCTGAACCTCGTTTTATACATCTGCGCGTCCATAGCGACTACTCCATGGTGGATGGCCTGGCGAAAACCAAGCCGCTGGTCAAAAAGGCGGCTGCGCTCGGCATGCCGGCGATTGCCATCACCGATTACATCAACCTTTGTGGTTTGGTGCGATTCTACGGTAGCGCGCACGATGCAGGGGTAAAACCGATCGTCGGTGCGGATTTCCACGTTGCCAGTGAATTGATGGGTGATGAGCTGACCCAACTGACGGTACTCGCCGCCAATAACACCGGTTACCAAAATCTGACGCTGCTGATTTCACGAGCCTATCAACGCGGCTACGGCATCGCAGGACCGATTATCGATCGTGACTGGCTGGTTGAATTAGGCGAAGGGCTCATCTTGCTCTCCGGTGGACGCCGTGGTGATGTTGGTCGGAGTCTGCTACGTGGTAACAGCGCGCTGGTGGCGCAATGTCTCAGTTTTTATCAGGAACATTTCCCAAACCGCTACTACCTTGAATTGACGCGCACCGGGCGCGCCGATGAAGAGACCTATCTGCATGCCGCCGTTGAGTTGGCGATTGCCGAAGGTGTGCCGGTGGTGGCGACCAATGAAGTCTGCTTCCTCAACGAGGAAGATTTTGACGCGCATGAAATTCGCGTCGCCATCCACGATGGCTATACGCTGGACGATCCCAAGCGTCCGCGTAATTACAGTCCTCAGCAATATATGCGCAGCGAAGAGGAGATGTGCGAGCTGTTCTCGGACATCCCTGAAGCACTGGAAAACAGCGTAGAGATTGCTAAGCGTTGTAACGTCACGGTACGCCTTGGTGAGTACTTCTTGCCACAGTTCCCCACCGGTGAAATGAGTACCGAAGACTTCCTGGTGATGAAATCGCGCGAGGGGCTGGAAGAGCGTCTGGAATTCCTGTTCCCGGATGACAAGCTGCGTGCCGAGAAGCGACCAGAATACGATGAACGTCTGGAGATTGAACTTAACGTTATCAACCAGATGGGATTCCCTGGCTACTTCCTGATCGTGATGGAGTTTATCCAGTGGTCGAAGGATAACGGCATTCCGGTTGGGCCGGGCCGTGGTTCAGGTGCAGGTTCATTGGTGGCCTATGCGCTGAAAATCACTGACCTCGATCCGCTGGAGTTTGACCTGCTGTTCGAACGTTTCCTCAATCCAGAGCGTGTATCGATGCCTGACTTCGACGTCGATTTCTGCATGGAGAAGCGCGACCAGGTCATCGATCACGTTGCTGAGATGTATGGCCGTGAAGCAGTATCACAGATCATCACCTTCGGAACCATGGCGGCGAAAGCGGTTATTCGCGACGTGGGGCGCGTGCTCGGTCATCCTTATGGTTTTGTCGATCGTATCTCCAAGCTGATCCCGCCCGATCCCGGCATGACGCTGGAAAAGGCCTTTGAAGCGGAACCGCAACTGCCGGAAATCTACGAGGCGGATGAAGAGGTTAAAGCGCTGATTGATATGGCGCGTAAGCTGGAAGGTGTGACGCGTAACGCCGGTAAACACGCCGGTGGTGTGGTGATCGCGCCAACCAAAATCACCGATTTCGCACCGCTTTATTGCGATGAAAATGGCCAGTTCCCGGTTACCCAGTTTGATAAGAATGATGTGGAATATGCTGGGCTGGTGAAGTTTGACTTCCTTGGCCTGCGCACGCTCACCATCATTGACTGGGCGCTGAAGATGATTAACCCGCGCCGCGCCAAAGAGGGGCTGGAGCCGATCGATATCGCCGCCATCCCGCTGGACGACAAGAAAAGCTTCGATATGCTGCAGCGTTCGGAAACCACGGCGGTATTCCAGCTTGAATCGCGCGGCATGAAAGACTTGATCAAACGTCTTAAGCCGGACTGCTTTGAAGATATGATCGCACTGGTGGCGCTGTTCCGTCCGGGGCCGCTGCAATCAGGCATGGTAGATAACTTCATTGACCGTAAGCACGGTCGTGAAGAGATATCCTATCCGGATATTCAGTGGCAGCACGAAACCCTGAAGCCGGTGCTGGAACCGACCTACGGCATCATTCTGTATCAGGAACAGGTGATGCAGATCGCTCAGGTGCTGTCGGGTTATACCTTGGGCGGTGCGGATATGCTGCGCCGTGCTATGGGTAAAAAGAAACCCGAAGAGATGGCCAAGCAGCGTTCAGTGTTCCAGGACGGTGCCGAGAGCATGGGGGTTAATGGCGAACTCTCGATGAAGATCTTCGATCTGGTAGAGAAATTCGCCGGTTATGGCTTTAACAAGTCGCACTCGGCAGCCTATGCTTTGGTGTCATATCAAACGCTATGGCTAAAAGCTCACTATCCCGCCGAGTTTATGGCGGCGGTGATGACCGCGGATATGGATAACACCGAGAAGGTGGTAGGTCTGGTGGATGAATGTTGGCGCATGGGGTTGAAAGTGTTGCCGCCAGACATTAACTCCGGCTTGTATCCGTTCCACGTCAATGATGAAGGTGAGATCGTTTACGGCATCGGCGCGATTAAAGGCGTAGGTGAAGGCCCGATCGAAGCGATCATTGAAGCGCGTAACGAAGGCGGTTACTTCAAAGAGCTGTTTGATCTCTGTGCGCGTACCGATACCAAGAAGATCAACCGACGTGTATTGGAAAAGCTGATCATGTCGGGTGCATTCGATCGCCTGGGCCCGCATCGTGCCGCCCTGATGAGTGCGCTCAGTGATGCGCTTAAAGCTGCGGACCAGCACGCGAAAGCGGAAGCCACAGGTCAGGCGGATATGTTTGGCGTACTGGCAGAAGAACCAGAGCAGGTTGAGAAGTCCTATACCAACATTACGCCCTGGCCTGAACAAATTCAGTTGGATGGCGAACGTGAGACGCTCGGGCTGTACCTCACGGGCCATCCCATCAATCAGTATTTGAAAGAGATCGATCGCTACGTTGGCGGCATGCGCCTGAAGGACATGCATCCAACGGATCGTGGTAAAGTAACCATCGCGGCGGGACTGGTGATTGCCGCCCGCGTGATGGTCACCAAGCGCGGCAACCGAATTGGTATTTGTACTCTCGACGATCGTTCTGGTCGTCTGGAAGTGATGTTATTTACCGATGCGTTAGATAAATACCAGCAGTTGCTGGAGAAAGACCGTATCCTGATCGTCAGTGGACAGGTCAGCTTTGATGACTTTAGCGGTGGCCTTAAAATGACCGCTCGAGAAGTGATGGACATCGACGAAGCGCGGGAAAAATACGCGCGCGGACTTGCTATCTCGCTGACGGACAGGCAAATTGATGACCAGCTTTTAAACCGTCTCCGCCAGTCTCTGGAGCCTCATCGCTCCGGGACCATTCCGGTGCATCTCTATTATCAGAGAGCAGATGCGCGGGCGAAGCTGCGCTTTGGTGCAGCGTGGCGAATTTCGCCCAGCGATCGTTTACTCAACGATTTGCGGTCGTTAGTAGGATCGGAGCAGGTGGAACTGGAGTTTGACTAAAACAGGAACATTATGAGTCTTAATTACCTGGATTTTGAACAGCCAATCGCAGAACTGGAAGCGAAAATCGACTCGCTGAAGTCAATTGGCCGTTCAGATGAGAAACACGATATTAATCTGGATGAAGAAGTGCAGCGTCTGCGTGAAAAAAGCGTTGAGCTGACCCGTAAAATCTTCTCCGATTTAGGTGCCTGGCAGGTTGCGCAGCTCGCGCGTCACCCGCTGCGCCCTTACACGCTGGACTATGTCCGCAACGCGTTTGATGATTTCGATGAGTTGGCAGGCGACCGCGCTTATGCCGATGACAAAGCGATTGTCGGCGGTATTGCCCGTCTTGATGGTCGTCCGGTGATGGTGATTGGCCATCAGAAAGGTCGTGAAACCAAAGAGAAGATCCGTCGTAACTTTGGTATGCCCGCTCCAGAAGGCTATCGTAAAGCGTTGCGACTGATGGAGATGGCCGAGCGCTTCAAGATGCCACTGATTACCTTCATCGACACGCCGGGTGCATATCCGGGCGTGGGCGCAGAAGAGCGCGGTCAGTCTGAAGCTATCGCGCGTAATCTGCGTGAGATGTCTGGCCTGAAAATCCCGGTCATCTGTACCGTGATTGGTGAAGGCGGTTCCGGTGGTGCGCTGGCGATTGGCGTGGGCGATAAAGTGAACATGCTGCAGTACAGTACCTACTCGGTGATCTCACCGGAAGGTTGTGCGTCGATTCTGTGGAAAAGCGCCGATAAAGCGCCACTGGCTGCGGAAGCGATGGGCATCACTGCCGATCGTCTGAAAGAGTTGAAGCTGATTGACTCAATCATTCCAGAGCCACTGGGCGGCGCGCATCGTCATCCAGTCGACATGGCTGGTGTGTTGAAGAAACAGCTGTTAGCCGATCTGGCCGATCTTGACGTGTTGAGCACTGAAGAGTTGCTTAACCGTCGTTATCAGCGTCTGATGAGCTACGGCTACGCATAAGCGAGCTGTGCAGAGTGAAGAGAAGCGGACTGAGGTCCGCTTTTTTTATGTCTTTAGTTAGGGAGGGCTTCGCTGTGGGCTCATTGCGTGGTCCAGTAAAGGCCAGTCCGAAGTGCAAGGCGTCCATTTACTCCTTGAACTGTCCTTAATAATGAGGGGCTCAAACAGACGACTGTGGATTGGGCAGCAATAAAAATCTAACCGGCCAGAGAAGGCCAGCCCGAATAGCAAAGCGTCCGGGCCATGGATGGCCCGGCAGATCTGCATGGATGCGTGTTTCCTTTGCGATCGGGCTGGCCTTTTCTGGCCTTTGCACCCAACTTTCAGCAATACCCCCTAAACAACGTGCTCTCGCATCCAGCCTTACATTTACTGTCAACGACTCCGCATTCCAGAACATTCACCTCTTACTTTTCGCTATCCTTATTCAGTGCCATAACACCACAGGAGGTGAGCATTGAATATTATTGCGATCATGGGACCGCACGGCGCGTTCTACAAAGATGAACCGATTCGCGAACTGGACGCAGCGCTCAAATTACAAGGCTTCCAGACCGTTTATCCCAACAATGCCAGCGACCTGCTCAAGCTGATTGAACACAACCCGCGCATCTGTGGCGTGATTTTTGACTGGGACGATTACAGTCTAGCGCTGTGTAGCGATATCAATCAGCTCAACGAATATTTGCCGCTCTACGCCTTCATCAACACCCATTCGCAAATGGATGTCAGCATCAATGAAATGCGCATGGCGTTGCAGTTCTTCGAGTACGCGCTTAATGCGGCTGACGATATCGCCTTGCATATCCGCCAATACACCGATGAATACATCGACAAAATCATGCCGCCGCTGACCAAGGCACTGTTCACCTATGTGAAAGAGGGTAAGTACACCTTCTGCACGCCCGGCCACATGGGCGGTACTGCGTTCCAGAAAAGCCCGGTGGGCAGCCTGTTTTATGATTTCTTTGGTGCCAACACGCTCAAGGCGGATGTGTCGATCTCGGTTACGGAACTCGGCTCGCTGCTCGACCACACCGGTCCGCATCTTGAGGCTGAAGAGTATGTGGCGCGAACTTTCGGCGCAGAACAAAGCTACATGGTGACCAACGGTACATCGACGTCGAACAAAATTGTGGGGATGTATGCCGCGCCAGCGGGTAGCACAGTACTCATTGACCGCAACTGCCATAAATCACTCACGCATTTGCTGATGATGAGCGACATCATTCCGATTTGGCTCAAACCGACCCGCAATGCGCTCGGTATTCTCGGCGGCATTCCCCAGCGTGAGTTCACCCGTGACAGCATTCAGCAAAAGGTAAACCACACGCCACGCGCCAGCTGGCCGGTGCATGCGGTGATCACCAACTCTACTTATGATGGACTGCTGTACAACACGCAGTACATCAAACAAACGCTGGATGTCCCATCGATCCACTTCGACTCTGCGTGGGTGCCCTATACCAATTTCCATCCGATTTACGCCGGTAAAAGTGGCATGAGCGGGGATCGCATTCCCGGTAAGGTGATTTATGAGACCCAATCAACACACAAACTGCTGGCCGCCTTTTCACAGGCTTCGCTGATTCACATCAAAGGCGATTACGATCACGACACCTTTAACGAAGCCTACATGATGCACACCACGACATCGCCGAGTTACGCGATAGTCTCATCCATCGAAACCGCAGCGGCGATGCTGCGTGGCAATCCGGGCAAACGGCTGATTAATCGCTCGGTAGAGCGAGCACTGCATTTCCGGCGTGAAATACAGCGTCTACGCGAAGAGTGTGACGGCTGGTTCTTTGATATCTGGCAACCGGAACAGATTGATGAAGCCGAGTGTTGGCCGATCCAGCCGGGCGAAGAGGACTGGCACGGCTTTACGCATGCCGATCGCGATCACATGTATCTCGATCCGATCAAAGTCACCATTCTGACGCCGGGCATGAGTGAACTGGGCCGCATGGCGGAAGAGGGCATTCCGGCCTCGCTGGTGGCGAAATTCCTCGATCAACGTGGGGTGGTGGTAGAGAAAACGGGACCCTACAATTTATTGTTCCTGTTCAGTATTGGCATCGATAAAACCAAGGCCATGAGCGTGTTGCGCGGTTTGACAGAGTTTAAGCGCGCCTACGATCTCAACCTGCGGGTAAAAAACATGTTGCCGGATCTGTACGCGGAAGATCCCGACTTCTACCGTAATATGCGCATTCAGACCCTGGCGCAGGGCATTCACCAACTGATCCTGCAACACGATCTGCCGCGCCTGATGCTTAAAGCGTTCGATGTGTTGCCAGAATCGAAGATGACACCTCACCAGGCGTTTCAGCGTCAGGTGCAAGGATTAGTTGAAACGGTGGATATCCGCGAGCTGGTGGGACGTATTTCCGCCAATATGATTCTGCCTTATCCTCCGGGTGTGCCGCTGGTGATGCCAGGGGAAATGGTCACCGAGGAGAGCCGGGCCGTGCTCGATTTCCTGTTGATGCTCTGCACTATCGGGCGGCACTATCCTGGATTTGAAACCGATATTCATGGGGCAACGCTCACCGAAGATGGCCGTTACCTGGTTCGCGTGCTACGGGAGGAGAACCTTGACTAAGTTCGGATAATTGCCTCTTTTCAGCGCCGCGCAGAGCACGTAGGGTATGCGGCTAACGTGAAAACCGGAGCCGCTATGCTGCAGATAAAACAGATCCACCACATTGCCATTATTGCCACCGATTATCAGCGCAGTAAGGCGTTTTACTGTGACGTGTTAGGCTTTGAATTGTTGGGCGAATACTACCGAGCCGAGCGCGACTCGTGGAAAGGGGACCTGGGGCTGAATGGCGTATACACCATTGAACTGTTCTCGTTCCCCACTCCTCCCGCGCGTGTCAGTGGCCCGGAAGCCTGTGGCCTGCGCCATCTGGCTTTTTGTGTTGAGGACGTGGAGCAGTCGATTGCTGCCCTCGCGGAGAAAGGCGTGGTGTGCGAACCGATCCGTATTGATGCCTTAACCGGTAAAGCCTGCACGTTCTTCCCCGATCCAGACGGTTTGCCGCTAGAGCTGTATCAGGCGTAAACTAGCGTCCGCTGTGGGTTGCAATCAGGCGGCCCGCTTTGATGGAACGCACTATGTCTTTTTCCCATCTTGCTTCGTTGCTGACACCCGACGCCCGCTGTGTGCTGGCGTTCAGTGGCGGGCTTGACTCCACGGTCTTGCTGCATCAGTTGGTCAGTTGGCAACGCCAGCTGCCGCAGCTGCACGTGCGTGCGCTACATGTTCATCATGGATTGAGTCCGAATGCCAATAGTTGGGCAGCGCACTGCCAGCAGATCTGCCAGCAGTGGCACATTCCCTGCGAAGTGCTGCATGTACAGGTTGACGGCTCCGCTAAGGGGATTGAGGCTGCAGCGCGCGAGGCGCGCTATCAAATCCTGTTTCAACAGCTGCAACCCGGTGAGTGCTTACTGACTGCTCAGCACCTCGACGATCAATGCGAAACGCTGCTGCTGGCACTCAAACGTGGCAGTGGTCCGGCTGGATTAGCCGCGATGCCGGTGCAGCGCCAAATCGATGGGCATCTCCATCTACGCCCGCTACTGGATGTAAGCCGCCAGCAGCTCGAAACCTATGCGGCAGAACACCAGTTACGCTGGATTGAAGACGAAAGTAACGCAGACAGCCGTTATGACCGCAACTTTTTGCGTCAGCAGATTCTGCCGTTGTTGCAGGCGCGCTGGCCGCATTTCAGTGCAGCCAGCGCGCGCAGTGCCGCCCTTTGTGGCGAGCAAGAGCAGTTGCTGGATGAATTGCTGGCTGAGCAGGTAACGCAACTTACCGACGCCCAAGGCGCACTGCATTTTCCTCCGCTGCTAACAATGAGTGAAGCGCGGCGGCATGCGCTGCTGCGGCGCTGGATTGCATCGCAGGGCGGCACAATGCCTTCACGTTCAGCGTTAAAACGTATTACCGACGAGGCGATGCTCAGCCGTGAAGATGCAAATCCTTGCCTGCGTTTTGGCCTGTTTGAACTTCATCGCTATCGTGAACAACTCTATTGGCTCATCTTACAGCCATCGCTAAGTCAGCACTCGCTAACCTGGAATGACCGCAGCTACTCGCTGCCATTACCCGGTGGTATAGGAGAATTGCAGGCCGATACGGCAATGGCCCTTTTACGCCAACCTTCCGCAGACGAATCGATCAACATTCGTTTTCAGGCGCGCGGTTATTATCATCTGCAAGGGCGTGCCGGCGGGCGTGAAATGAAAAAGCTGTGGCAGGAATTGGGTGTGCCGCCGTGGCAGCGTGAACGTATCCCTTTGATTTATTATAACCAGACGCTGATTTGTGCACCGGGGATCTTTGTTACCCGTGAAGGTGCTGCCAGCAATGAGCAAGGCTGGCAGGCGATCTGGTTAAAACAACAATAAGATGGAGAGCAATGATGAAATACTGGATGGCAACCGCGTTGCTGGCTGCTGCGTTGCCGGCTTTTGCCGACGGCGATGTGAATGCGGGGGCGCAGAAAGCGGCCACTTGTCTGGCGTGCCATGGCGCGGAAGGTAAAAGTGCGGTGCCACTCTATCCTAATCTCGCAGGACAACATGCACCCTATCTGCTGCATTCATTGCAAGCTTATAAAAAAGGCGAACGTAGTGGCGGACAAGCCGAAGTGATGAAAGCTTTTGTTGCGGGATTGAGCGATCAGGATATGGAAGATTTGGCGGCTTACTACGGTTCGTTAAAGCCTTAAATGAGGAGGGCGGAAAAATGCTTCCGCCCAGATGCAGGGGACTATTCGTCTTCGCTGACGATGACGGTGCCCAGTTCGGGATGGCTAAAGCTGGCGATGTGATCCAGCCGAAGTTCGCGGATTTCACCGGAAAGATCGACTGTCAGGTACTCCACGTTTTTACGTGAGACCATGTCCACGGCTTTCGCCTTGAGCTGATCGCCGCTTTTTAACTCTAAAGACAGCGTCCAGTGTTTGGTGCAGGCGAGTTCGAGGCTATCGTAGTCATCGCAGTTGATGGGTTTGTAGGCTTCATTCGTCAACATAGTCGCTCACCAATAAGTTTGCAGCAGCGTAAGCTGCTTGTTCCCTGACAGAAGAGTTTAGCGCAGAATTAGCGGCAATATCGTTGAGTGCGTTTAGCGCGCAACCTATCGCGTCTGGCACATACCCCAGGTCGCCACTACCAATTTCGGCATACTTCTGGCGAACTAACTCACAATACTTTTGCACATACACCTCCTCAGCAGAGCTTAAATACTCTGGTTGATACGCGACTATATCACAGGATTTTCATGGAAATCAGCCTGGGAGGCGCGGGATGTTTGCAAAGAAAAGTGTAAAAGTGACAGATAGCGCTGGTCTTAAGCATTTAGACGGCGCACAAAAGGTTAAGTTGATGAACAGGTTATTACACGACACAACGTCGTACTTAACGGCAGGTGACAGATGATCGTGCTGTCTCGAACGGTTTCACTTGCGGATAATGAAGTCGAGCTCAGTGCCATCCGCGCACAGGGCGCGGGCGGCCAGCATGTGAATAAAACATCCACCGCCATTCATCTACGTTTCGACATTCACGCATCGTCGTTGCCGCCGTTTTACAAGGAGCGACTCCTTGCGGCAAGCCACCATTTGATTACCGCAGAGGGCGTGGTGATTATCAAAGCTCAGGAATATCGCAGCCAGGAAATGAACCGCGAGGCGGCCCTGCAGCGGTTAATCAATCTGATTCGAGAACTCACTACGGTTGAAAAGGTTCGGCGGGCAACGCGTCCAACACGCGCATCAAAAGAGCGCAGGCTGGAGAGTAAAACACGACGCAGTAACGTGAAGGCGATGCGCGGGAAGGTGCAATAAAAAACGCCTCCCAAAGGAGGCGTTCAGTATTACTTATTCAGGGCTGTAGCCAGGAAGTTGACGATGTCGTGTTGCTTAATCATCTGTTTCTCGCTGGCTGAACGCGATTTGTACTCGATCTCTTGATTATCAAGGTTACGATCGCCAATCACGATAGTGTGCGGCACGCCAATCAGTTCCATATCAGCGAACATCACGCCCGGACGCTCTTTGCGATCGTCCAGAATCACATCGATGCCTTTAGCACGCAGTTCGTTGTACAGCTCTTCCGCCAGCTCTTTCACGCGGAAAGATTTGTGCATGTTCATTGGCAGAATCGCCACTTCGAACGGTGCCAGTGCAGCTGGCCAAATGATACCGCGCTCGTCATGGTTCTGCTCAATGGCTGCCGCGACGACACGGGTGATGCCGATACCATAGCAACCCATGGTCATAATCTGGTTACGGCCATCTTCACCTTGTACCGCCGCTTTCATCGCATCTGAGTACTTGGTACCCAACTGGAAGATGTGACCGACTTCGATACCGCGTTTGATCTGCAGCGTGCCTTTGCCATCTGGGCTTGGATCGCCTTCCACCACGTTACGAATATCTTCCACGCGTGCTTCTGGTAAATCACGTACCCAGTTGATGCCGGCAAAGTGCTGGCCATCAATATTAGCGCCCGCTGAGAAGTCGCTCATTTTGGCCACGGTACGGTCAGCAATCACTGGCATGTTCAAACCAACAGGGCCGAGAGAACCGAAACCAGCACCGATTGCAGCACGAATGGCTTCTTCGCTGCCCATTTCAAGTGGAGAGGCAACGATATCCAGATGTTCGGCTTTGATCTCATTAAGTTCATGATCGCCGCGCACCAAAAGCGCAACCAGCGAATGGCCACTCTCTTCTGTTGCTTTGACAATCAGCGTCTTCACGGTTTTTTCAACCGGGATCTGATGCTGCTCAACCAGCTCTGCAATGGTCTTGGCATTGGGCGTTGCGAACTGCGTCAGTTCCTGCGTTGCTGCTGGACGATCGCCTGCTGGCGCAACCGCTTCTGCTTTTTCAATATTGGCAGCGTAATCGGACTCGCTCGAGAAGATCACATCATCTTCACCGCTCTGTGCCAGAACCTGGAACTCGTGAGAGCCGCTACCGCCAATGGAGCCGGTGTCAGCCTGAACCGCACGGAAATCCAGACCCATACGGCTGAAGCTCTGGCTGTATGCGCGGTACATCGCATTATAGGTTTCCTGCAGCGATTCCTGCGAGGTATGGAACGAATACGCATCTTTCATGATGAACTCGCGTGAACGCATCACACCAAAGCGCGGGCGAACTTCATCACGGAATTTGGTCTGGATCTGATACAGGTTCAGCGGCAGCTGTTTGTAGGAGCTGAGCTCGTTGCGGATCAGATCGGTCACCACTTCTTCATGGGTTGGACCCAATACGAATGGACGGTCGTGGCGATCTTTAACGCGCAGCAGTTCCGGGCCGTACTGCTCCCAACGACCGCTCTCTTCCCACAAATCGGCAGGCTGAACCACCGGCATGGAGATCTCAATCGCGCCCGCGTTGTTCATCTCTTCGCGTACGATGTTTTCAACTTTTCGCAGGACGCGGACACCGGTCGGCAACCAGGTGTAAAGGCCAGAAGCCAGTTTACGGATCATCCCGGCGCGCAGCATCAGCTGGTGGCTGATCACTTCCGCATCGGAAGGCGTCTCTTTCTGAGTAGAGAGCAGATATTGAGTAGTACGCATTGATTACGATTCCAGTTGTACGGAAGGACACTGACAAAAATTTTTCTGGCGGCTAGTGTACCAGCGAGACCAATCACTCAAAAGCTTGTTTTAGCGCGGATCGAGGGCGATCACTTCGGTGCCGGCCTCATCGATACGCCAACGCACATTGAAGTCGAGTAGCCAGGCGGCATACTCACGATCTTCCGCTTCACCTTTTCGATAGGCAGGGCGGGGATCTTGCGCCAATACTTCAGCAATAAATCGCGCCAGTTGGGGGTGCTTTTTCTGCTGCTGGATTTGGCTTTGCGCTAACGCGGAGAAGCGAACCGGCATGCTCGCATCCGGGGCGCTTTGGGCAAATCCTGCGCGTGCATCGGGAAGGGCTTCAGCAAATGGCAGGTAGGGTTTGATATCCACCACCGGTGTACCATCGACCAAGTCCAGACTGCCAAGCTGCAAAATCACTTGCTGCTTTTCACACCGGATGCCTTTTAACTCGACCAGCGACATGCCGATGGGATTGGGGCGAAACGTTGAGCGCGTGGCAAATACCCCCATGCGCGCGTTGCCGCCTAAGCGAGGAGGTCGCACGGTTGGACGCCAGCCACCTTCCATGGTTTGGTGGAAGACAAACAGCACCCAGAGGTGACTAAAGTCTTCAAGCCCGCGCACCGCCTCTGGCTGATTATAGGGCGGCAGTAAGTGCAATTCGCCGCCACCATCCTGCACTAAGCCGGGCTGGCGCGGCACGGCAAATTTCTCTTTCCACGGCGAACGAATGACGCCGATTTGCGCAAAGGCAAAATCACTCATTGATTGGAAACTTTCAGTGCAGAGCCCTGGCAAATCGCCTGGCGATAGCAGCCTGGCGTGCTGGTGACGATTTCGCACTTGTGCAGCAATACCGCATTAGCTTTCATGTTCGCCGCTTTGATCTGCAGACGCTTGCGCGCGGTGTTGATGTTGGGAGGCGAATCCTGGCTGCTGCTCTGGCAATCATCAGCGGATACTTCACCCAGATCGCGGAACGGGTTGCTGACCAGATCGGTAGCGTCGGTATAAATTTTCACCGGCGCAGGGCGTGGAGTGGGTTTGCGTTCAGGTTCGCTGGATGACGCCTGTGGACGAACAGGGGCGCTGCTTATCGGGTGATATTCACGTACACACCCTGTTAGCATTAATGCCAACAAGCAGAGCGGTAAAAAACGCATATCAACATCCTCATAAATAAAAAGTGGCGTTATTGAATCAAGGACCGGATTAAATAACAAGTCAGCAAAAAGAAAGGGCGGCCGAAGCCGCCCTGCATGGCATGAAAGGCGAAAATTACCAGCCTTTCACTGCACCGCCGTTGAAGATTTTGTTAGCGGCTTCTGAAACTTCATCAGACTGATATGCCTGCACAAATTTCTTCACGTTCTCCGCATCTTTATTATCTTCACGGCTGACGATCAGGTTGACGTAAGGAGAATCTTTATCTTCCACGAAGATGCCATCTTTCGCTGGCGTCAGGCCAATCTGGCTAGCGTAGGTGGTATTGATCACGGCCAGGGCGATTTGTTGGTCGTCCAGTGAACGTGGCAGCTGCGGCGCTTCCAGCTCAACAATCTTCAGGTTTTTCGGGTTCTCAACGATATCCAGTGAGGTTGGCAGCAGGCCAACGCCATCTTTCAGTTTGATCAGGCCCACTTTCTGCAGCAGCAGCAGAGAACGACCAAGGTTGGTTGGATCGTTCGGGATAGCAATCTGCGCACCGTTCTGCAGTTCATCCAGAGATTTGATTTTTTTCGAGTAGCCAGCAATCGGGTAAACAAAGGTGTTGCCGACTGGAACCAGCTTATAACCACGATCTTTGATCTGCTGGTCCAGGTACGGTTTGTGCTGGAAGGCATTAACATCAATATCGCCTTTGCTCAGTGCTTCGTTTGGCAGCACATAGTCGTTGAACGTCACCAGTTCGACATCCAGGCCATATTTCTCTTTGGCAACTTTAACCGCGGTTTCTGCAACCTGCTGCTCAGCACCGACAATCACACCCACTTTGATGTGGTTTGGATCTTTAGCTTTCTGATCGCATCCTGCCAGCGCAATTGCGCCAATCAGAGCACCCACAGCGGCAATCTTTTTAAATGTGAAAGACATATCCTTTCCTTAATAGAGGACTATTGATGTTGTTTGCTTATTTATGGGACACAGCACGTACAATGCGGTCGCCACAGAACTGAATTAAGTACACCAGAACAACCAGTAAAATCAGTACGGTATTCATCACGGTGGCGTTATAGCCAATGTAACCGTACTGATAACCAATCTGACCCAGACCGCCAGCACCCACGGCACCGCCCATGGCGGAATAACCGACCAGCGTAATCAGGGTAATTGTAGCGGCATTCACCAGACCCGGCAGGGCTTCCGGCAGCAGCACCTTACGCACGATTTGCAGCGGGGTGGCACCCATGGCGCGTGAGGCTTCAATCAAACCGGTTGGCAGCTCCAGCAAGGCGTTCTCAACCATGCGCGCAATAAAGGGAGCCGCGCCGACTGTCAGTGGCACAATGGCGGCCTGCAGACCAATCGAGGTGCCTACGATGGCGCGCGTGAAAGGAATCATCCATACCAGCAGAATAATGAAGGGAATCGAGCGGAAGATATTTACCAGCGCAGACAACACGCGATAAAGCACGCCATTCGCCAGAATCTGTCCTGGACGCGTGACGTACAGCAACACGCCCACTGGCAGGCCAAGGACAAAACCAAAGAAGCCGGAGACAAAGGTCATCATCAGCGTTTCCCAGACGCCACGCGTCAGTAACCACATCATCGCTTCAGACATAACCCAGTACCTCTACTTTCACATGATTTTCTTGCAGCCAGGCAATGGCTGCCTGTGTATCTGTTTCACTGCCATCCATTTCGGCCAGCATGATGCCGAACTTCACGCCACCGGCGTAATCCATTTGAGCACTGATGATGTTGTTATTCACATTGAAACGGCGAGCGGCTTCTGAAAGCAGCGGCGCATCCACCGATTTGCCGGTGAATTCCAGACGCAGCAGAGGCACACTTTCGGCGGTGGCTTGTGGTGTCATACGCTGCTGGTAATCGTCCGGGATATCCAGGTGCAGCGTAGATTGAATGAATTGCTGAGCCAGCGGGGTTTTAGGGTGCGAGAACACTTCGCTGACGCTGTCTTTCTCAATCAACTCACCATTGCTGATCACCGCAACCTGATCGCAGATGCGTTTTACCACGTCCATTTCATGTGTGATCAACAGAATGGTAATACCCAGACGGCGGTTGATGTCTTTCAGCAGTTCGAGAATTGAACGCGTGGTGGCCGGGTCCAGTGCGCTGGTGGCTTCGTCACACAGCAGAACTTTAGGGTTACTTGCCAGCGCACGCGCAATGGCGACACGCTGCTTTTGGCCACCGGAGAGATTGGCTGGCCAGCTGTCGTGCTTGTCCGCCAGTCCAACTAACTCTAACAGCTCACTCACTCGCTTTTTAATCTGGTCACGTGACAGGTTGCCCAACTCAAGCGGCAGTGCGACGTTACCGGATACGGTGCGTGAGTTCATGAGATTAAAATGCTGGAAGATCATGCCAATTTGGCGGCGAGCCAGTGTGAGTTGCCCGGAGGAGAGGGCGGTTAACTCCTGGCCATCAACCAATACGCGGCCAGATGTTGGACGTTCTAATAAGTTAACGCAGCGAATGAGCGTACTTTTACCGGCACCGGAAGAACCGATGACGCCATAAATCTGCCCAGCAGGCACGTGCAGGCTGACGTTTGACAGCGCCTGAATAGTGCGTGAACCTTGCTGGAACACCTTGGTAATATTTTCGAGTTTAATCATTAGTTTAATAGTTATCGTGTTGCGTTGTCCGTGGTGTATCGGGTTTCATACTGTTGCACAGCGTGAAATTTGGATGGATGTTAAGGCATCCAGACGGCTAAATCAATCGAAGTCATTCAATCTGCCATTCTCTCGCTATACGCAATCATGCGATACTGAGCGGCACTATTTGCAGCAGGAGTTTCTACGTGACGAACAAAGTCCCGGCTATTTTCCTTGATCGTGATGGCACCCTGAATGTCGATCACGGCTATGTCCATGAAATCGATAATTTTGAATTTATTGATGGCACCATTGAAGCGTTACAGGCGCTTAAAAAGATGGGTTATGCATTGGTGCTGGTGACCAACCAGTCGGGTATTGCGCGCGGCATGTTTACTGAAGACCAGTTTATGCAGCTCACCGAATGGATGGATTGGTCGCTGGCGGATCGCGATGTCGATCTCGACGGTATCTATTTCTGTCCGCATCTACCCGATGCAACAGTAGAAGAGTATCGCCAGGCGTGCGATTGCCGTAAGCCGCAACCCGGTATGCTGCTGTCTGCACAGAAGCATCTGAACATCGATATGGCTGCTTCTTATATGGTAGGCGACAAAATAGAAGATATGCAGGCTGCGCAGGCGGCGGGTGTCGGCACAAAAGTGCTGGTGCGCAGCGGAAAACCGGTAACTGCAGAAGGTGAAGCAGCGGCTGATTGGGTGCTTAATAGCCTGGCTGAGTTGCCTGGACGGCTTAAAAAGGCCTAAAAACGGGCCTTTTGCACAAATCTTAATCGAACGATAAAAAAGTTGAAATTTACGCTTGCGCTTCCTCAGAGTCTGCCTATAATGCGCCACCACTGAGACGGCAAAGCGGCAACGCAGACGGCTCAGCAGGGCGTGAAGTGATTCACCCCGCCGGAGAAAAAACACTGAAAAAAGTGTTTGACTCTGAAGGAGGAAAGCGTAATATACGCCACCTCGCAACAGCAGCTTAAGGCGCTGATTGCACCGCTCTTTAACAATTTATCAGACAATCTGTGTGGGCACTCGCAGGATTGATATCAACGTCTCCGGACGTAAAA